>JBDOIE010000152.1:0-48786 GCA_041082245.1 Chloroflexia bacterium
CAACGGAAGGTGCGAGGTCCAGGCCAGGACGAGCACCATCAGGTGGAGCACCAGAAGCGGCTCCCACCGCCGGGAAAGCGCGGCGGCCAGCAAGAGCGCCAGCGTCCCCACGACCTTGGCCCGGGCGTCCAGCCGCTGCAACAGCCCGGGCCGCCGTGCCGCCTCTTCGTCCACAAGCGTGTCGCGCAGGGCGAACGTGATCTGGGCCAAGCTCCGCTGCAGGAAATCCCTGGCCGCCAACTCGGCCTCCTCAGACCGCGCCCAGCCGAAACGGGTTAAAGTCCGTGTGGCGGTCGTAGTAGTCTTCCTGTTCTGCCCGCTTGAGGAAATTCACCACGCGGTAGGTGATCGGCGTCATCGCGACCTCGACGCCCACCTTGAAGAGGTAGTTCGTCAGGGTGACCTGCCCCACAAGTTCCCACGACCAGACGCCGGCGAACGCCACCAGCACAAAGACGAGCGTGTCCACGCCCTCACCGACCAGCGTGGAGCCGATCGTCCGGGTCCACAGCCACCGTCCCTGCGTCCAGACCTTCATCCGGGCGAGGATGTAGGAGTTGGAGAACTCGCCCGCGAAATAGGCCGTCAGCGACGCGATCACGATACGGGGGGTCGTCCCCAGGAGATACCGATAGGCAAGTTCGGCCCCTCCGGTCTGTCCGCTACGGGTCAGGAGCACCTGCATTCCGGCTTGCCACTCCTGTTCCCCGGGGAGAAGCCCCACGAGCGCCAGGATGGCCGCCATCAGCGCATTGCAGAAGAAACCGATCCAGATGATCCGCCGTGACCTCCGGTACCCGTACACTTCGGTCAGGATATCGCCAAAGATGTAACTGATCGGGAATACGACGGTGCCGGCGTCGAAAGCGAGGGGTAGCCCGAAAAGGGAGACGCCCCAATCGACCATTTTGGCCGAAGAGGCGACGTTGCTGATCAGCAGCACAGCGACAAAAAGCGCCATGATGAGGTCGTAGTAGCGGTAACTGCGTCCCGATTCACT
Organism: Chloroflexia bacterium; assembly: GCA_041082245.1. GTDB lineage: Bacteria > Chloroflexota > Chloroflexia > DTKN01 > DTKN01 > DAOTVY01. The sequence continues at coordinate 1,001 of JBDOIE010000152.1, forward strand.
CATCCCTGCGGCACCTCCGACACGCGCGCATCATAGCATAGCCTCGACCGCGGCGCAAACGGCCTCTGACCTTGAGGGCTAAGTTGGACCACGCCATCATCCCCTTGGCCCTCGAGCTCACGGATGCCCGCAGTCCTACCACGTGTCCGAAGATCGGGGCCGGCTTCTGGACAGAGAGGTCCTTTTTTGCTATAATCCGGCCAGGCTCTTGGCCCGGAGTACGCCTCGGACAGGAAAGGAATGGGTGTATGCGCCTGCTTAGATGCCTGGCATTTCTGACCGTTCCCCTGCTCTTCTTCCCCTTGCTCTCTTCCTGCCGCCCGAACGATCCGATCCTGGTGGTAACGGTGCGCGACGGGCTGACCGGTCGGCCAGTACGCGCGGCGCGCTGCGCCTTGCCGAAAGACCAGGCGCGTACGGACGAACGGGGCGAGTGTCGCCTCGCGCGCTGGGGGAACGGGGAGATCCTACACGTAAGTGCTTCCGGCTATCAGGATGCCGAAGCCGTTCTCCAGCAGCTCGTGCCGGCCGGCGACCCGCCACAGGCCACCGTGCAGGTAGCCCTCTACCCGGACCGGGTGCGGGGGCGGGTGACCGATCGCTACGCCGCGGCTGCCGTTGCTGGAGCAGAGGTCCGGATGGGTGCCCAGGCCGTTTCCACCGACGCGGATGGGACGTTCGTCCTCCTGAACCCCTCTTTTCCTTTTACCCTTACCGTCCGGGCCGCCGGGTACGCACCGTGGACCAGTTCTTTCATGACAACCACGGTAGACGTCGTTCTCCGTCCGAACACGCTCGAAGGGACGGTGTTGGACGCCTTCTCGGATCGCCCGCTTCCGGGAGCAACCGTCACCGTGCTGGTGGCGCCCCCCTTCACCGCCACCACAGACGCCGGAGGGCGCTACCGGCTGACCGATCTTCCTGAAGAGTTCCGCCTTCGCGTGCAGGCTCCTGGTTACCGCACTGTGGAGGCGACCCCCGGCCCGACGACCCGGCTGGACATCCGCCTGCGCCCGGCGTTTCTGGATGGGGTGGTGCGCGACGAGCGGGATGGCCGACCCATCGCTCGCGCACGCGTGGTGTGGAGCGGCGGCTACGTGCACACGGACGATACCGGGCGATTTCACCTGGATGGCACCGCCGACACGGAGGTGCTCAAGGTGCTGGCCCCGGGCTTTGCCCGGGCGGTCGTCACCGTGACGGAGCAGACGAGCGTCACGATCGGGCTTTCGCCGTTTGCAGTCCAGGGAATCTATGTGACCGGCTTTGTCGCTGGCACACCCGACTGGTTCGGGCATCTCCTCGATTTCGTGGACCGAACCGAGTTGAATGCTGTAGTGATCGAGGTCAAGGACGCCTATGGCGCCGTAACCTACGACAGCCAGCTGCCCATCGTGAAGGAACTCGGTCTGGCCGATCCCCGGTTCGACGTGCGCGAGGTGCTGCGGCAGTGTAAGGAGCGCGGCATCTACACCATTGCTTATATTGTGACCTTCGAGGACAGCCGCCTGGCGGACGCGCGGCCCGAGTGGGCGATCCACAACATCTGGGGAGGACTCTGGCGGAACCATGCCGGCCTGCGCTGGACCGATCCCTATCGGCGCGAGGTGTGGGAGTACAACGTCGCGATCGCGCGGGAGGTCGCTGCGCTCGGCTTCGACGAGGTGCAGTTCGACTATATCCGCTTTCCTACGGACGGGGACACGAGCATCATCGCCTACTCTGAGGAAACGAGCATCGAAAAGCAGTACGACGCGATAACATCCTTTGTCCAGTACGGCTACGAGCAACTTGCTCCCACGGGAGCCTTCATCTCCGCAGATGTTTTTGGGTACGCCGCCTGGCGCAAGATGTGGGAGCAGGGTCAGGACATCTCGCGTATGACCTACTACCTGGACTATATCTGCCCGATGGCCTATCCTTCCCACTATTCCCCGGGCGAGTTGGGTTGCGCTAACCCGAACGCCTGTCCCTACGAGATCGTCCGTGAGACGGTGATCCGCGCCTACAACCAGATGACAGAGACCCAGCGGGCACTGGTGCGGCCCTGGCTACAGGACTTTGACCTGGGGTCCCCGCCCTACGGGCCCGCGGAAGTGGCGGCGCAGATCCAGGCCTCGTGGGATGGAGGAGGCTGGGGCTGGTGTCTCTGGAATGCGGGCAACGTCTACACGGAGGGAGTTGACTACAGCCCGCAGGACTAGGAGGGCAAGATGCGCAGGCCCCTTTCGCGGCTGGTTGCCGTGCTGCTCCTGTGTCCGTTCTGGATATCCCTGGTACCAAAGGCTGCTGCCGAGCCGCTGCCTCCTGTGGGCCGGTGGGTACAGACGACCGTTGCCGACTGGGTTTCGGGTGTACTGGACGGCACCGTGGTTTCCTCGGCAGGCGATGGCGAACTCCGCCTGGTGGAGGGCCGCAGCGAGGGCACCTACACTTCCGTCGAGCGGGTGACCTCTATCCCCTTCCGGGGCATCGGCCTGCTCTACCGTGCGCGGGTGCCCACAGGGTCATCCCTTTCCTTTGCAGTGCGAGCCCGGTCCGTTTCGGGCGAGTGGAGCCGCTGGATCGAGCTCGGGGTAGGCCCTTGGATGGACCCCGAGGGGCGCGCGGCAGGTGAAGCGCTCGCTGTCGTGCCCACCGAGAGCGACACGCTACAGTACCGGGTGACCTTTCGCGCCGAAGGGGGATCTGTACCGGCGCTGGAAGAAATCGTCCTTGTCTACTTACCTGCACAAGAGGGCCCTGCGCTTCGGGCGAACCCGCCGTGGGAGGAACCCGGTGGCAAGCCGCACCCTGTCCCGCCCGCGGATTGGGGCGGGCGGCCGGCTTCGGAAGGGTCCGCGAGCATCGCCGCCGCTCCCCTGCGCGTAGAAGTGCGGCCGGCCGCACTCACAACTGCAGGGGCAGTGCGTACTTCTACCGCGCTACAGCTTGTCCAGCGGTTCCAGCAGGACGTGCTGGCATTCCCTGACCTGGCCTACGGATACTTTGTCGACGCGCAGGGGATCGTCTACGAGGGGCGAGGGGCTGCGGTCGGAGACACGCTTTATGTCGGCGTGGTGGGCGGCACCCCGGAGGAGCCTGTCCCCCCAACGGCGGAGGATGCCCTCGTCGCTCTGCTCGACGGGTGGGTCGAGCAGCTGGGGAACCAGGAGTGGCGCATCGCTACGCCCGACGATACGGCGCTCGGGGAACGGCTGCGTGAGCGTCTCGAAGCCGAGGCGTTGCGGCAGAACCGGTGGCTCTTCGTGCGCGGGGCTACTGCTCCTGCAGAGCACGAGTGGTTGCTCCTATCGAACGCCTCGAGCAGAAGGTCCACGGTGACCTGGGAGCTCTTCCCGGAGGCGATGCAGCGGATGCGAGGTGCGGTTTCGGTGCCGGCCCGCTCGCGCGCGAGCCTGTTCCTCAACCGGGTCCTGCCGAAAGGCGACTTCTGGACGGTGGTATCCCCTGCCTCCGAGCTGATCGCAGAGCGCGCCCTCTACTACGGCCCGGATGCGGACGCGAGCGCCGGCCTGGACCTGCTCTCGCGCGATTGGTATCTCCCAGGAGGCTCACAGGAGAACGGCTTTACCACGACGATCTGGCTGCTGAACCCGCAGGTCGATCGGATCCCGGTGACCGTGACCGTGTTCTCTCCGGACGGGCCTGCGGCACGGGACGCCTTCACGCTTGCGGGCGGTGCTCGGCTGAAGCTGCCCCTGAGCCAGGTGTACACAGGGAGCACCGTCGTGGGATGCCGCGTGCAGGCCCGGGCACCTGTTGCGGCCGAGCAGGCGGTGCGCTTTGCCACCGGGGGTTACGGGATGCCCGGCACGCCGATCCTGTCTCGCTCCTGGACGGTTCCGGGCGTGGAGACGGAAGCGCCGTTCTGGACGGTCCTTGCCTTCTTGAACCCGCACGAATCCCCGGTGGGGATCACCTTGACCCTGATGACCAGTGACGGTACCTCGCTGAGGCGCTCCTACCTGCTTCGTCCGGGCGAGCAACGGCTGAACCTGAACACCATCCTGCCCCGTCTCTCGCTGGCCGCGCAGGTGGAGGCAGCGCAGCCTATCGCCGTCGCTCGGGTGACGTTCTTCAACGAATTCCGTGCGGCGCACGCCGTGCTGGGCGCACCGCGCCCGGCCCGCCGCTGGTACCTGGCCGAGGGTGCGACGGCAGAGCCGTTCGAAGCGTGGCTTGCGCTGGCCAACCCGAACGATCAACCGGCCGAGGGGACGGTTACCTTGCTCGGGGCCCGGGGAGAACTGCGCAGCGATCGTTTCCGGATGCCCGCCCATTCGCGCTTCACTGTGTTGTTGAACGAACTTGCTCCTGCGATATCGGCGCTCGCCGTCGAGGTCGAATCGGACCGGCCTGTGGTGGTAGAACGGGCGATGTACCTGCACGGCCGCGAGGGCGGGCACGCTGGTCTGGGGATTCCCCGTTAACGGGAGGGATACGCGGTGCTATCCGGTGCGCAGAACCACCTGATCGGGACGGGTAGCTTGCTCTTCTACACGCTCGTACTGGCCGGGGCGGTTCTCTTCCTGGTCGCCTACCTGTACGGGCGGCGTCGCCGCTAGCACCTTTCTCTGCCAAAGCGCTCGATCGCCCATCCACGCGCCCGCGCAATGCGGTACAACCTCCGGTCGGGATTAACGGCTACCGGATGTCCAACTGCTTCCAGAAAGGGAAGGTCGGTGTGGTGATCCGCGTAGGCGAACGAGCCGGCGAGGTCGATCCCTTCTTCTCGGGCGATCTGCAGGAGGAGCTCGCGCTTCCGCGCCCCGTAAGGGTGGGGTTCCGCAAGCCGCCCGGTCAAGCGACCCCGTTCGACTTCGGGCCGGGCGGCGACCAGCCGATCGGCCTGCAGGTATGCCTGGAGCGGCTGGGCGAGGAAATCGAGCGTGCCGCTCAGGAGCACTACTCGATGCCCCGCGGCCTGGTGTTCCCGAATGCGTACCAGGCCGCGCGGGCTCAGCCGCGGCAGGACCTCTTCCTCCAGCGAGATCCGCGCCAGATCGTGGCAGACTTCCAGGCTCAGGCCTCGAAGGTAAGCCTTGTTCCCGCTCAGGAAAAGGTAGCGCAACCGAGTGCGCCAGGGAAGTCCTGGAGGGATAAGCAGCGCCCCGTGCCTGAGCGCGCGCAGGCCCTCGGTGAGGTTTCGGCCCAGTGCTCGGATCCCGAGGATGTGCCGTCGCCAGGCAGCCCGGAGAAAGCAGCTCTCCAGCGAAGTGCCCACGAGGAGCGTTCGATCGATGTCGAAGAAGGCGCCTGGCAGCCCCACGCTACTGCTCCTCGGGCAGCCTCCGGCGGAAAAGGGTGCGCGCGTCGAACAGGACGGGCACTCCGCGTACCAGACACAGGAGCACCGCAAAGAGCGTGAGTCCGTACCCGGCCGCGTAGACATAAGGGCCAGCAGCCAGCCAGGACGCGAAGGCCCCCCGTCGCAGGGCGTGCACAAGAGCCAGCGCTGCGAAAGCGCACACTTTCGTGACGCCGTACAGGTCGCGCATAAAGCGCGAGGACACGAGAAACCGCCCGAGGCGCGAGTGCATCATCCCGAAAGCGGTCTGCCCGAAGGCCAGTGCGTATCCGCGGACGGCATCCACGATCATCCCACGGGCGATCACGACCAGGGGAACCCACACCGGGATCAGCCGCAAGTCGGAGAAACAGACCCACAGGACAAACTCTACCAGGCGGTCCATCGCGATATCGAGCGTGCTGCCCAGCTTGGTGACACGGCCGGTGCGACGGGCCACCAGGCCGTCGAAGAAATCCATCGCGAGGAGCAGGAGAATCAGCGGGACCGCGGCTGCCTGGGCGGACGGCGGGCCGACGTAGAGCAGGAGGACGGTCAGAAAAAGCGGGACGATCCGGCTGACGGTGATCACGTTCGCCATCGTTTGCTGCCTCTGTGCTTCATCGGGCGCTGCTATTATAGCACGCGTACGCCCGATGCGCCAGCACAGCAACACGTGCTTCTCGGGTGCGCAGACGCGGGGCGCGCAGGGATGCAACGACCCGTTTGGATGTTCGGCCGAGCAGGGACAGGGAGATCGCCCCGGACCCACGCAGCTCCTTTGTCCACTCCTCGTTCGGCAGCCGCCAGGGAAAGTCGCTCTTTCTGCTTCCCTTCCGCCGCGCAGCGGTAAGGGGAAAGCGGCGGCTCAGGTCCGCGAGCCCGAAGCGCGACGGGATGAAGCCGCCCCTGCACGTTCCAGCACGAGCCCGTTCCGGCGGTGTCCGGGCTGCAGCCAGACGTCGTCGGCGGGACGGCGTGTTACCGCCGATCGCTTGTCCTGTAGGATGTTCGGAGGCGGGGGGCGAAAGTGAGGGACAAAAAAACCGGGGCGCTCTCTTTGCCCCCGGCTCATCCGCTTCACTGGCGAGAGGGGACTCCCTTCGCAAGGTACCGTTCCCCTCTCACCTCTCCCCCTGCTTGCCCTGGACGCAGCCTTCCCCTCCTGCTTCTGTGTCTCCCGGCCTGCCCCTCTACTCCTGCTTGTACTTCTATATACAGGTTAGCAAATTACGCGCCCAAAAGCATTAAGAAAGCATAAACTTTCCGTGAAGTTTGCATAAAGCACCGCAGGCCGACCACTCCGGAGTTTCTCACTCCAGCCACGACCGCAGCCGCTCAGCGAGAAACTCTGGCAAGCGCGTTCGGTTGGCCATCGTGACCTCCACGATCTCGACGTCCGACCTCCTTCGCACACGATCCGCCCACTCGGGGCCGTGGAGAGCGATGGTCCCCAGGAGGGGCCGCTCGTCCTCCAGAAGCGTCCAAACGAGGGAACGAAAAGCGGCCGAGAAGCATTCCATACGCCCGATCTCGTCGACCACAAAGAAGGCGGATGTCCGCCGGCTCAGGTCCAGCGCGGGAAGGATCTCCTGCTCGAAGGCCGCGATATCTACCCCGTACCGTCCCACCCGGAACGGAGTGCGGAAGGAAACGTGCGCGAGCACGACCGTATGGCCGTCGAGCCTCCGCGCCTGGAATCCCAGTCGCCCTTGGGGGCCGCGGATCTCGTCCGTGGTGAAGCCGCTGGCCTCGAACGCTGGGAGCAACTCCAGCGTCCGCCGCACGACCGTCGTCTTGCCGATGCCCGGCCGGCCCGTGAGCAGAAGGTTGTGGCCCACCGTGTCTACTCGCCTCGCTCTACGACAAACCGCGCGCCGTCGCTGCGTCCGAACACCTCGGGGAAGTACATCTCGGAAGCGACGCTCGGCATCACCAGGTACTCGCCTGGCACCGCCGCCCGCATCACGTAGGTGTATTCGTACGTCCCCCGCGGCAGATAAGAGGCAAAGAGCACGACCTTTTCGTCGCGCATCTCGGTATGCGAGAACCACCACCAGCCCCAGCCAAAGTCGCGGTACCAGCGTTCCTGTTCTTCCGCAGTCAGGTTCCGCAGTTTTGGCGGCTCACCGACCACGCTGGTTGTCTTCAGGCTGGTATCCACACCCTCGCAACCCGCGGGGAGCGGATCTTCCACCACCACGTAATACAGGTCGTTCGGAACGACGAGCGTGAGTTTGACCCGGATCAGGTCCCCCACACGGGCCCGGTCCACCCGTTGCGCGGGCGCGTTCACCGGGCTGTACTGGCGCGCTACGGTGACCCCGCGGCTGATCGCCCTGACCTGGTCTGCCGGGAGGTAATAACGGAGGTATGCGGCGTAATAGAGCTGCCCTTTGCCGCTCTGGCCGGCTTTCGGCGCAAGGCGCTCGATCACGAGCAGGTTTCCCTGCTCCACGAGCAGGCGCGCGATCTCGACCCGCAACTGCCGGCTCTGGTCGATGTTCTCCTTGCTCACATCGCCGCTCCCGAGCACTTCACCGTTCAGGGTCACGGTGTAGCTGAAATCGCCTTCCAGCTCCTTTGTCGCACGCATATACGCCACGAGGCCCATGAGCGACCAGGCGGTGTTCTGAGTGGTGGACCAGTGCCCCTCTTTGCGTACCGCCATCAACCAGCGCACCGCGTTCGGCAGGAGTTCGTTACCGGGATCTAGCCGTGCAAGGGCCCAGGTGACAATAGCGGTGGTGCGGATGTCGGTGTTCATGTTGCGGTAGTCCACCCCCGTCTCTTCCCAGTGTGCGCCCGTGGCGCTCACGATGGCCGCTCCGCGCAGGTCGGTCAGGAGCGTGTCCACGCGGCTCCGCTCCTCGGGCTCGTACAGGGAAAGCGCCACTGCCAGGTAGGCCGCGCCGTAGCGATCCAGGAGGTGCCGCCTTTCGAAGAGCCCGATCGCAATCCCACGTTCCCCTGCTGCCGCGGTTTCGGAGGGTGCGCCGGACTCGGCGAGGACGTAGAGCATATACGCCAGGCGGTTCGCTTCCCACGATTCCTTCAGGCGGGAAACGGAGGGCAGATTGTTGCGCAGGTACTCGCGCCCCCTCCGCAACGCGTCCCGATCGACGGTAAAGTGCGCCCGTTGGGCTTCGATCAACCCCTGCAGGACGTACGCGGTGAGGTAGGGATCGCTCTTGTCGCCCGTCCACCAGCCCCAGCCTCCATCGTAATGCTGGTTCGCATACAGCCGCTGGAGCGCGACATGGATCATCTCGGTCAGGTTCTGTTCCAGTTCCGGCCGCTCGATGCCCATTTCGCGGAGCGCCTGGTAGACGAGCGCGTTCGGCAGGAAGCGGGAGACCGTTTGCTCCACGCATTCGTACGGGAAGTGCTTCAGGAAGTCCAGCCCTTGCTGCATCGCGCCCGTGAGCGAGCCGTCGATCTGCACGGTCAGCTCCCCCTGGGTGGGGTCAAAGACCTTCGGGAGCTGCACGATCTCTACGCGCTGTTCCGGCCCCTGGAGGCGGCCGGCGGTGGCCACTACTTCGGGCGTCGAGTAGCGGTAAACAGGAAGTGTGTCCTCCCGTGCGTCGTACAGGGAACCCGCGCGTGCCTCCATTCGCACCCGTACCTGATCTACCGGTTCCGCGCGCACCGGCCACACGACTTTGCCCTTCTCCCCAGCAGGGATCCGGATTGTCTGGCTGGTGCTGCCCTCGAGCGCGAGCCCTTCGAGCGTCAGCGTAATTTGGACCTCCTGCTCCTGGCCGGTGTTGTTGTGCACGATCGTCGCGAGCTCGGCTCGGTCCCCCACGACGAAGAAGCGCGGCAGCACGGGCCGAAGCAGGAGATCGAGGGTGCTCACGATGTCCACCGTGGCTTCGCCCACCCGCGTATCGGCGCTGACGCCGCGCGCCTGCATCCGCCACGTGGTCAGGCTGTCCGGAAGAGGAACCTGTACCGTCGCCCGACCGTCTGTATCGGTGCGCACGACCGGGTCCCAGAAGGCGGTGTCCGGGAACCTCGTGCGGACGAAGCCCTCCTCGGCCTCACCTCCACCACCTCCCTTTGCCCCGGGCTTTTCCTCGCGCACGGCCTTCTTCACCGCCACCACCAGCAACGTGCTCGTGCGGACCCCAAGGCCGCGCTCGCTCCAGAAGGTCTCCAGCAGCCCTGGCCCCGTCTCGTCGGCCAGGGAAAGCACGGCCAGGTCTGCCAGCCGCAGCGAGAGCTCTGCTTCGACCGGCTTCCCTTCGCTATCCGTTACCCGTACCTCGTAGGTGGCTGTCTCCCGGGGCCGGTAGTGTTCGCCTCGGGCCATATCCCGGTCCGGAATCAGCGCGATCTTCAGCTGCTTGGTTTCCACCGAGACCGGCAGCTGGATCACCCCCATCCGGAAGGAAGCACTCCCGTCGGGCGCCTGGGACGACCCCTGTACGAGCACCACGGAGACGAAAATGTTCGGCACGTGCGCTTCGGTGATGGGGATGCGCAGCACTTCGCTGTTCCCTTTCAGCTCGACGACCCGGGCCTCTTCGATGTGCCCCCGTTCGAGCGTCACCAGCGCGTACACCGTCCCGCTATAGGGCGACGGGACCAGGATCTCCGCAACGTCGCCGACCCGGTACTGCTTCTTGTCCGCGATGAGCGTGATGCGGTTGTTGCTCTCCTGGCGCCAGGGCACGTATTCCTTGCCGCCCCACACCCAGAAGTAGGTGCTGCTGCGTACCTCGTGCTCCCGGCCGTCGCGGCCGATCGCCCGCACGCGGTAGGTGCCGGCCTTGTCCGGGGTAAAGGTCGCGGTCGCCTTGCCATCGGGGCCAGTCGTCACGGTGGTTGTGAAGACAGGGATATCCTCGGACGTCCAGTTCCAGAAAAAGCCTCCGCTCTCGTCCCGCTGCCGCACGCTGTACCAGCGGTGCTCCATGAAGACGACCGTCAGGGCAACTCCGGGCACCGAGTCGCTCTCCCAGTCCGCGGTGAGGATATCCACGGTATGAGGTTTCCCGACCTGTGCCAGATAGCCTCGTGCGGCGAGGCCGATGTAGAACTCGCCCTGGTGGACCACGGCGGACGTGCGGTTGCTCACCTGTTGCCCGCTTAGGTCGGTCACACTCGCCTCGATGATGAACTCCTGGCTGCGCCCGACCGTCCCGAGGTCGGCCGGCACCTGGAAAGTCACCCGGCCATCGGGCCCGGTGCGTGCATCGCCCTCGGCGATCAGCCGGCCGTAGATACCATACTCCTGCGGTCCGTAAACACCCCATTCGGTGTCCGTCCAATCGTACCAGAGGCAGGTCCCCTCGTTGGGGCAGCGGTACTGGAACCAGAAGTCGCGGCTGAGCACGCTCCAGTGCACCGGCGCGTCGGCCACCGCGCCTCCGAAGTAGTATGTCGCCTCTGCGATGACCCGGATCGTGTCGCCGGCGAGGTAGGCGTCGCGGTCGGTGGTCACCTGCACCTGGAATTCGGGCTTGCGGTATTCGGCCACCCGGAAGGACGTGCCCGTGTAGAGGTCGAGTTCTTCCTTCTGCACCTCGATAAAGTAGCTCCCCAGCGCTGCCTCCGCATCCAGCAGGAACTCCCCGTGGAATGTGCCCATGTCGTTCAGCGCCAGGTCCTCGTGGTACAGTTCCCTGCCTTCGGGGTCCGTGATGCGCACCTGGATGGTGCCGATCCCCTCGGGCAGCGTGTAGCGGGCGTCGTCGTCGAGCCGCAGGATCCCTTTGAAGTAGACCGTTTGACCGGGGCGATAGATGGGCCGGTCCGTGTACAGATAGGCGCGGGCGCGGGTCTGCCAGTACTCGGCGGTGAGCCCGAATTCCCAGGGGCTAATCCCTTGCTCCCAGCCGTTATAGGCGATGGCAAAGTCCTCCGCCCCCGGTTCTCCGCTCACCGCAAAGAAGGCATCCCATAGCTCTCCGGTATGGACGCCGGGCACCATGAACAGCCCATCGCCGTCCGTCGTGCCTTCGGCGGCAACGGTGCGCAACCCGGTAAAGAAGCGCACCCGCAAACCCGGAACAGGCTGTCCGCTCGCCAGATCGGTTGCCCAGACGAGCGCCTCGGTGTGGCTCTGTTTCATCGTGAGGTTGACCCGCGACCGCACGAACATGAAGCGCTGCCAGTACTCCTGGCCCACCGGGAGCCCGGGCGCGTACAGCCGCACAAAGTAGACTCCCGGTGGTAGGGGCTGTCCATCCGGCATGGTCAGATCGAAGGGAGTCGTCTGGGTCTGGTTCCTCGGAGCATCGGTTTCTTTTGCCCAGCGGTTCACGAGCGCTGCCGGGTCCGGCTCGAATTTCAGCCACTCATCCCAATCGCCGAACCCGTTCAGCCGCATGAAGGTTTCGACGCTCAAACGGTAGAGCTCCACCTCGAGCCGCGGCACGTTGCGATGGACGACATAAACAACGGTATCGGAGTAGGCGTTGTAAGCCCCCAGGTTTCCATCCGTGGCAAACATCGCCATCGGTTCCAGATCCCCGGTGGTGAACCGGATGCGCACCGGCTTGCCCAGTGGTGTGCCGTAGCGATCCGGGGTATCGGCACTCAGACGCACCTCGTAGCGTGTCTGAGGTTCCTTGGGGAAGGAGATCTGGACCACGGTGTCCTGTTCCTGCCAGTAGTACTCCAGCTGCTCCGGCTGAGGTGCTGGGGAAACGCTGACGTATCGCGTAAAGACGTCTGTCTGCATCGGGCAGGCGAAGCGGATCTGCACCGACTGATAGACATACACCTGCTCGCTTCCATCGGCAGGGACGGTCTCGAGCACATCCGGCGCGGGAGCGACCTCGAAGGTCCAGGGGTATTCGACAGCCGTCGTGGCCGGACCAGAGCGCGCACGTGCCCAGGGTCGGAGCAGCGCCTGGCACTCTGCCCCGCGTGGCAGGGGTTGCTGGGGGAAGAAGGACGCCGTTTCTGCGGCGGTCGGTCGCTCGCCCCCTTCCCACTCGAAGCGGCCGGGGACCGCCTGGCCGTTGCAGGAGAGGGAAAAGTTCGCTTCCACGGATGCATGGTCCATGGGCTGGTTGAAGGTCAGGCGGATCGGACCGTTCGGGTCGACATACGCATCGCCCGGCATCGGGGAGCGATCTTGCAGGGCGGGATGGATCGTGCGAAAGCTCCAGCGGTATTCCTCCGAGAGGACGCCTCCCGTCGTATCCGTCAGGCCGGCCGGCACGCGAACTGTATACTCGGTGGCCGGCAGGAATCCATCGCGCGGCCGGAAGATGTAGATCGAGGTGTTCAACCACTCGCCGGTGCCCTCGACTGCCGGCGTGAAGACGAGCGGCTGGGGAAGGCCGGCCTGGTTCTCCACCGCCGTCAGGGGCACCACGGGGCGGTTAAAGACCACCGTGACCGCGCTATCCGGCGCAACCTCGCCGGCTCCGGGAGGCGGCTGCACCTGGGTCACGGTGAGAAACCCCACGGTGTAGAACTCGAACCGCACCGCTTCCACAAGCGACTTGCCCTGCGCGCTGCGTGCGCCCGTGTCCAGGCGCACGGCGTACCGCGCGCCGCGCGAGAAGCTTTCCCTGGGGGTGAACGCGACCGTGCGGTCGTCGCTCCAGAGGAATTGTCCGGCCACGGTGGGAGAAATGACGAGCGCGCGCTCTACGCTCTTGCGGTCCATAGGCTGGTCAAAAGTCAGGCGGATGGGCGCATCGAGGGGCATCTCCTCTCCCGGCGCCGGACTGCGCTCCAGCACGCGGGGCGGAGGCAGCGGGACCGGCGTCGGAGTGGGCTTTCCGGGGACGCACCCGCTCAACACAAGCAAGAGCAGTGTCCCCACAGTGGCCATGCGCAATTCTTTCCGAAGGCGAAACGTTCTCATCGCGGATCTCCTTGCTGCCAGACATTCGTCCGGCGGCCATACGCCACACTCTCAGCGGACAACGCGCACCGTGACCGCCGCGCTGCGCACCTTTCTTCCCTGTCCGTCCACTGCTTCCGCCCAGAAACGGTGGGTTCCTGCGCGCAGAGGCCAGAAAGCCTCGTACGGCGGCCGGGAAAATCTTGCCACGACCTCCCCGTCGGCATAGAGCGCGACCTCTCTGAATCCGGCCTCGTCGGCCACGCGGGCGGCAACGCGGATTCGCTGGGCCGAGAGAGGGAGCCCGGGGTCCAGCCGGAACGCAGCGCCCGCGTCCGGGGCGGCCAGCGCGAGCGCGGGAGGACCATCTTCATCACGTTGTCCAGCACCGATGCCGCGGAAACCCTCCGGCAGAGTTGCAAAGCCGTGCTCCCGGGCCCATTCGCTGGCTTCCGGAGGGAAAAGGGTGTACACGGTCTCGACCACGCGCTCCGGGGGGGTATCCGGGGTTGCCGGCCGGCCGGTGGCGCGGTCGACCGCGACGCGCACGTGCATGTCGCAGGGCTGCTGAGGCTCTGTGCCCGGCAGGAAGAGCTCCGTCACGCGGTGCGCGCAGGCGTCGGTCGGCCGCATCCCCGAGAGGGCGCACACTTCGGCTTCCACCAGGCCGTCCGGCCGCGCGAACGGCTGGGGAGGTTTCCCTTTGAGCGCGACCTCCATCACATCGTGCCAGATGGGCGCAGCTCCGCTGATCCCGGACACTTCCCACATCGGTTCGTTATCCGCGTTTCCCACCCACACTCCCACCACCAGTTCGGGTGTGTAGCCGATCGTCCAGTTGTCCCGAAAGTCCGTGGTCGTCCCTGTCTTGACCGCGGCCGGCCGGTTCAGCTCCAGCACGCTTCCTTCGCCAAAGGTCGGAATGCGCGCCATCTTGTCGCTCAGGATATCCGTGATCAGATAGGCGACCCGCTCGTCCAGCACCTGTCGGCCCAATCCGGGGGGCGGCGACCATACGAGGTGTCCCTCTGCATCCTCGACCCGGAGCACAGCAAGCGGCGTTACCGCCCGGCCGCCGTTGGCAAATGCGGCATATGCGGCCGCGAGCTCGAGCAGCCGCACTTCGCCCCCGCCCAGGGTGACCGCCAGCCCGAGGCGCGGGCGATCCAGGGTGGTGATGCCGAGGTCGCGCGCAAGGTCCGTCATCCGCTCGATGCCGATCGCGTCGAGCACCCTCACGGCCACCACGTTGTAGGACGAAGCCAGCGCTTCCCGAAGGCGGACCGGACCGTGGTATTGAAGGTCGTAGTTTTTCGGCACGTACGGTTCTCCCTCCTGGGTGAGAAACGCGGTCTGCACGTCCCAGACCACGGTAGCCGCGGTCATCTGCCGGCTCGCAAAGGCAGCCGCATAGGTGATCGGCTTGATGGCGGAGCCGGGCTGCCGCAGGGCAGTCGTACCGTTGACCGCGCCGTCGATACGGGCGGAAAAATAGTCCGGGCTTCCCACCATCGCCAGGATCTCGCCGGTCTGCGGATCGAGCGCCACCACTGCCGCGTTGCGCACGTTGTGCCCGCCCGGCGGGCACTCACGGACGTGCCCGTTGCACGTGGCCAGGCGCGCCAGTCGGCTCCGCACAATGTCCCGCACGGCCTCGTTCAGGTCCAGGTCAAGGGTGGTATAGATCCGCAGCCCGCCCGCTTCCAGCCGCTCGCGACCCAGTTCCTGCTCGAGGAGCGACCGCACGTACATCACAAAGTGCGGTGCATGGATGGGAAACGGCGCCGATGCCAGGGCGAGGTCCTCTTCTTTTGCCAGCCGCGCCTCTTCGGCGGTGATGAACCCCTGCCGCACCATCAGGTCCAGCACGACGGCCTGCCGCTGGCGTGCTGCTTCCAGGTTCTCGAGCGGGTTGTAAGCGGTGGGCGCCTGGGGCAGGCCGGCCAGGAGAGCGCACTCCGCCAGGTCCAGGTCGCGCACGTGTTTGCCGAAGTAGGTGAGCGCGGCGGCCTCCACGCCGTAGGCCATGCTGCCGTAGTACGTCTCGTTCAGGTACAGCTCGAGGATCTCGTCCTTGCTGTACCGTCGCGAAAGTTTCCAGGCGAGCACCGCCTCGCGCAGCTTGCGTGCCAGGGTGCGGCGGTTCCGTTCTTCCGGGACGAGCAGCAGGTTGCGTGCCAGTTGCTGGGTGATCGTGCTTCCGCCTGAAAGCACCTCGCCGCCCCGCAGGTTCATCCAGAGGGCGCGGAGGAGACCCCGCAGGTCCACCCCGGGGTTGCGGTAAAAACTCGCGTCCTCGACGGCGATCGTCGCCATCCTGAGCCAGCCAGGAATCTCTGCGAGCGGCACCGGCGTGTGCCGGCCTCCCCCCTGGGGAGGCATCTCGTAAAGGAGGCGACCCTTGCGGTCGTAGATGGCGTTGCTCGCGGCCGCTGCGCGTTCGTGCAGCCCCTGGACCTGCGGAAGCTCCACGAACAGCCACGCGCCTGTCCCCAGCGTAGCGATGCCGAGGGCCGCAAGCAGGATGCGGGCGATCCACTGTATCCGTCGAATCACTGTGATCTCCCCGGGCCGGGGTGGGTCCCGTCGCTCGGTGTGCCGGCTGAACTGCCGGGTTCCCGTGTAACTTTCAGTTTACCCGCTGCCTGCGCGATTCACGCGGCCTCCTCCCTACTTTCGAGCGACGCGTTCCCCACGGGTTGACCGCCTTTCAGTATAGCACAGCACGGCTGTGGTACGCAACGGGCGCGGGTTCCCAGTTCTCAACGAACTGTCCCATCGTAGCGAGCCGAGCACGGCGATTTTCCTTCAAAGGCGGGTGGGTGGACAAGGGCACTGCCCTTGCCCGCCCACACCCCCGCACAAGGAGTTTCCGGTCCGGGCCAGTAGCGGCTTTCGCCCAGGCAAGAGCGCTACGATCGCCGGCCTCAACTGGTCACGGGCTTGTACACTCGTCATAAGCCCATTCCTGCTTTGTTGGAAACTGGAGGCGGGTGGCTTTGACAGCCCCTACCTTTTCGGCTATACTGGAAAGCATAAGGCGCGCTGAATCTTCCCTTTTCTTGCAGCTCGGGCAGGCAGTTCTCTGCCCGGCGATCTGTGTTGAGGTACCTGGGCGAGAGACGGAGGTGTTCCATGAAGCGTGGATGGGTCGTAGCGGCCCTGATCCTCCTGGCAGGGGTATTCCTCGTGCTGGGGTGTGGGACGCGCGCGAGGACCGTGGCCGTGGTCAACGGGGTCATCCTGACGGACCGGGACCTGGATCGGGAGATGCGGCACACACGGGCGGTCTACAAGGCCCACTACAACGTCGACCTGGCGGACCCGAAGAACGCCGAACTGCTCGCCCAGGTGCGTCAGGAGGCCCTCGAGCGGATCATCGACCAGGAGCTCGTGCGGCAGATCGCGGCCGGCCTCTTCCCGCCTGCGGAGCAGGGACAGCCCACCTACGCCGTGCAAGTTACGGACGCAGAGGTCGAGGCCCGGGCGGCCTATTATGAGCAGCAGGCCGGGAGTCGCGAGGAACTGCTCGCCCAGAACGGCTTTGAATCGTACGGAGAGTTCCTGGACTTTGTCCGGGGCGAGTTGCGGGTGGAGAAGCTGAACGCGGCCTATGCGACGGCCGAGCAAGTCCATGTGCGACATATCCTGGTCGCAACCGAAGAGGAAGCCCGCCAGGTGGTCGCTCGGTTGCGCGCCGGAGAGGACTTTGCCAAGGTGGCCCAGGAGGTTTCCCTGGACAAAGCGACTGCGGCCAACGGGGGAGATCTGGGCTGGTTCAGCCGTGGAATGGGTGTGCCGGCGCTCGAGAAAGCGGCATTCGCCTTGCAGCCCGGGGAGGTGAGCGACCCGGTGCAGACGACGTACGGTTTTCACATCCTGCAGGTACTGGAGCGTGCCTCGCGCCCGGACCCGGCGGCCTTTCAGCAATGGTTCGAAAGCCTGAAGGCTCAGGCGACCATCGAGCGGCTGGGCCCGTAGAGGGAGGCCGAGATGGCGACCGAAGGTGAGTCCCCCAGGATCCTGGTGCTCGAGAACCGCCAGCTGATCGCGGAGATCCTGTGCGACCTGCTGCAGGAAGCCGGGCTGTACCCGTTGCTTGCGGTGTCGCTCGAGCAGGTGCCGCAGATTCTCCTGAAAGATCCCCCGGAAATTGTCCTGGCGGACCTCGGTTGGGTTCGTAACGTGCCCGAAGCGCTCCGTCAAACCCTGGAAGAAGCCTTGGGCCAGGCCAGTGTGCCGGTGGTCTACTTCTCCTGCGCCCCGCTTCCCGGCAGCGAGGGGGTGCCCTTGTTGCGCTCGCCGAGCGATTTCGCGACAGTGGTGGATGCTGTCTGGCAAGCCGTTCGCCGCAAGCGCTGGCCGCTGGGGATGGTGCTGGTGGAGATGGGGGCGATCAACCTTCAGGAGCTGGAGACCGCGCTGCGGATCCAAAAAGACCTAGCCCAGATTGGCCGGCAGTTCCTCCTGGGACAGCTGCTCGTTCGTTTGGGCTTTGTGACGGAGGAAGTGCTGGAGCAGGCGCTGCGCCTGCAGGAGTCGCGGCATGCCGGTTCGGATGACCGTGGTCGGACTCGGACCAGGAAGCCCTGAGCTGCTGACCCGGGAAGCCTGGCAGGTCTTGCAGGAAACGTCCTTTCTCTACCTCCGTACGGCACGGCATCCGCTTGTGGCCCGATTTCCCCCACATATCCGTTGGGAAGCGCTGGACACCTGCTCGGACGGACGCGATCCGAAAGAAGGAGCGGAACGCGTGGTAGCGCGCCTGCTGGAGGCCGAGCCCCCGGTCGTGTACGCTGTCCCGGGAGACCCCTGGGAAGGGGAAGCCACGACCCGGTTGCTCCTGGAGCGGCTGGGGCGGGACCAGGTACGGGTCATCCCGGGCGTGGGCCTGTTGCAGGCGGCTTGCGCCGCGCTGGAGCTGGACCCGCTGGAGCGCGGCCTGCAACTGCAGGATGCCTGGGATGTGGTAGCGGGAACTTTTCCCGGGTACGATCCGTTGCGTCCGTTGCTGATCGCCCACGTGGAAAAGGGTGTGGTGGCTGCGCTCGTACAGCAACTGCGGGTGCACTATCCAGCGAGCCATCCCGTGGCGGTGGTTCTGACCGGAAGTGGCGTCGCTGGTGATGCGGTGTTGCGGTCGCCGCTGGAAGGGCTGGTGGACGTCCTGCCGGCCGGGGCGACGGCGGTGCTTTACCTTGCGCCGCTGGCGCCGGAGGTGGCGTTGCGCCTGCCGGCAACGCTGGAGTGGGTCTGTGCCCGGCTGCGCGGCCCCGGAGGCTGCCCCTGGGACCGGGAGCAGACGCACGCGTCGCTGCGGAACAACCTGCTGGAAGAGTGCTACGAGGTCCTGGAAGCGCTGGACCGCGGGGACCTGGTGGACCTGCGCCGGGAACTCGGGGATCTCCTGATGCAGGTCTTTTTGCATGCCCAGCTGGCGCGCGAGGAAGGGGCGTTCGACCTGGGCGATGTCCTGGCCGAAATCAACGCCAAGTTGATCCGGCGGCATCCGCACGTTTTCGGCCCGGTCGAAGCGAAGGATAGCCAGACGGTACTCCGGAACTGGGAAGCGATCAAGGCGGCCGAGCGGTGTGCGGAGGGGAAAGAAAGCGGGTCGCTGCTCGAAGGGCTTCCGCGCTCCCTTCCGGCGCTGGCGTTCGCGCAGGCGGTCGGGCGCCGCGTGGCGCGCGTCGGCTTCGACTGGACGCGTGTGGAAGAGGTGTGGGCGAAGGTCGAGGAGGAGATGGCAGAGCTCCGGAATGCGGCGAGCGAGGAGGAGCGGGCGGAAGAGCTGGGCGATCTTCTGTTCGCTCTGGTCAACCTGGCACGCTGGCTCGGAGTGGATGCGGAAGATGCGCTGCGGACGACGAACGACAAGTTCTGCCGCCGTTTCGCGTGGCTGGAGGCGGAAGCCGCCCGCCGCGGCGTGCCGCTGGAACAGATGCCGCTGGCGGATATGGATGCGCTCTGGGAGCAGGCGAAAGAGCGGGAAGCCCCAGGGCCACCGGCCGTCGAGGAGGGCGATGGCTGTTGAGACAACGCCCCAGGTATATGTGATCATCCCGAACTATAACACCTCCGATCTGTTGTGCCGCTGTCTGGCGTCGCTCCGGGCGCAGCGGGGGGCGCCGCCCATGCAGATCTTTGTGGTCGACAACGCGTCCACGGACGACAGCGTGGCGTGCGTGCGGAAGGAGTTTCCCGAGGTGCATCTCCTCGAGAGCGAGCACAACGGCGGGTTTGCCTACGCGGTGAACCTCGGCCTGCGCGCGGCGCGAAACGGCGCCCAGTGGCAGCCGGACGACTATGTCCTGGTGCTGAACAGCGACACGGAGCTGCCGCCGGACGCGCTGGAGCGGATGCTTGCCTTTATGGAAGTGCATCCGGAGGCAGGTGTCGCGGGCCCCAAGCTCGTGTTGCCCGACGGCCGCCTGGACCGCGCTGCACGTCGCGCTTTTCCGTCTCCGGAGGTCGCCTTTTACCGACTGTTCGGCCTTTCGGCGCTCTTTCCGCGCAGCCGCAGGTTCGGCCGTTACAACCTGACCTATCTGGATCCCGATATCACCACGGAGGTAGACTCGGTCTGTGGTGCCTTCATGCTCGTGCGCGCGCGGGTGGTAGACGAGGTCGGGCCGCTGGACGAAGCGTTCTTCATGTACGGCGAGGACCTCGACTGGGCGTACCGCATCAAGCAGCGTGGCTGGAAGATCTACTACTATCCCGAAGTCGTGGTGCGGCACTGCAAGCGGGCATCCAGTCGCCAGATCCCCGAGGCGACCCTGCGCGCCTTTTACGACGCGATGCGCATTTTCCATCGGAAGCACTATGCCGCCCGGTACCCGCGGGTCGTAAACCTCCTCATCGAAGCGGGCATTTCGCTGCGCTACGGTCTGGCGCGGCTGCTTCGCGCCCTGGGCCGACGCGGAGGGTGGTGATGGAGCGCTTGCGCCAGGTCCTCCTTGTGATCGTGCAGGTGTTCCTGGATGTGCTGGCCGTCGCGGTGTCGTTTGTCCTGGTGTACCGCTGGCGCTTCTCGACGGACATCGCCGGCCGCTATCTTCCGCCTGCTCCGGCGACGGCGGTTGCGATGCTCGCGCTCCTGGTATTGCCGATCCTCATCGCGTTCCGGTCTACCCGCCTGTACCGGATGCGCCGCGCCGGTTCCCCGGTGGATCAGGCATTCAAGATCTTCAGCGCCCTCTCCGTCGGTACGATGATCGGGATCGCGCTGAACACGGTGCTCCTGCGCGATCGCTTCGTCTACTCCCCGCTGATCCTCGCCTACGGCTGGTTGCTGAGCATCCTGCTGGTGAACCTGGAGCGGTTCGCGTTCGACCTCTTCCTGGCGTGGCTCCGCCGCAAGGGCTACGACCCCCGGCGGATCCTGCTGGTGGGGGCTGGGGAAGTCGGCCAGATGATCCTGGGGCAGATCCGCCGTTCGCCCTCGCTGGGGTACCAGGTGGTCGGCTTCCTGGACGACGAGCGCAAGGCCGGCGAGGAGATTTCCGGGGTGCCGGTGCTGGGGCGCACGGAGGAGATCGCCCAGGTGCTTGCCCGAGAGCGGGTCGACGAGGTGCTCGTGGCCATGCAGGCGCCGTACCAGCGCGTGCTGGACATCGTCTCCCGCTGTGCCGACTTTCCGGTGGAGATCAAAGTCTACCCGGATGCATTCCAGATCATCACCCGGAACGAGGTCACGCTGAGCGACCTGAACGGGTTGCCGCTTGCAAGCGTACGGAATCCAGCGCTGGCCGGGTTCAACCGTGTGCTCAAACGGGCGATGGACATCGTGGTGAGCACGGTCGTGCTCCTCTTGACCGCGCCCTTCCTGCTGCTGATCGCGCTTCTGATCAAACTGGAATCTCCCGGGCCGGCCCTGTACATCCAGGAACGAGTGGGCCTGGACGGGAAGCCGTTCTATGTCATCAAGTTCCGCACGATGACGGTGGGGGCGGAAGAGCAGACGGGTCCGGTCTGGGCCGCGCCCAATGACCCTCGCGTGACCCGTCTGGGGGCCTTCCTGCGACGGCATTCGATCGACGAGATCCCGCAGTTCATCAACGTGCTGCTCGGGGAGATGAGCGTCGTCGGCCCGCGGCCGGAGCGCCCGTGCTTTGTCGAGCAGTTCAGCCAGATGGTCCCCGGCTACATGCGGCGTCACCGCGAGAAGGCGGGGATCACCGGTTGGGCGCAGGTCAACGGGCTACGCGGGGACACCTCGATCGAAGAGCGGACGAATTACGACCTCTACTACGTTGAGAACTGGTCGATCGGATTCGACCTGCGGATCATGTTGCGCACGATCATCGAGATGCTGCGCGGCTCCGCACGCTGAATTTACCCTTCCCACAGCGGCACGGTAAAGTAGAAGGTACTTCCTTTCCCCTCCTCGCTTTCCACCCAGATGCGCCCACCCTGAGCTTCCACCGCTAGCCGGCAGAAGGCCAATCCTAGCCCGGAGCCCCGGGGGCCGCCCGGCTGGCTCGCCTGGGCGAACTTTTCGAAGATGTGCTCCTGCTGCGATTTCGGGATTCCGACGCCGTAATCGGTTACGTAACAGAGGGCAAGTCCGGCCTCGACCCGGCCGCCGATGCGCACGACTCCGCCCATATAGGAGTACTTGATCGCATTGTGGACCAGGTTTTCCCACACGCGTTCCAATTTCTCCTGGTCGGCCCGCACGGTCAGGTTTGCCGGGATGTCTACCGTAACCGTCAACCGACGTTCGTCGATCAGGGGTTTCAAACGGTTGATTGCCTGGTGTACCGACTGCTCCAGCAGGACGGCTGCGAAGTGGAGCGGCATCTTTCCCGCTTCCAGCCGCCGGATGTCGAGCAGGGTATTGACCATCTCCAGCATCTCGTGCCCGCCCTCGAGCGCGGTTTCCAGGAGAAGACGTTGTTCGTTCGTGAGCGGGCCGAGGTCGCGTCCGAGGATCGCCTGAAGGCCTCCCAGGAACGCAGTGAGCGGACTGCGCAGGTCGTGCACGATCATGCTGACCAGGTCCTCGCGCATCCGCTCGGCTTCCCGGGCCTCGGTAATGTCCCGTAGCACCAGGATGCGGCCGATATGTTCTCCCTGCTGATCGAGCACCGGAGCGCTGACCCAGGCGAACGCCTGGGCGATCCCGGTCGGGTTGTCGAATTCGCCCTGAAGTACCCCCGTCGGGTCTTGCGCCAGCATCTGCAGGCCCTTGCGGAGCTGCTCGAGCATGGCCCGGGCCGCCTCGGGATTCTGGCGCGCAGCCTGGCGCAGGAGAGCGGGCAAGGTCCGGCCGACGATCCGCTCGCGCATCACGCCGGCCCAGCGTTCGATCGGAGGGTTCGCCAGCAGGATGCGTCCCTCGGTGTCGAGCATGATGATCCCGTCATGGGTCGATTCGAGGATCGCCTGCAGCCGGTCCCGCGCCTGCGTGATCTCCTGAAACAGGCGTGCGTTCTGGATGGCGATGGCGACCTGCGAGGCGATGGTAGAAAGGAGCGCTACGTCCTCCTCGTCGAAAAGGTTTTCCTGCTCATAGCTCTGGAGGGCCATCACGCCGACCACTTTGTCTGCCGCGATAAGAGGCACGCCTACCCAGGACTTGGGCGTCTCGCCGACGGCGCGCAGGCCGAGCGTTTCGTGGAACGCGCGATCCTCCGCTTCCGAGCGCAGCAACACTGGCCGGCGCTCCCGGATGATGTATCCTGTCACCCCCTCCTCGACGCTCAGGCGGGTGGGCGGCATCCGCTGACCGTGCTCGATATCGATCGCGGTCTGCCACGTGCCTTCGCGCTCGTCGTAGAGCGCAATGTAAAAGTTGGTCGTATCGAACAACCGGCCTACCTGGCGGTAGACTGTCTCGACCAGCTCCGGCAATTCCCGGGTAGACGAAAGCACTCGCGCGATCTCGTTCAGGATCGAGAGCTGGGTGATCCGCCGCTCACGCTCCTCGAGCAGCCGGGCGTTGCGCATCGCGATCGCAGCGTGGTCTGCAAGGTGCCGGACGAAACGCAGATGTTCGGCATCAAATGCCCCCAGTCGCTCGCTTTCCAGCACCACGGCGCCCACGACACGTTCCTGGTAGCGGATTGGCACGGCCAGCTCCGAGAGGGTGGTCGGGATGAACTCCACGTAATCCGGATCCGTGCGGACATCCTCCACGAGAGCGGGTTCGCCGGTACGTACCACACGGCCGATGATCCCGCGCTCTACGCTCCACGGATGGGACCGCACCTGTTCCATGATCTCCGGAGGATAGCCGCGGCCTGTCAACAGCATCAACCCTCGTTCATCCTCCGTGAGCAGGCCAACCCCGCCGGCATCTGCCCCGGTAGCCTCGATCGCGCGCTCGAGCACCACATCGATGATCCGCTGCAGATCGAGCAGGCGGTTCAGTTCCCGGCTGATCTCCTCGATCGTGCTCAACTCGCTCACCCGCCGCGCGAGTGCAGCATCGGTGCGCTCGTAAAGGCGTGCGTTCTCGATCGCGATCGCGGCCTGGGCGGCCAGGCTCTGCCCGAGCAGGATCTCCTCTTCGGTGAACACGCGCTCCGTGCGGCTTTCCCACACCTCGATGAAACCCAAGGGGCCTGCCCCGCCGATCAACGGAAGGAAGAGGACGCTCTTTCCGCCGTACTGCTCGAGGTGTTCCCGCTCATCGAGGGCGACGAAGGGGTCGCTCACCCGCCACACCGCCGGTTTCCCTTCCCGCAGCAGGGCCGCCAGTTCTTCCGTTTCCTCGTAGGTCACCCAGAGGTCCGAAATCTGCTCGAGCGGGCAGGCTTCAGGTGAGATATAGTGCGCAACGACCGTGCTCGCGCGCCGCGCTTCTTCCCACAGAGAGACATAGGCGCTGGTCGCCTGGAGCAGGCGCACCGCTTCACGGCAAACGTTGTCCAGCACCTGACGGAGGTCAAGGGACGAACTGATCGTCGTGCCGATCTGCACGAGGGTGCTCAGCTCTTCCAGCCGTCGCTGGCTTTCCTCGAACCGTCGTGCGTTTTGCACGGCTCCGGCGACCTGGCCAGCAATGGTCGAGAAAAGCAGGACGTCATCGGGCCCGAACGAGGTCCCTTCATCGAAAGAACTGGCGACCATCACGCCGATGACCTCGTCCGCCGCGATCAACGGCACTCCCAGCCAGGCCTTGCCCGGCTTGCCTCCAGGGACAACCCCACGACGTGCGCACTCGGTCAGGTAGTCGTCGGTCACGATCGGCTGGCGCGTCCGCACCAATTCGCTGCTGAGCCCCTCGCCCAGTGGCCAGGGCTCCGCAGGAGGCTCCAGGATCTGCCCGTCTTCCACGTATAACGCGAAGGAAAACTCCTGGCGCGCATCGTCGTAAAGCGCGACGTAAAAGTTGGGCGCGTTCAGCACGCGCAGTACCGCCTGGTAGATCAGCCTCAGCACCTCTTCCAACCGGATGCTGGTGCCGACGGTCTGCGCGATCTCGTTCAGGATCTCCAGTTCCGCCAGGCGCTCCTCTTCTCTCGCGTGCGCTTGGGCCTTCTCGATGGCGACCGCCGCCTGGGCAGCGATGGTCGCCAGCAGCTGCAGATGCTCCGGCCGGTATGCGAAGTCTTTGCGGAGGGAACTGAGCGTGAGCACACCCAAAGTGTGGGTCCCGGTTACCAGAGGCACACCGAGCCAGGCGGTGTCCGGTTCCTCCGGCTCGTGTTCCCAGGGCGGGATGCCCCGGCGCTCGCACTCTGCGCGGTAGTCCCGGGCCAGAATAGGCTCGCCTGTACGCACGACCTCGGCCGCCAGGCCGGAAGCGGCCGACCACGGTTTCCCCTCCCGGTCTGAGCGGCGTGTGCCCTTTTTTACCACGAACGCCCAGTGCCATTCATCTGTCAGCAAGTCTCTGAGCGCGATGGCAAAGTTGTCTCCCCCGAGCAGGTGGGTGGTCTCCCGCCAGATCCATTCCAGGAGGTCGGATATCTCCAGGCTGGATGCGGCAAGGCCGATGCGGCTCAACAGCTCGAGCGCCGCAGCTTCCCGCCGGTTTTGCTCGTTCAGGAGCGCGTGAGCCAGCGCGGCCCCGGAGCGGTCGGCCACAAGCGTCAGCAGCTCGCGGTCGCGGCGGGAGTAGGCACCGCCGTAGCGCAGCTCGCCCAGCTGTAGCCAACCGAGCTGACGTTCCGCCGGGCTCAGGGGGACGTACAGGTCTCCCTGGAGCAAGCGCAGTGCTTCGAGATCCTGGGGGGGTAGCCCCCTTTGGACCAGCTCTTTCCAGGCAACCGGAGCGCGGGAGTTAAGGATCTCCTGCACCACCGGGCTGTCCGGGGGAAACCGAAGCTCGAGACGCCCCGGAGGCAACCCCCACGTTTCGCGCGTCGCGTAGCCCCCGCGCTCCTCGTCCCGCAGCACGAGCGCGGCTGTGCGCGCTGGCCAAATGGAAACCACAAGGTCTACGATCACGCGTGCGAGCGCGGGCAGCTCCTGGACTCCTGCAAGGTGCTCCCCCAGGGCGTGGAGCACCTGCCGTTCGTCGTACCGTCGCCGTTCGAAGAGGCGATCGATCTGTTCCTGGAGCCACAGCCGCAACGGGTGCAGACCGAGGGTGACCACCAGCGCAAAGATCGCAAGCAGCGCCGGGTGATCTGGAGGGATCGCGGTCCCGCCGAGGCGTACGAGCAGCTCGGTAAGCAGGAGGTAAACTCCGATGACCACAATCACTGCAAGCGCGTAAGCGAGGCTGAAGCCGATGCGCAGCTCGGTGTCCAGCCAATTGTAGCGCACCATCGCGTACCCGAAGGTGACCGGCAGCACCAGCAACGCCACAGCCCCGAGCAACGGGTTTTCTTTGATCGGAACGGGCAGGCCGAGCCACTGCGGAATCAAGGAGAGGGCCAGCAGCCCTGCTACCACGCTGGATGTCCAGACCGCGATAGCCCGCAAGGGGCGGCGAATCACGGGGTCACGGCTCCGAAATGCCCTGTAGAGCAGGAGTGCCCAACCGGCTATGGTATAGCACCCACCTACGATCGTGCAGGCATACTCTCCCGCCCGGGCAAAGGCGAGCAAATGGACCTCCGATGGTGCGTGCAGCAATGGGTGCAGCAGCGTCCAGAGGGCTACGATGGCGGGCGGACCGTAAGCGGCTTTGAGCATCCAAGGCGCCCGGCGGAGCCAAGGGAAGGGCTCCGGGTGGATAAGGAAGAGATGGGCCCAGCAGGCCGAAGCGAGAAGCAGGGCCGCGTCGCTGAGCGGCCACAGACGGTGAATGCGCTCGTGCCATGTAAGGAGCGCGGGATCCTGCGCGATCATCGCAACGCCGCGGGCAGTATGGATCCCCAGGTCGTAGAAAGCAGCGACCCCGAGCGCTACCAGAAGTCCAAACAACGCGGCGACTGCCGGGTTGCTCCGGCGTGGCCAGAGCGCCTTTTGTAACGCCAGGATCAAGATCAGGGCAACCAGGCTGGCAGCACCTGCCAGCAACTCCTGTAACGCCACGGCGATCGCCTCACCGCAGGTCTAACCAGCGGGCTCTCCGGAAAAGGCGCTGGCATGCAACAGTGCTTGTATCTGGGACCGTACCTTTCGCCGCAGGGTCTGCCGTCTTCCTCGTCGTTCCAACCCTAGCCGGGCCGCGTGTCCTCCCTCAGCGCTCCTTGCTCCAGCAGCTCCCGGTACAGGAGGAGGGTTTCTCGTGCCATATGCGGCCAGGAAAAGCGCTGTGCCTGTTCCAGACCACGCTCCCGGTACATTGCCCGCAAGTCAGCGCGGGTCAACAACTGTAGCAGGGCCCTGGCCAGGCCATCGACATCGCCCGGGTCCACCTGAACGGCTGCCTCTCCGACCACCTCAGGGAGGCTCGAAGCACGGGATACGACCACCGGTGTGCCGCAAGCCATCGCCTCCAGGGGAGGCAGACCAAAGCCTTCGTAGCGTGACGGATACACGAAAAGTTCTGCAGCATTATACCACAACGGCAGTTCCTCTGCAGGCACAAAGCCGGGGAAGTACACGCGTTCCTGGAGTCCGAGCGCCTCGATCAGGCGGAAAAGCCCTGCGTACCCCCAGCCGCGCGGCCCGGCAAGGACGAGTACCGCGTCATGCTGGGTGGCCATCCGGGCAAATGCGCGCACGAGCACGGGCAAGTTCTTCCGGGGCTCCAGGTTGCCGACGTAGAGGAGATAGCGCTCGGGCAGATTCCGTCGCTTCCGGAAGGCCGCCACTTCCGCCGCGGGCAGTGGCCGGAAGGCTGGATCATACCCTTCGTAGATGACCCGGATACGCTCCGGCGGCACGCGGAAGAAGTGGACGATCTCTTCGCGCGTGAACCGCGACACGGCGATGATCGCCCGAGCGCGCCGCACCGTAAGGCGCGTTAGGGCAGAAAGGTAAAGTCGCCGGCCGAGCGGGTGCACCTCGGGGTAGCGCAGGTAAGCCAGGTCGTGGATGGTCACAACCACCGGACAGGGGGTCCACCATGGGGCAACGTTCATCGTGGCGTGAAAGAGGCTAACCCGATCGCGCGCGAGGAGGAAAGGAAAGGCCGAATGTTGCCAGAGGATACGCACGGCCGGCCGGTGCAGCTCCACGGGCGCAACCCGGGCTTGCAGGCGCCTGGGGATCTCCTGAGCGATGTCGGATGAAGGGAGGTAGACCAGCAGCTCCCCGGGCCATTCCTGGGCGCCGATCCCCTGTACGAGGTGGCGGATGTACGTGCTCACCCCGCTCTGGCGGTAGGAGCCGGGCCGGCCCCAGAGGTAGGCTTCCAGTCCGACCCGCCATCCTTCTTCCACGCCGCCCGGTATCCGGCTCAAGGCTCCTCCCTCGCGATGTCGTTCCGCCAGGTGGCCTGGGGACAGCGGATCTGCCGCAGGGCCCGGTATGCCTCTTCCCTCGCCTCAGCGATCTCCTTGCCTCGGCCGACGACGAAGAGGATCCTTCCCCCGTCGGCCACCACCTCGCCCGGGCCCTCTTCTCTCTGCCGGGGCGCGAAGATGCCCCTTCCCCAGGAAGGCAAGCGCTCGGCCGTCCGCAGGCAGGTCGCCTGGTGGAAGACCAGCGCGTCGACCGCATCGAGCTGCTGCAGGGGATAGCCAGTCTGGGGACGATCCGGGTATCCGGACGCGACGAGAGCCACGGCCACGCTGTGCTCGCGCTTCCATCTGGGAACGGTGTCCAGGCATCCCTGGGCGGCTGCCCGGAGGACGGACGCGATTTCGCCCTCCCAGAGAGGGAAGATGGCCGCGGCATGCAGGTCGTCGAGGCCCCAGGCGACATCCTCGACCACGGGGCCTTCCCCGGTAACGGTCAGGCGCAGCTGCAGGAAGCCCGGACGCAGCAGTCCGCCGGCACACAGCGCGGCAACGAGCGGCCGGCCGACCTGGTCGTACAACTGCCTCTCCAGCTCCAGTGGGCCTGCCGGCGCCCAAGCCCCCATCCCTTCGGTAAGCGGCCCGCTTTCCCCCTCGAAGCGGTGGACCGCGACCCGGCTGGCCCCGAAGGGGATCGCGTGCTCTCCGTCCGAGAGGAGGGCGAACAGGACGGAAGGCCCGGTGTAGGCACGCTCGATCGCTACCGCATGTCCTTCCGCGTGCTCCAGCATCCGTCGCAGTGCCGCGAAGGCGGCGTGCCGATCCCGGACGAGTACCGCGTGGTGCCAGGGCCCTTGTTCGGCACGCAGCCACACCGGAAGGGAGCGCCCGGCGAGGTAGCGCTCCGCGAGATCCGCATCGGTGAAGCTTTCCCCCTCCGCGCCCGCAAGGCTCGCGCGGCGGAGGATCTCCCGCAGGGCGCGCCGGCCCCGCAGGGCCAGCCGGGCGCGCTCGGTCGCTCCCAGAACCGGAATGTGCAGGTCGATAAACGTCTCCACCCATCGTGGCCCCTGGGACACGACGAGTTCGATCCCGTGGGAGAAGGCCCAGTCCGGCAGGCGTGCGTCGGCCGGGACCGGGGGCGGGCCGAGGAGGAGAGCGGTTCCCGCGTTCCCGGGAATGCAGAACAGTTCACCGACCTGGGGCTCCGAGAGGAATTTCCAGGCCAGCGTGTGCATCGCGGCGCCGGAACCAAGCAGCAGGACCTTCACGGTGCGATACCCTCTTCGCCCGGTTCTGTCAGCGGTACGCGCGGCCTGAGGTACAGTGTCCCGAAAACGCCCAGCCCGACCGTAAGGCACCCGATGCCGCCGAGTACCCAGACGATCCCCAGCAGGTCGGCCATCGCGCCGGTGAGCAAGATCGGGACGATCGAGGCGACGTTGGCGACGAGCTGCCGGTTGGCGAAGATACGTCCGTAGGCCTCGGCGGGCGTGTTGCTCTGCAGGACGGTTTGTGTCGGCACGGTGATGAACGGGTTGGTGATCCCGAGGAGGAGGCTCCAGCCCAGCGACGCCCACAGCGCAAGGCGTTCCCCCTGCAGTCCGGCGGCGGCCGACGCATTTACGACGATCGGGGTAGCGGCGAGGCCGAGGAGCGCGGTGCCGCACAAGAGCATACTTCGGTTGACGACCTGCTGCCAGCTGCGCCTCCGGGACGCCGGCCCGATGAGGAGAAAGCCGAGGAACATGCCGAGTCCCGCCGGGAGGATCACGACAAAGGCATCCTCCGGGCGCTGCCCGAGGATGCGGACGGCATAGCCAGGAGCGAGGGTGCCGACCATCAGGGCGAGCGCCTGGACGACCGAGGAGTAGACGATCGAGACCGTGATCGCGCGGTCCCTACGGATGAGGAGCCAGCTCTCGCGGATCTCCGAGCGGAACACCGAGAGCCACTGGCGAAGCAGCCCTCGAAACTGGCCGTCGGGCGGGCCCACGGTTCGGCCATTGGGGGGGAGGGCCAGGCTACGGCGTGGCAACAAGGCGAGCAGCGCGGCCGCGGCCAGGTAAAGCACGATAATCGTGGTCAGGACACTGCGGGTTCCGAAGATCTTGAGCAGGAATGGCCCGAGCAGGAGGAACCCTAGCACGGTAAAGACGTTGGTGCTGATGCCGAGCAGAGTGTTCACACCAAAGAGGTGTTCGCGATCCACCACGAGGGGAATGGCTGCATTCTCGGCCGGCCAGAAGAACTGGTTGACGCACGTGCGGAGGAGGGTTGCGAGGTCGATGATGAGCACCAGGATGCCCACTGGCCACTCGTAATGCAGGAGGTAGACGAAGTAGGCCGTGGCGGTCGCCGCGCGCAGGAGAGTGGTCACGATCAGAAGAGACCGCTTATCGGAGCGGTCCACCACCACTCCCGCGATCCCGGAGATGACGACGCCAGGGATGAGGAAGGAGAGGATAGCCAGGCCGGTCTGTGTGCTCGAGCCGGTGAGCTGCTCGACGAGCACGATCACGAGGTAGTTCAACATATTCTGCCCGATCTGGGAGATCCCCTGGGCCGCCCACAGGGCGAGGAAGGCCCGGTTGCGCAGGAGGGGAAGCAGGGTCTGCCGCGTCAGTCGGGCGGGCTGCATCACGGGCTACTCCGATCGGAAGGCGTCGCTGGGCGCAGGATGGTGCGAAGCCGCCGGCGGAAGAGCGGGCGGGGGAGGAGGACGTAGCGTCCGCAGGTCAAGCAGCGGAGGCCGATGTCCGTGCCGATGCGGGTCACCTGCCAGGTGTCCCCGCCGCAAGGATGGGGTTTGCGGAGCCGTACGGTATCGCCCACCCGAACTTCCGGAACTTCCATCCCAACCCTCCGGGGCTCAACGGGCGAGAGCCTGGCGGATCGCAGCGCACGACTCCGCGGCGACGCGGCCGGCCGCGTCGGCAAAGTCTTCCCCGCTGGAGGCGTAGAGGATGGTTCGGGAAAGGTTGACGAGGATCCGTTCGCCTGCGGCATCGGCTCCGGCGCGGACTGCCGCCGTGAGATCCCCCTGTTGGGCACCGACACCGGGGATCAGGATCGGGAGCTCGGGGCATAGGGCACGCACCCGGGCGAGTTCCTGGGGGAAGGTCGCCCCGACCACGAGCCCGCAATTTCTGTTACGGTTCCACGCACGGACGTGTTCGGCGACGACGAGGTAGAGCGGCCGGCCGTCGACCGGGAGGTCCTGGAACTCGCCCGCGCCGGGGTTAGAGGTGCGGCAAAGGACGAAGCAACCGCATTCGGGCCGTTCCAGGAAGGGAGCGAGGGCCTCTGCGCCGAGGTACGGGTTCAGGGTGACGGCGTCGGCGTGGAGTTCGTCCAGGAGGGCGCGGGCGTAGGCAGCCATGGTATGGGCGACGTCGCCGCGTTTCGCATCCACGATCACGAGGGCGGAGGTACGGGCATGGATGTGTTCGACGGTCTTGCGGAGGGTTTCGAGGCCGGGTGCCCCCAGGGCTTCGTAGAAGGCGATGTTCGGCTTGAAGGCAGCGGCCCAGGGGGCGGTCGCGTCGACGATGGCCTGGTTGAAGGCGAGCACAGGGTCTGAGTAGCGCCGCACGGCGGAAGGGAGCCTCTCAGGGTCGGGGTCCAATCCCACGCAGAGGAGGCTTCCCTGCTCGCGGCACACCTGCAGGAGCCGCTCCAGAAAGTTCATCTTGGGCCTCGCCTCCGGTTATCGGCCTGTTTCGGGTGCAGGGACAGGGCGAACGCATTCTACACTGCTTTGCGCCGGGAGTCAACCGCTCCAGTTTCCGGCAAAGTGTGCCATAGCAGCAGGCCGAGCAGGGCCGCTTTCCTTCGAAAGTGGCTAGCTAGGCAAGGACATTGCCCTTGCCGGCTCAGCCCCGCACCAGGAGCTTCCGACCCGCGTCAGCAGGGGGGCCGAAGGGTGGCGGCCGCGGGCCTCTGTGCTCACGGGCTTGTACACTGGGCGTAAACCCATTCTTACTTGGAAACTGGAACGAGGGACCTGATATCCTGTTTTCCAATGAAGCAGCCGCTCGTCGGTCGAGCGCGTCCCGTAAGGGCTGTATCAGGACCAGGAGCGGCGCTGGAAAGGGCAAGACGTCGGTTGAGTAGCCCGCGAAGCGGGCGTATCGAAACCACGTCTTGGCCTTCCGAACACGGAAAAGTCCTGATCGGATGTCCCGGCCCAAGTGGGACCAGGGGGTGTCCAATCCTCACCCCCTCCCCGGTTTGCCGTTCGGCGGCTGGAAAAGAGCCTCCCCTTTCCCTCCGCCGCGAGGCGGGTGGGGAAGAAAGCTCATATCCTCGGGGCCCAAGGGCGAGGGGATGAGGCCATCTCAAGATCGCGGCCACGGCAGCGGGGGGAAATGAAGCACGTATTGGCTCTCCTACCACGGCGACCAGCTCGGGGTGGCGCTTGCAGGAACTTTTGACCGGCAGGGAAAGCCATAGTAGAATGCCAGCGCGGCCGCGCACCGAGATCCGGTGCTGAAAGAATCCACGTGTCACAGGTGTGCATTCACGATGGGCGAAGTGTTCGAAACCCGTGCGATGGTCGGTGTGGATGTCGGCGGCACCTTCACCGACTTTGTGATGCTGGAAGGCGGACAGATGCGCATCTGGAAATGCTCGACCACACCCGCCGACCAGACGCAGGCCATCGCCTCCGGACTGGCCGAACTAGGGATTCAGGGGGCGGTCCTCGTCCACGGGACGACGCTGGCCACCAACGCCCTCCTGGAGCGCCGGGGCGCACGCACTGCGCTGCTCACCACGGCGGGATTTGCCGACGTGCTGGCGATCGGCCGGCAGAACCGGCCGCACCTCTACCGCCTGAGTCAGGAGCGCGAACCTCCCCTGGTGCCCGAGGAACGGCGGTGGGAAGTTCCGGAGCGGTTGGACGCGACAGGGCAGGTGCTCATCCCGCTGGACGAGGAGGCGCTGGACGTGGTGGCCGGCCGGCTGGCCTCAGAAGGGGTGGAAAGTCTGGCCATCGTGTTCCTGTTCTCCTTCCGCAATCCGGCTCACGAGCGGCGAGCTGCCGAACGCCTCCGCGCCCGCTGCCCACACGTGGCGCTGTCGCTCAGCAGCGAGGTCCTTCCGGAGTACCGCGAATACGAGCGCACGGTCACGACCGTGGTGAATGCCTACGTGTGTCCGCTGGTCGCAAGGTATATGGAACGGCTCGCCCAGGTCCTGCCGGAAGGGCATATCCGGGTCATGCAATCGAACGGCGGCGTCACGGGTCCCCGGCAGGCGGCGGCACAGGCGGCCCGGCTGGTGTTGAGCGGGCCGGCGGCAGGGGTGGTGGGGGCTTTCTTCGTCGCTCGGGAGTCTCAACCCGATCCCTCTAGTCCACCGCACATCCTTACCCTCGATATGGGCGGGACCAGCACAGATGTAGCCCTCTGCCCGGGGAGCGTTCCCTACACCCCCGAGAACACGGTGGCCGGTCTTCCCCTGCGCCTGCCGGCCGTGGACGTCCACACCGTCGGAGCGGGAGGAGGAAGCCTGGCCTGGGTCGATCCTGCCGGGGTGCTCCATGTGGGTCCGCAGAGCGCCGGAGCCGTCCCCGGTCCGGTCTGCTACGGGCGAGGAGGCCGGACCCCTACGGTTACCGACGCGCACCTGGTACTGGGGCAGCTGCATCCGGGTTACTTCCTCGGCGGGCGTGGGGACGTTACCCTGGACCTTCCGGCAGCCCGGTCGGCCCTGGGGCGACTGGGGCAGGAACTGGGCGGCCTTTCGGCCGAGGAGGCAGCCCTGGGGGTGATCCGTGTGGCGAACGCCACCATGGAGCGGGCCCTGCGCTATGTATCCGTGGAACGGGGCTATGATCCCCGGGACTTTACCCTGCTGCCCTTCGGCGGGGCCGGCCCGCTCCACGCTTGCGCTCTTGCGGAAGCGCTGGACATCCCGAGGATCCTCGTTCCTCCCCATCCGGGCGTCCTGAGCGCGCTCGGCCTGCTCCTCGCCGACGTGACCTGCGACGCCTCCCGTTCCCTACTTTGCCCCGCCGATGGGGCGCTTGTCGCATCGGGGCTCCTGGACACCGTGGTGAAGGAACTATCGGAGCAGGTGCAGGCGACGCTCCGTGCTGAGGGTTTCCCCAGGCCGGTCGTGGAGGCGGCCCTGGACCTGCGCTACCGGGGACAATCGTACGAGCTCACAGTGCCGCTTTCTCTGCCGGCGACGGCGGAGTCGCTGGCGAGAGCGCGGGAAGCTTTTCACTCCGCCCACCGCCGGCGTTACGGTTACGCGATGCCCGCGGAAGCGGTGGAGGTGGTCACGGTACGGGTACGCGGCATCGGCCCGGTTGCGCGGCCGTCGCTCCCGCGCGCTCCACGGGGGGCAGAAGATGCTGCCCCGGCCTTGCTGGGTGACCATCCGGTGTGGTTCGAGTCCGGCGGACCCGCCGCTGCGCCCGCGTACGACCGCTCGCGATTGCGCCCGGGAAATCGCTTCTCCGGGCCGGCGGTGGTCTTCCAGTACGACTCGACGGTCCTGGTGCATCCCGCCTGGGAAGCCGAGGTGGACGAGTGGGGGAACATCTGGCTGAGAAGGACAGGAACGGGGCCATAGCAAGACGAGGGCGAAGCTCGTTGAGCGCTCGTTTCGATCCGGTTGCGCTGGAGGTCTATCGCCATCGTTTCTCCGGCATTGCGGAGGAGATGGGCGCGACGCTGCGGCGCACGGCCTATTCTCCGAACATCAAGGAACGGCTGGATTTCTCCTGCGCAATCTTTGACGCGGAGGGCCGGCTGGTAGCCCAGGCCGCGCACATCCCGGTGCATCTGGGGGCCATGCCGGCGAGCGTAGCCGCGGTGTTGCGCGCCTTCTCTTCCTGGTCCCCTGGCGATCTCGTCATGCTGAACGATCCGTACGAAGGCGGAACCCATCTGCCCGACATCACCATGGTTTCCCCGGTGTTTATCGAGGAAGAGCGCCCGGACTTTTTTGTAGCAAGTCGGGCCCATCACGCGGATGTAGGCGGCATGACACCGGGTTCGCTCCCTCTTTCGAGCGAAATCTACCAGGAGGGGCTGATCATCCCGCCGGTGCGCCTGTACGAGGCCGGCCGGCCGAACGAGGACCTCTTGCGGCTCTTTTTGCGAAACGTGCGCACCCCGGAGGAACGCCGTGGGGACCTGGCGGCACAACGGGCCGCCCACACGATTGGCGAGCGTCGGCTTCAGGAGCTGGCCGCTGCCTACGGCCGGCAGGAAGTGCTGGCGTATGCGGCGCACCTGCAAGCCTACAGCGAGCGGCTCACGCGGGCGATCCTTTCCACCTGGCCGAAAGGGACCTATGTTGCCGAGGATGTGCTGGAGTGGGCAGAGGGGGAGCGGGTTACCCTGGTGCCCATCCGTGTAACGGTACAGCTATCGGCGGAGGAAGTGGTCTTTGACTTCAGCGGAACGGCTTGCCAGGTGCCGGGGCCGCTCAATACGGTCCTGAGCATCACCCAATCGGCTTGCTGGTACGTGTTTCGCTGCCTGGTGGGGGAGGAAGTCCCGATCAATGCGGGGTGTTTTGCTCCGGTGCGGGTCGTTGCCCCGGAGGGGTCGCTGGTGCACGCCCTTCCGCCGGCCTCGATCGCTGCGGGAAATGTGGAGACCTCGCAGCGGATCGTGGACGTGCTCCTGCGGGCGCTGGCCGAGGCGCTGCCGGAGCGGATTCCGGCGGCCAGCCAGGGGACGATGAACAACGTGACTGTGGGCGGGCAACGTGCGGATGGCACGCCGTTTGTCTACTACGAGACGATCGGCGGAGGGATGGGAGGGGGACCGGAGGGAGCGGGGCTGAGCGGGGTGCACACCCATATGACGAACACGTGGAACACGCCGGTGGAGGCGCTGGAGGCGGTCTATCCTTTCCGGGTGGTCCGCTATGCCTTACGGGGAGGCAGCGGCGGGCGGGGGCGGCACAGGGGAGGCGATGGGATCGTTCGGGAATACGAGTTCCTCTCCCCTTGTGTGGTTACTGTGCTCAGCACCCGGCGGGCGACGGCGCCGTGGGGGCTGGCCGGCGGAGAGGACGGGACGCCCGGGCGCAACCGGCTGTTCCATACCGATGGGAGGGAGGAAGACCTACCGCCGCAGTTTACGCGTCGCGTGTTCCCTGGAGAGCGTCTGCGGATCGAGACGCCCGGTGGAGGCGGCTGGGGCCGGCCCTGCGAGGGGAAGTAGGGTAGATGAAAGCGCTTCCTGGGGAACGCGGCCGGCCCTGGAGGGGGATTCTGGACCTGACGTTCTTCACTGCTTGCCCGGTCCTGTCCGGAGAGGCAACCTGCACGGGCCGAGGCGGGGAGATTACATCTGGCGGTTCTTGCGCGTGCTCTTGCCTGGGCAAGCGGAACGGCAAGGAATGGGGACTTCGTCGGGGAAAAAGGAAGGCTTCCCGGGGTGGACTCGAACCACCAACCTACTGATTAACAGTCAGCCGCTCTGCCGATTGAGCTACCGGGAAGCGATTTCAGTCTTATTATACCGCCTCTCCTTGCTACCGTCAAGTTGCGATCGACCTGCAGGGTCTTCTGCTTCTCTGCAAGCATAATGCTTAGTTCCCCAACGTTACGCGCGCTTTCACCCACACTCCGCGGTCCGGCCCGAGATTTGACGGATATGAAGCACAGGGATAGGTACTGGGCATAACTGCTCAGCATTGCTCAGCGACTCTGCCCAAGGATCCATCGAAACGCATCCTCCATCTCCGATTCTGGGCTACGGCAGATGGTCATCTTGTCCTTGTTTTATCCTCCTTTCCACCTCGGCCGCCAATGCTCGGCCTCGGGCCTGCACAAAGGCCAGAAAATCGTCGGCCTGCATCGCATTGCGGGCCTCAGGCGTGATAAAGTGGCTTTGCAGAGTTTCCTCTAGTCGTGCGTTGTCATTTCCGTGTCTTGCGAGACACACTTCTAGGAAGTCGGACGGTTTCCTGTCCCGCTTGATCTTGTTGGTCTCTGGAGATATCAGGCTCCGATTGAAGATCGAATCGACCGGATAGTGTGCCCCGAATATCGCGCGGGCGAAGATGTGGTCGTCTTCACACTCGTGCAGGTTAGCTGGCTGGCCGGTCACGGAGTTTTACCTCCTTCAAGTATAGGCGTGCGCCGGCGAGGTCAAAAAGGGAAAGCGTCACGCCAGTGCGGTTGATCCGCTCAAAGATCATAACGATGTTATCCTTGCCTGTTTCTGGGGACAACGCTACCACCGGGCTCATAAAGTCGGCGAACCGACGATAAAAGGTTTCCACCAGGTCCCTATCCTCCTGGCGCTGAAGGAAGTTCTGCTCGCTATAAAACCAGCGGTAGAATCGACTAGAATCGGTAAAGAGCGAGAAAGGAAGGGCCTTGTGTTGGTGAACCAGATCCTCCATCTCTGCCAGACGTCGCCTGTCAGCTAGAGACACACCGATCACCGCGTCTGTTGGGTCGCCATCCAGCGCGCGATCCAGCCGGAAGAAGAAACGATATGGATGCTTCGAGTTCCTCAAGGAGACGTTGGGCGGCTGATAGAGAGCTTAAAACAGTGAAGTCACCCGCTGCTGCCCATCGAGGACTAGCCGTATAGTTTCGTGATGATAGGGAGAGGCCCGTGGATTGACCTGTTCAAGACCTTCAACAACCCTGAAGGGGAAGAGCGACTCATCCGCCCGGGTGTCCAGCATTAGAAAGGTACCGATGAAATACCCTTGGAGGATAGAAAGCAGCAATTCTTCGATATCTTCCCGCCCCCAGACAAACGACCTCTGGAATTCGGGGATCACCACTTTGCCGGTGTGTAAGCATCGCTAATGACGTCGAGTAGTTTTTCCGGGTTCGCTTTGGGTGTCTGCCCCTGCTTCACTGTCATCACCTCCCCAGGTCGGCCTGACACGCCATTGAGGTCGTTCGGACTCGCTTCTGGAAATGCCTCGACCCTGCAACTGAATTAGCGGGTGCAACACTTCCCACCCGATCAGAAAGGCCTGACGGAAAACGCGACTTGCAACGTTCGACCTGTCCGGCTCGTTGCGATCATATCAACCTCCACCCCTGGGGCCCGTGGCCCAGTCCTTCCCCATGCGACCTCCCCCTGTCAGGCACGCATTCGCGTAGCTTTCAAGATAGGCACCAGAGACTCCGCCAGAGAAAGGCCACGTGAACCGTGCAGCTGTGGTTGCGAATCAGTGGTAGATCCGTGTCCGCCGCAGGGCCGCTAAGCGCCGATCCCAAGAGCGTGGGGACCAGCGCAGATCGTTCACGGGATCGAAACAGAGCAGGATCACCCTACTACACACCTGCTCTCTGCGATACCAGTTTATCACCCGTCAGAACAACTCGCGGCACTGAAAGTCGCCGAGCAGCAAGTCCTTCTCTCAGGGCGAGTGTTTGTCCTGAGCCTCGCTTTTGGTCGCTAGTCCACAAGGATCTATACTGCTGATACTATCATATCCCGCTCTTCGTGGTCAAACGCTACGGGAAAAGAGCGACCCGCTGCCAAATGGTAGGCTGCTGGCTCAGGTCTACCAGGGAGGCTTCGCGCGCAAAGGGGCCAGGCTATCACCCTTGCAAGTGTCCGTGCGGAGGCCGGTTTACCCAGAAGTTGCCCTGATGGCGCAGCTACCGCAACGTGCCAACGTGCTAACGCGCGAACGTGGGAACGTGCCAACGGGCCTACTTCCCTCGGTCGAAATAGATGCTCTTCCCCGTCGCGGAAAGCGGGATGCCCATCACGAAATCGGCGTCGATCAGGCCCAGGCGGCGGGCACAGACGCCGATGCGATACATGATCCGGTTGTCCACGTTGAGCAGGGACGCGATCTTGACCGCAGAGCCCAAGGCGATGCCCATATCGAGCAGCCGCAGGGCGCAGTTGGGGCCGCGGAACT
Organism: Chloroflexia bacterium; assembly: GCA_041082245.1. Lineage (GTDB taxonomy): Bacteria > Chloroflexota > Chloroflexia > DTKN01 > DTKN01 > DAOTVY01. The sequence goes on from JBDOIE010000152.1 coordinate 39,729, forward strand.
CGCCCTCGAAGGTGTTCGGCTCCAGGCACTTTTCGAAGCCGCACGCCCCGCAGTTCAGGCCGAGCGTCTTCGCATCTTTCAGCCCGATCAGCACCACCGCCGCGGAGCGGCGGACGTTCTCCCCATCCCGGTCAAAGTTCTTTTTCCCGGTCTCCTCCCCATACCGGACCATATCGTCCGCGAGCCGCTCCAGCGTCGCCGGATCCTCCAGGATCTCGATGACGACGTAATCCTGGCCGGCCGACTTGGGCGCGGTGCGCGCCGCAACCGCCATCAGTTCGGCAACGGTGTGGATGCCGTTCATCGTTCCTCTTGCTCCTTTTCTTCTACACGATCGCTTTTCCCCGACCCGGGGGCCATCGCACGCTGTGCCAAATAAGCATACACACTGCCCGGAAGGGATTCGATCACCCAATGGAAATGGGCGACCGCTTCGCCGCGCTTCCCCAGACGCTGGTAGGCCAGGCCCAGGTTGTAGTGACAAGCGGCATCGTAGCGGGGGTTAAAGTGGCGGGCGGGGCGGCGGGACAGGGCACTCTCCAGCGCCTGCACGGCCTCCCCCGGCCGCTGCGCCCGGAGCAGCGTGGCCCCCCGGTCGATCTGAGCGATTACGTATCCGGAAGCATCAGGGCCAAGCCGCAGGGCCAGCTCGTATAGCCATAGCAGGCGTGCTGGCGGAATCGCGTTGCGCAGCACTCGCGCCAGGTCCACCAGGAGCCGCACCCGCATCGTGACCAGGTACAGGATGACCAGCAGACCAACAGGATGCGCGACGAAGACGCCTGTCAGGGCTAGGACCGCAAAAAGGAGGGTAATCCCGAGCCCCTCCAGCGCGAATTGCAGCGAGAGACCCTCCCGGCGCAACCAGGCGAGCCCACCAAAGACCGCTGTGTAGCAGGAGCCGACCGCCAGGAGGATTAGGACGGGGTCCAAGCCGGTCCTCCCGCGCTTCCAAACAGGTGCTCGGCCGTCCGCTCCAGCATCGAGACGCCACACACCTCCGTCTCGAAGAGCGGTACGATCGCTCGCACGTCCGGGAAGGTGCGGCGGATCTCCTCCAGATACTCCTCCTGCATCCGGAGACGGTTGAGGACGAATTCGGGCGCCTTTTCCCCGACCGCGGCGCGATCGATGCACATGTTCACGATCACACCGCCCACCGGGATGCCGAATTCGTGGAACCACTGGATAAAGCGCCGGATGACAGCGATCGGCAAGGCCTCGGGGAGCGTGACGAAGAAGAAGGAGGTGAGTTCGGGGTTTGTGAGCAGCTCCTTGGCGTGGTTCATCCGTTCGCGGAGGGACAGCAGATATTCCATCAGGGGGTCTCTTTCCTGCTTGCGCTTGCTGAAGGAGAGAAGTTCCCGTAAGGTGCGCGCCTCTTCCCGGCTCTTCACCATCTTGTTGACCCAGAGGGAGTAAACGCTCGACATGCCCAGCAGGCGACGCGCGTTCGCCGTGGGCGCCGTGTCGAAGACATACACCTCGTACTCGTCACGGAACATAAGGTCGATCATGTTCTCGAACATCGCCGATTCTTCGAAGGCCGGGTTCATCGTGGCGGATTCGACAAACTCGTCCGCCCGCGTCTTGATGTCCGCAAACTTCAGGAACCACTCGATCTTTTCCCGGATCTCCCGCTTGCTCTTTTCGATCGTATCGCGGGTATCGATCTCGTAGGCATAGAGGTTCGGCCGGCCCTCTACCGGTGTAGGAGCGCCGAATACGTTCTGCCCAAGGCAGCTCGTCAGGCTGTGCACCGGGTTGGTCGAGGCCAATAGCGTCCGACGGCCCTGCCGGGCGAACCAGAGCGCCGCCGCCCCGGCCATCACCGTTTTGCCTACGCCGCCTTTGCCCCCGAAAAAGACGTACTTCAGGCGAGGATGTTCGTTCAGGAAATCGACCATCGTGTTCGAGATCACGGTTTCGCCTCCTATTCCTCGCCGAACATTGCCTGTGCCATCCGTTCGATCATCGCGAGGCCGGTGATGTCCCGCTCGAACTCCGGAATCCGGGCGATCACCTCTCCGCCAAAGGTGCGCTCGATCTCGGCCAGGTACTTTTGCTGCATGGCCAGGCGATTGCGCAGGTACTCGGGGATGTCCTGCTCGGCCAGTTCCGCAGGGAGGACACGGTTGACGATGTAGCCGGAGATCGGCACGTGGAACTTGGCAAAGAGCTGCGCAGCCTTGACCGTGTCCAGGATGATCATCTCCTCCGGGGTAACCACGAAGAAGAAGGCCGTCTTCTGCCGGTCCGTCAGGATGCTGGAGGAGGTATTGATGCGATAGCGGATCTCCTGCAGTTCGCGCAGGATCTTGTCCTCCTCCATCTCCTGCCGCCGCTGCATGATGCGCGCTACCTGCGCATACTCTTCCATCTCCTGACGCAAAGCGGTGATTTTTTCGATCCACTGGTCGTACACGCTCGCCATGCTGAGGTAGTAGAGCGCGTGGCCCAGCGGCACGAGGTCGTAGATGTAGTAGTCATAGTCCTGGCCGAGGACGATGTCCACCACCGCGTCAAAGATGGCACTTTCTTCCATGGCCGGCTCGGCTGCCGCGGCCCGGATATAGTCCTCGATCTCGTCCGGGACCTTCTCCAGGCCGTACATGTCCAGAATCTTCCGGCGGATCTCCTCCTGGTATTCGCGGATGCGCCGGTCGGCATCGATCTCTTCGGCAAAGAGGTTGGGAACGATCTCTACCGGCCCCTTGCCGAAGATGTCCCGCTGGAAGATGTCGGAAAGGGAAGCCTGGGGGTCCACCGAAAAGACCAGGACGCGGTACCCCTGGCGGGCCAGCCAGTAAGCTGTAGCGGCAGAAAAGGTGGTCTTGCCCAGCCCCCCTTTGCCGCCGAACATGATGTAACGCCGTTCCGGGTGTTCGCGAAAAACTCGGGCTAGGGACATCTCTTCCTCGCTCTCTCAGGCCAGCGCATCCGTCAGATCGCGTTCGCGCAGCATGCGCCGTTTCCACGTGGCAATCTGGGGGACCACATACGGGAGGATACGCAACGAGTAGTAGGGCGGCAGGATGGGGACGCCCAGAAGGTCCCCCATCGTGATGAGGATGAATAGATGCTCCATGCTGCCCCGTGTCTTCAGCGCATAACGGGCCATATCATGGCCCGCCATGCCATAGAGGATGCTCTTGAACGCATCCAGGAACCCACCTTTTTTCTCCTCGGCCATGTCCACCTCCGTGGATAACCCCGGCGCACGACCTTGCCGGCCTGATACCCCCACCCGGCAAGCGTTGCCCCGGGATCGTGCCTCCTGGGTATTGCCCCAAAACCGAACCGTTTCCCTGCCCTAAGCCGGACCAGTCTCGCGTCAACCGATCTCGTGCTCCAAGAGTTCGGTAAAATCCTTCTCGCGGAGCACCTGAAAGCGCCACCCACTCAGGTAAGGATAGGCATAGGGCAGGAGCCGCAGGGTATAATACGGCGGAAGGAGTGGCACGCCCAGAAAATCCCCGAATACCGCAAGGACGAAAAGGCTCTCCAGCCTCCCGCGTTCCTTTTGCAGTTCGCGCACCCAGTCGTAGATCGTCATCCCGTAGAGGATCTCCCGGAGGGTGCGCCCCAACAGACGGAACCCGGAACACAGCTTCTTCCACAGCCTTTGGCAACCCCTTGCTGCTTTCCGCTCCATAGTCGCTCCCCGGAAGGAGGCGCAAGAGCCTCAAATAGACTCCCGCACCCCTCCAAGGACCCGTACGTGCCATATGCTTCCACCTCCGGTGCCCGCCTCAGACCCCGGACGAGTTCGGATGGCGCCGTACGCACTGGCACGCCCGCTTCCAGACCCTGTCGAGCGATCGCGGATGGAGAAAACGGACCTCCAGCTCGGTTCCGTAGCGTGTAAGAAGACCCTCGACCTACGGACACGAATTCCGCCTGTGGATCCGACAGAGACCCCGGGCTCATCTCCGGCTGCACCGGTTCGTCCGGTTGCCCTCCGCTCGGCGGCTCCTCGGGTGCGCCAAGCGACAACGTCCTGAGCCTTGGGCGCTGATCCCCGATCCACGGGCCACGGCAATACGGGCTGGCGAGCTATCCCCGGCTTAAACCTGTTAAAACCGGGCACATCTACGACGCGCTCTCACCGCGCCGCCTTGGCCATCTCCGCCCGACGTCGGACGATGGCCAGGATGGCATCTACCGCCAGGACAATGGCCAGCACGGCGAGAACGATGGCGAGCACCCCGATCGTTACCTGAGCAGCGATGTCCTGCCACGCCGTCAGGGTCGGGAGCTTCTTGACCAGGGCATTGTAGGCCGACCAGCATAGGGCTGCGACCGTCGTGACGAACATAAAGATGAACGGCCAGAAGGTCCACTGATAGTTCTTGGCTTTGGACATCAGCCAGATCGTCACGAGCAGGAGGGCCAGAGAAGCCATCAGCTGGTTAGCCGCGCCGAAGACACCCCAGATCTGGATGAACGGGACGATCCAGATCAGGAAGAGGGTAAAGACGAGGGCGATGAACGTGCCGACGTGCATGTTCTTGAGAGCGGGAATGGTGTCCCCGAGCGCTTCCGCGCTGGCCACGCGCATGAAACGCACGACCAGGTGCATAATGGTCAGCGCCATCAGCGTAAGGAACACTGCCCCATACGCCGCGCCGAACGCGGGATCGATCCCCAGGTTGGCCAGGAAGTTCGCGAGGCCCTTGGAAAACACCGCGGCCGCTGCACCTGGCCCTCCGGCATCCTTGTATCCCTGGAAGCTGCCGAAGGCAACGGTAGCGGTGAGGAAAGCCAGGATGGCGAAGAACATCTCCAGGAACATCGCACCGCCGCCCACGTAGAGGCCGTCCGTCTCCTTCTCCAGCTGCCGGGCCGTACCGGAGGAGGACACCAGGCTGTGCCATCCGGAGATGGCCCCGCACGCGATCGTCACGAAGAGCATCGGCCAGAGGGGTCCCGAGGCAGTGGTGAAGGTTGTGACTGCCGGAAAGTCCCCCATCCCCGGGGCTTTCACCACCAGGCCGAGCACGCCCGCGATGACCCCCAGCAGGACGATCCAGAAGGAGACGTAGTTGATCGGCTGCGCCCAGCGCCAGATCGGTAGCACCGCGCCCAGGTAGCAGAAGATGGCCACGAGGAGGCTCCCGATAAACCGGGCCTGGGTGACCTGCAGGAAGAGGGTCGGTGATACCGGTTTGCCCTCTACCATCTGGATGCCGTAGATTGTGTTGAAAAAGTCCTTGACCGGCGGCAGGGTTCCCACCCAGATGCCGATCAGCGCGATCACCACGGTGACGATGGTCGTGAGGATGATGTCCTGCTTCCACTTGTAGGTCATCTGGCCGGCCAGCAGTCCCGCCGCGATCACAAAGAGCACGCCCAGCGGCACGGCCGGATTCGTGAGCAGGTTAAACCCCACCTGAATCCCGAAGGCCCCCATGATCATCAGCAGGTAGACATAGATGAAGGCCAGCAGGATGCCCCGGGCGCGGGGAGAGATGAGGCGGTAACTGAGGGCACCGAAGCTCTGGCCCTCTTCCCGGACGCCGATCATGATGCTGCTGTAGTCCTGAACCCACCCGATGAAGAAGGTGCCCAGGACGATCCACAACAGCGCCGGCAGCCAGCCCCACTGCACGGCGATGATCGGACCCAGGATCGGCCCCAGGGCTGCGATCGACTTGAACTGGTAGCCGAAGAGGACGTTCCGGTTGGCGGGAATAAAATCCACGCCGTCCATATACATCTTGGCCGGCGTGGCTCGTTTCTCGTCCGGCTGGATAACCCGCCGGTCGATCGTCTTGGCATAGACCCAATACCCCACCGCATACGCGACCGCCGCGATCAGGAGCACCAGGATCCCATTCATCTCTCACTCCTCCTTGCGGGGAGACGCGCTCGCGGCGCGTGGATGAGTTCCATCTCATGGGATCAGTAGCCTCACCTCCTTTCGGGATAGCCCGCCAGCCGCGTTTTTCGTCATAAGTAATTATAGCACGCGCGGGGATAGGGGTCAAACCACTTGGCGGTCGCCGTGGCTCGGGTGCTGCCCGGCGTTGGCAGACCACTGCTTCGGTGTACACGCGACGGGGCGCCGCTATCCCCTGGCACGGCCTATGCGGGATCTCCTTGCCCGAGGGCCGTCTCAGCGGAGCCGTAGCATAAGGTACAGGAGGATTACCTTCGCGCTGTTGTTCACCGCATGGATCAGGACCGGTGTCCACAGGCTCCCGCTGCGTTCGTACACCAGCGCGAGGATAAAGCCGAGCGTCCAACCGGCCGCGATCGTCGGGGGATCTCCGTGCACGAGCCCGAAGATCAACGTGCTGATGACCAGAGCAGCCCGCACCCCCCATCGGTCTCGCAGCCAGCGGAAGAGCACCCCACGGAAAAAGACTTCCTCTGCGAACGGCACCGCCAGCCCCACCAGCAGGAACATGCCCAATCCGGCGGTCCAGGAGAAACCGATCGGCGCAAGCGCCTCCGCCTGCGGGTCTGTGGTGCGCCCCATGAGGCGCTGCACCAGGCCGGCCATCGCGCTTGTCAGGAACAGCCCCGCTATCCCGATCACCATCGCGCTCGCGACCCACTCCAGGCTCGGCCACACCAGTCCCAACACGCGCCACGAAAGGCCCCGCCGGCGCAACCCAAGAAGGTATACGCTGCCCAACAGCGCCGCAACCTCCAGGAAGACGATCGCCATCGTACCCAGGAGGAGCACCAGTTCCCGGGCGCGGCCGGCCGCCTGCGCCGACCGCATCCCCCACCCCACCGCCAGGCTCCCCGCCAAGAGGACCGCGATACTGCTCCCGCTCATCCCGAGGATATCGCGCCAGCTCCAGAGCCCTTGGCCGCGTGCTTCTGTAGAAGGTGCAGCGTCCATTTGTCCCCCGTTTGAGGTGGAGAGGGCGCGCTCCGGAGAGCGCTACCCTCTCCACCTTCGCATCCCGGCATCACCAGGATCAATCAGCCCTGCCCGGTTTCGGCTGGACAAGGATGCCCCGAGACCGTTATCCTGTCGGCCGCCGCAGGACGAGCGGCAGGAAGATGCGCCTCAGTGGCACGACCTCCACCAGGGTGGAGGCGCTGTCCGCTCCGCACACGTTGGTCACGGTGACCACCACCTGGTACGTGCCCGGCAGGGTGTAGGTAAACACCGGCGTTGCGGAGTCGAGTCCCACACCGTAGCCGGGACCGCCCATGTCCCAGGTGTAGGTGAACGGCGGCGTCCCGTACACCGTCGCCACCAGGTGCACGGGCTCGCCCCATGCGACCGGGCTGTCGCTCGTCAGGAAGACGGTCGGCGTGCAGCCGAGGGTCACGGTGAACGCGTTGGCCAGGGTGGACTCCTCGCACGTGTCTCCGTTGTACAGGGTCAGGTCGTACACGCCCGGCTCCATCCCGGCCGGGACCACGGCTTGTAGCGTCGTGGAGGAGACGAGCGTGAGGGAAAGCAGCCACGTTTCCCCGAGGCGCGCGTTCGGCAGGCCTGCAAAGCCGTTCCCCTCGATCGTCACCGGCGTCGGCTCGAAAGGCGTGCCGACGTTCGGCACGACCCGCGTGAGCGTCGCGGGAGGGTTCGGCGGGAGCGGGGCGGTGATCTGCACATCGTCGATGTACCACCCGACGTCGCTCACGGACGAGTCGCAGCCGATCCGCCACCGGATCTGCGCCTGCTGGCCGGCAAAGGCGCTCAGGTCCACCGTCACCTCCGTCCAGGTCGTGAGGTCCCCCACCCAGGCCTGCCGGCCGCCCAAGGGGTTGGAGCAGCAGGTCGAGATCGTACCGTTGTAGCCGTTGGCGGTGATGTAAGGGCCAAGGTCCTGCCAGGAGGTGCCACCGTTCGTCGAGATCTCCAGCACCGCCCCATCATAGGCCGCGCCCTCGAACTGGTAGCGGTGCCAGAAGGTCAGGGTGCTTCCGGTTCCCAGTGCGACCGGCGTCGTGTTCCACAGCCGGCTGTCCGTGACCACCGCATCGTCGGGGACGTACCAGGCATGCGTCGGGCTGTGCGATTGCGCGGTCGTGATCTGCCAGTGGTCGGTTCCCTGGGCCGCGCCGTGGCTCCACTGCCCTGGGCCAGACTCGATGTCGTCGAAGAAGGCGGTCGTCAGGGCCACGGTGGAAAAGCGGAACGGAGAGGCCCACGGGCCCTCGCCGCAGCCGTTCTCGGCGTTCACGCGCCACCAGTAGCAGCGCCCGCCCTCCAGCGGCGTCTCCGCGGTGTAGGAAGCATCTGTCAGCCCGGGCTCATCGATGACCGGAGCGGCAAACAGCACGCTCGGGTCCACCTGCAGGCGGTAGGACGTCGCGCCCGCGAGCGCTTCCCACTCGAAGGTCGGCTGGGGCGGCTGGTCGGGCGCGCCATCCGGCGGCGCGATCAGCGCCGGCGCCTCCGGCACGTCCGCGCGGATCCGCAGCGCGATCTCGGCATCGAGGGTATACGAAACCTGGTCCGTGGCCGTAACGATGATGGTATAGCTCCCGGCTGCCGCGTCCGGCCCCACGACCAGGCTCAGCGTCGAGGTGAAGGGCGCCTGGGCGAACGGCGGATCGAACGAGGCGTTTACCCCTGCCGGGAGCGGCCCCGTTTCCAGGTACACGGTCCCGGAGTAGCCCAGGAGGCTCCCGATGATCGCGCTTGCGGTGACCGTCCCGGTGCTGCACACCTCCAGCTCTGTCGGGTCCACCTGGAAGGTAAAGATCGGGAGCTCCGGCTCCAGGAAGATCTTGACCGCAGGGTCCCCGAGCACGTTGTACGTCTCCCAGTAGTAGCGCGCGCTGCTCGGGTAGGCCGCTTCCACCGCCGCCAGGCCGTCATCCGTCATCCCGGCGACATCCGCGTGGGGCGTGCCAGGGGCAAAGAGGGTATCGAACATCGCGCGCTCCAGGACGTCGTCCTCATCCCAGTACGAGTAGGTGGAGGAGCCCCAGTAGACGAGCCCCCCTTTGTTCGGCTGGAGCACCCAGGTCTCGCCAAAGACCTCGGGCTGGCCAAAGTTGCCGCTCAGGCAGGCGTGGCTTGCGACGAACGGGAACATCCCGTAGTTGGTCAAGTTCTGCACGTCCGTCGGCGTAAAGTTCA
>JBDOIE010000218.1:0-36029 GCA_041082245.1 Chloroflexia bacterium
CCCCCCCCCCCCGCGCCCCGATGCTTGCCTCAGGCACCCACCTCCGTAAGCGCCTGTTCAAAGATCTCCAGTGCTTCCTCCAGCTGCTCCCGGGTGACGATGAGCGGCGGGATCCAGCGGATCGTGTTGTCGTAGGGACCACACGTCAAGAGCAACAGCCCACGCTCCAGGCAAGCATGCACCACCGCCTTGGCCGTCGGCTTGTCGGGGCTGCCGTCGGGCGCCGTGAATTCGGTGCCCACCATCAGGCCCAGCCCCCGCACGTCGCCGATGCGCGGATGGCGCGACTGGATGTCGCGCAGGCGCTCCTTCAAGAACGCCCCCTGACGGGCGCTGTTCTCGATCAACCCTTCTTCCCGCATCACCCGGATCGTCTCTGCCGCTGCGGCGCAGGACACGGCGTTCCCGCCGTATGTGCCGCCGTGCGTACCCGGCACCCACTTTTCCATCAGTTCGCGCCGGGCCGCGATGCCGCTGAGCGGGAACCCCGAGGCGATCCCCTTGGCCATGACCATGATGTCGGGCACGATGTCAAAGTGCTCGAACGCGAACCATCGCCCGGTGCGCCCGAAGCCGCTCTGGACTTCATCCGCGATCAGGAGCACCTGGAATTCGTCTGCGATTTTCCGCAGGCCGGGCAGGAAAGACGGCGGCGGGACGACATAGCCGCCCTCGCCGAGCACCGGTTCAACGAGGATCGCCGCGGTCTCCGAGGGGTCGGTCTGGGTATAGAAGAGGTGGCGCAGTTCCTGGAGGCACCACTGCGCTGTCTCCTCGGGGCTCCAGCCGTAGCGGTAGGCGTACGGGTACGGGGCCACGACCACCCCGGGCATCAGCGGCTGGTAACGGAGCCGGTAGATCGTCTTGCTGGTCGTGAGCGACATCGTGCCCACGGTGCGACCGTGGAAAGAGCCCTGGAAGACGACGATGTTCGGCCGGCCGGTGGCGTGGCGCGCCAATTTCACTGCGGCCTCGACCGCCTCCGCGCCGCTGTTCGAGAAGAAGAAGGTATCCAGGCTCGGCGGAACGACCTGCTGCAGTTCCGCGATCAGATCGAGCATCGGCCGATGGTACAGGATGTTCGCCTGCGCGTGGATGATCCGCGCGCACTGCTCCTGTGCGGCGCGCACCACCCGCGGGTGGCAGTGCCCGGTGTTCGTCACCCCGATACCGCAGGTAAAGTCGATGTAGCGCCGGCCGCTTACGTCGTAGACGTAGATCCCCTCGGCCCGCTCTACCTCGATCTCGGTATAGCGTGGCCAAACGGGCGACATCGCCGCCTTTGCCTTTTCCGTTTCGACCGCCATCTTGACCTCCTTGTCGCAAATGGCCTCTACCGTTCAGATGTACGCGGCCTCCTGCCAGCCGCGCAGGAAGCGGACGACCAGTTCCCCGAGACTCTCCAGGTTATACCCTCCTTCGGTCACCAACAGGGTCGGAATGCGCAACGAGGCGATCCGCGCCGCCATGATACCATAGAAGCCGGGAGTCAGCGCAAAATCGCCGATCGGGTCCCCCTGGCAGGTATCGAAACCGAGGGAAACGACCAGGAAACGCGGCGTGAACTCGGCCACTGCCCTCAGGGCCTGGTCCAGCACCCCGGCATACCGCTCGTCCGTCGTCCCCGGCGGGAGCGGGAAGTTCAGGTTGAAGCCAAGCCCCTCACCGGCCCCACGCTCTTCCGCATAGCCGCTGTAGAAGGGGTAATTGTATCGGGGGTCGGCGTGGATGGACACGTAGAGCACACGGTCGGTCTCGTAGAACATGCTCTGCGTTCCGTTCCCGTGGTGGTAATCCACATCCAGGATCGCCACCGGCCCGTACCTGGAAAGGCGTTCGGCCGCGATGGCCGCGTTGTTCAGGTAGCAGTAGCCGCCGCACATGCTGCGCATCGCGTGGTGCCCGGGCGGCCGGCACAGGGCGACCGCATCACCGTAGCCTTCGAGGAGAAGCTCGGCCCCAGTGAGCGCGCACGCTGCGGCGGCAACGGCAGACTCGTAGGTCGTCGGGAGGATCGGGGTGTAGGTATCGAAGCAGAAAGCACCGGTTTGCGCCATGATGCTATCCGTGCGCACCGGCCACTGCTGCGTGAAAGGCCATACGCTCGGGAAGAGGACTTCCGCCGGTTGGCCCCGGGACTCGGCATCCATCATCGGCACGGAGTTTGCGGTGCGCAGGAACTCCAGGTACTCCGGGCAGTGCACACCCGTAAATGCCTCCTCCGGATAGCTCCGCGGTTCGATCACCTCGCCGAGCCCCGCCTCGACGACCGCGCGCAGCATGGCGCGCGCACGTTCCGGGACTTCGGTGGGTTCTGCCTTCCGGCCAAAATGGTACTGGAACGGCGGGGCGTGCTTTTCCTGCTGCGCAGAGTAGACGATGTACATCGTACACCTCCTACCCCCGCACGGGCTGCCGAGCTGTGCGCCGGCGAACCCAGGTTTCGACGCGTTCGAGCAACTGCATGAGCCCTCCGGGGAAGAAGAGGATGATCGTGCAAATGATCGCGCCCAGCAGCGTCAACCGCAGGATGTCGGCCACGCGCAGGAACTCGTTTCCGAAAACGATGATCGCCGAACCCAGGATCGGCCCGAAGAACGTGCCCACACCCCCGAGCTCGATCATCGCGATCGCCAGGAGGAAAGGCTCGATGCCCAGCGTGGTGGGCGAGATGTCGCCGAGGGTGTGTACGTAAAAACCCCCGGCGATGCCGGTCAGGAACGAAGAGAGCGCAAATACCTTCAGCCGCTCCCGGTAGAAGCTGACCCCAAGCGAGGTGGCAAACGCCTCCGCGTCGCGCAGGGCGACGAAAGCGAGCCCTGTCCGGGAATGCACCACGCGATAGAGGATATACTGCACCACCAGGAACGCCGCCAGGCAGAGGTAGTACGTGTGGATCTTTTCCGCGCCGGGGAAGAAAGGCGGAATGTCGTGCAGCCCCATCGCGCCGCCGGTGACCTCCCTTGTTTGCGTGAGGACGGAGGGCAGGGAGTCGGCGAAGATGAGCGTCAGGAGGGCGATGTAGATGCCTTTCAAGCGCAGCGCCGGCAGCCCGAGCAACAGCGTCACCACCGCGCACGTCGCAATCCCGCCGATCGGGATGGTCAGCCATGGGGATATGCCATACATCTTCGCCAGGATCCCCGATACATACCCCCCGATCGCCAGGAAGCCGATGTTCCCCAGGGAGCTTACTCCGGCGTAGCCCATGAGGAGGTTCCAGTTCGAGGCCACAATCGACCAGATAAAGAACAAGGTGAAGAGGTGCAACATGTACGGGTTTCGTTGCCCTCCTACCAGCGGGTAAAGGAGCACGAAGACCAGCAAGATCCCGAGCGCGATCGTTCTCCACGTCAGTTTCTTGCTGCCGAGTTTCCGATCGTTGCTCATAATCGGCCTCCCGCGATGCCCTGCGGCCGCAGGAGCAAGATGATCAAGAAGATCGCGAACCACACGGGCCAGACCCAGATCGGCGCGAGATACAGGCTCACGAGGCCCTCGACGATCCCCAGGATGGCTGCGGCGTAGATAGCGCCGGTGGTGCTCCCGAGCCCCCCGAAGGTGACGATGACGAATCCCTTCACCATCCATTCCCACCCTACGTGAGGGGTCATATAGTACTTCGTGCCAAGGAGTACGCCGCTAAACCCGGTAGTCAAGAACGCGAGCGCAAAGGTTAGCGCGAACACCCGCTGGATGTCGATCCCCACGGCGAGCGCTCCAGGGACCGAGGCGGCCACCGCACGCATCGCCTGCCCGGTCCAGCTCCACTTCAGGAAGGCGTTGAGCAAGAGCACGGCCGCCACCACGACCACCACGAGCAACACATCGTGCCAGGTGGTGATGATCGGTCCGATGCGCAGGGTCCCCAACCCCGTCGTCGGATCGAACGGCACGAAGGGGGGAATCGCCTTCACCCGGGGACCGAACAGCTGCAGCAGGACGTTCTCCAGGAGGATCCCAAGGCCGAGCAGGAAGAGCACGGTGGAGAACTCCCAGTTCGGCTTTCGCAACAGGCTCCGGATGGTAGCGTGGTAGAGCAGCCACCCTGCGAGGAACAAGAGCGGAAGCGCGAGCAGCATACTCGGCAGGAGGCCCAGCCCGAACCGGCTCAGGAACATCCAGGTTAGATAGCCCCCGAGGAGAGCAATGACCCCGTGGGCAAAGTTAAAGACGCGGCTCACGCCGTAGATGATGCTGAGCCCCAAAGCCATGATCGCATACAACGAACCGGAGATCACTCCACTGGCGATGGCGTTGAGAAAGCGGTCCATCTCCACCGCTCCTTCAGAAGTATGCGCGTTCGATCTCGCGGATATCCGCCTCGGAGACCGCGCGCTCGAACAGGATCTGCCCCTTTTTCATCAGGTAATAGCGGTGACACAGCGCCAACGCGTGCTGGATCTCCTGCTCCACGATCAGCACGGTGATCCCCGCTTCGCGGTTAATCCGTCCGATCGCTTCAAAGACCGCGCCCTTCAAGGCCGGCGACAGGCCGATCGAAGGCTCGTCCACCAGCAGGAGGGAAGCGGCGCTCATCAGCCCTCGGGCGATCGCGACCATCCGGCTCTCCCCGCCGCTCAACGTGGAGCAGAGCTGGTTGCGGCGCTCTGCGAGCCGGGGAAAGATCTCGAAAACCAGCTCGAGGTTTTCCCTGATACGGGAACGCGCCCGCGAGTTGTACGCCCCAAGGCGGAGGTTCTCCTGCACGGTCATATCGGGGAAGAGATGCCGCTCCTCCGGGATATACGCCAGCCCACGGGCGACGATCTGGTGTGCGGGAAGCCCGCGGATTTCCTCACCCCGAAAGCGGATCGAGCCCGAGTGCGCAGCGTGCAACCCTGCGATCACTTTGAGCAGCGTGCTTTTCCCGTGCCCGTTCGGCCCGAACAAGGCTACGACCTCTCCCTCCTGGACGTTCAACGAAACCTCGCGCAGCACCTGCAGGTCCCCGTACGCCGCGCTGACTTCGTGCAGCTCAAGCATCGCGCGCCTCCGCCTTGTGCCCCAGGTAGACCTCTGCCACGCGGCTGTCGCAAGTGACTTCGGCCGGCTTCCCGATGCACAGCACGTGCCCGTCGTGGAGCACCATCATCCGGTGCGCGATCCCCGCCAGCACGTCCAGGAGGTGCTCGATGATGATGACCGTGATGCCGCGCTCCTGGTTGATCCGCCGCAGCAGTTCCAGGAAGCGCTGGATCTCCACCAGAGAAAACCCGGCCATCGGCTCATCGAGCATCAGCAACCGACAGTTTGTCGCCAGGGCCGCACCGAGCATGACCAGTTTCGTGGAGTAGAGGTCCAGATTGCGCGCCGGGCTGCGGGCTTGCGGAGCTAGCCCCAGGAAGTCGAGCACCTCGTCCACGTGGTCGGTGCGCCCGGCACCGAACAGCGCCCCCACACGGATGTTATCGTAGATGCTCAGCGAGTGAAAGGTGGCCGGGATCTGGAATGTGCGCGCGATGCCGCGCCGGCAGACCTGGTCGGGGCTCAGCCCCGTGATCTCGCTGCCGGCAAAGAAAATACGGCCAGCCGTGGGGCGGTAGAGGCCAGTGATGCAGTTGAACAGGGTCGATTTTCCCGCGCCGTTGGGCCCCACGATCCCGAAGATCTCCCCTTCCTCCACCGAAAAGCTCACCTGCACCAGAGCCGCCAGTCTTCCGAAGTTCTTGGATACCCCGCGTGCCTCCAGGATCATCGCCCACCTCGTCTGCCTGCCCGTGGGCAAGGTGCAAGCCCTGCCCACGGGCAGGTTCCCGATCTCACTTGATCCAGGGCGGAATGTGGTAGTCGAACTGCTTGTAGCGCGGCGGATCCACAATCCGGCTTTCGCCCTCCCAGATCTGGTGCCAGACCACGGGCACCAGGTCCTCCGCCGGGATCACCGACTGGTCGTCCTGCGTGAACTTGTAGGTTCCGCAGAAGCCCTGATACGTGATGGAGCGGATGTTGTCGGCGACCTTCTTGTAACAGTCCACGCATCCCGCCTGCTCGACCGCTTTGACCCAGATGTCGAACCCGTCCCGCGTCGCGTAGGCATAGACCGCCTTGGGGGGCTCCCCGAAACGTCTCTGCCATCGCTCCGCGTACTCCGCGACGCCCGGGCCGATCAAAGCCACATCGGTGACCCAGAGGAGCCCCTCGGCCGCCTTGCCCGCCAGCTGGAGGAACTCCGGAATGGCGGGGGTGTACTGCATAAAGACGAGGGCGTTGATGCCGGTCTGCTCGAACCGCTGGCGGAACTGGATCATGAAGCGCGCGGCGTCGGTGGGATCGAGGTTCCAGAAGGTCACGTACGCCGGCTGGGCCGCTTCGATCTTGGAAAGGATCGGTCCCCACTCGACCACGCCGAACTGGGTCACTTCGTCGACCGCGATCTCGTACCCTTTCGCCTTGGCGCGATCACGGAACTCGTCCGCCGCCATGATGTTGTAAGCATAGTCCGCCTTGATGATCGCGATGCGCTTGTTCGGCGGCGTCCAGCCCATTTTCTGGGGGATCTTTTCGAGCAGGTTCTCGGCCGCGTCCACCCCGTAGGCGACTTCGTTCGCGCAGTACTGGAAGACATTCCAGTACTCCGGGTTTTCCTTTACGGGTTTCGTGCACAGCGTCATCGCGTTGCAGTGGAGATACGGGACCTGCCGGCCGCCGAAGACGTGTGTATCGACGCCACCGTCGTCATAGCCGGTGATGATGGCATCGACGCCGGCTCCCAGCAGACGCTCTCCCACGGCCTTGATCTTTTCCGCCTCCAGGCCGCCGACATCGCCCACGACCAGCTCCAGCGGCCGGCCGAGAAGCCCCCCGGCAGCGTTCTTTTCCTCGATCGCCAGTTCGAGCGCCATGCGCATCTGTTCGCCGTCGCTCGCGTACGGCCCGGTGAGAGGAATCGGCGCACCGATCCGGATCGGCTTCGCCTTGGGTCCGCACGACGCCAGGAGTGGCGCCAGCAGCGCCAGGAGCACCAAGATGGCCCACGCTTTACGGAACCTATCGCCACGCATCGTGCACCTCCGCCGGTCTGCCTATTCGCCTCTCGCAGATTCTCTCCGTTTACACCTCCTCGCGCCCCGATCGCGCAGCCGTCAGGGCGTCATACAGGTGCGGCTGCCGGGAACGGATGAGCGCTTTGTAGCGCACCGGGTTCGGTCGGCCGTCGTCCAGGACATCGCGCGTGTCTACCTGCAGGCATGTGATCTGTTCACCGCTGCCCTTGATCAGTGCCTCTGTCCGGGGCAGCAATGAGGGCCCGAAGAGGCCGCTCCATCCCATAAAGGGAGGATCTCCCCGGTTCGCAAAGGCAACGTACAGGTTGTTTTCGGCTGCCCGGGCGCGCCACAGGTGCCAGTAAGCCGCATCTGGGATCGCGCAAAGATCGGGGGGAAGCGGCACCCGCGTGGGAGGGAGGTCTACGGGCCGCGGTCCCCGCACCGCCGAGGGGGCGCAGATCAGATCTGCCCCCAGGATGGCCAGCACACGCGGCCATTCAGGCAAGAAAGCCTCGCTGCCGATCAGGAACCCCACGCGGCCCAGCGGAAGGTCGACCCACACGGGTCCCTCGTTTCCCGGTTGCGCCCACTCGCGGTCGCGCCGGTTCAGGTGCACCTTGCGATACCGTACCGAGACGCCATCGGGGCCACAAAGCACAGCCGTATTGTAGCAGATCGTTCCGTCCCGCTCCGGAAGCCCGAAGGCGAGCCACGCTTTAAGGTCGCGGCTCAGTTTGACCGCCCAGTCCGTCGAGGGCCCCGGAATCGGCTCGGCCCACGCG
The DNA here is from genome assembly GCA_041082245.1 of Chloroflexia bacterium. GTDB lineage: Bacteria > Chloroflexota > Chloroflexia > DTKN01 > DTKN01 > DAOTVY01. The sequence continues at coordinate 7,772 of JBDOIE010000218.1, forward strand.
CCCGCGCAGGCCGGATCGGGAATAAAGGCGAGTTCCGGGAGGACGACGAGGTCGATGGCCTGGCCGGCGGCTTCCCGGAAGGTTTCAAGCCGCTCCGCGGCCCGAGCGCGCGCCGCCTCGGGCTCCAGTGCATCGTCGCCCAGCTGCACAACGGCCACGGTGCTGCGCTGGCCTTCCGGTAAGGGCGCCGAGTGACAGAAGCGACGAGGGAAGATCTCGAGCGCCCACGGCGGGGAGAGCAGTAGCGCAGGGTAGAGTTCTGGGCGCCGATCGGGCAGTTCCTCCCGGCCGGCCTCGTCCCGCACGGCGCGCGGCGCCATTTCCCCTGCCACGATGCCGTCCCCCTCGTCCCGGATGGCGAGAAGTTGCCCATCCGGTCCGATGATGCTGCTTCCGCCGCTGAACTGCACACCCCTCTCCTGGCCGTAACGGTCCGCTGCGATCCAGTAGACGCCGTTCTCGAAGGCCCGCGTGAACCAGTCCGCGCCGGGCGCGCGTTCGTCGACCCAGTTCGTGGGGAAACAGATGATTTCTGCCCCCTTAAGGGCAAGGAGCCGCGCCGGCTCCGGATAACAAGCATCCATACAGATGAGGCATCCGAGGCGCCCGAACGGCGTCTCCCATACCGGAAAGCCCAGGGTGCCGCTGCGTGCCCAGTGCGTATCCGCCGCATACAGGTGCACTTTGCGCACCTTTCCCACAACGCCCTGCGGCCCGAGCAGGGCGGCGCTGTTGTAGAAGGCGCCCGTCTGCGGGTCGTGCTCGGGCAAACCGATGACGATCCAGCAGTTGTGTGCCGAAGCGACCTTTACAAGCCGCTCGGTAGACGGACCGGGGATCGGCTCCACCAGGGGCGCGATCTCCTGACGGCTGGCGAAGACGTAGCCGGTGGTGGCCATCTCCGGCAGCACAAGGAGGTGGCAACCCTGTTGCGCAGCCCCCTCGCAGAGCGCGATGATGCGGGCCAGGTTTTCTTCCACCGCCCCGTGCTTTGGTTCAAACTGGATTGCTGCCACGCGGAAGGCAGCCGAATCGTCTGCCATAGCCTCGCCCTCTGCGCACCCGCAGGACGGGCCGCTTGCCCGGCTCATTCGATCCCGAAGCGCTCTCGCAGTACGTCGTAGATACGCGCCTGATGGCGGGTGGCCAGGCTGATGGTGGGGAACCGGAGCTGCGGCCGCAGGCAGTAGACGAGGAGCGCGATCTCGGTGTGCAGGCGGTTCTCCGCCTGATCGAAGACGATCGAGTGCGGACCGTCCATCACCTCGTCCGTTACCTCCACCCCACGGGAGGCCGGGAGACAGTGCATGAACTTGACATGGGGCGGGGCTTTCGCAAGCAGCTCCGGCGTCACCTGATAACGCGGCTTGAAGGCCGCCACGCGCTCTTCCTTCTCGTGCTCCTGATCCACCCACCACCACAGGTCGGTGTAGATGAAATCCGCGTCCGCAACTGCTGCTTCGACATCCTCGGTGATGCGCAGGGTAGCGCCGCTTTCCCGGCAGTTCGCCTCGGCCATCGCCCGGTACTCCGGTGTGAGCTGGTAGCGCGCAGGAGCGGCGTGGGTAAAGGAGATGCCCAGGCGGGAACAGATCTGCACGAGGGAGTTGCAGACGTTCGTCGCGTCCCCGACGAAGGTCACGCGGATGTCGCGGAGCGTTTTTCCCGGAGGCAGGTGCTCCATCATCGTGAAAACGTCGCAGAGCACCTGGGTTGGGTGCTGCACGTCCGTGAGTCCGTTGATCACGGGCACCGTGGACCAGCGCGCAAGCTCGAGCATGGCGGTATGCTTGAGCAGGCGCGCCTCGATCCCGTCGACCATGCGGGACAGCACGCGCGCGGTATCCGCGATCGTTTCGCGCACCCCCATGTGGATCTCGCCGGGACGCAGGTAGAGCGCGTGCCCGCCGAGTTTCGTCATCGCGACTTCGAACGAGACCCGGGTGCGGGTCGAGGGCTCCTCGAAGATCATCGCGAGCGATGCGCCTGCGAGGAGGGGAGGCAACGCGCGCGCCTTGGTTGCCTCCTTGAGCACCCGGATCAGTTCCAGCAGGTCGAGAAGTTCCTGGGCGGAATAGTCCTGGATGTCGATGAAATGCCGCATTTTTACCCTCCTACAGGCTACGCCGCACCTCGGCCAGGGTGTCGGCCAGGCGGTCAAGCACCGTATCGAGCTGCTCGTAGGTGATCACAAGCGGAGGCTCGATACGGATCGTGTGCGCGCTCGTCAGGGTGCCGGCGACCAGGACCCCGCGCTTGAAGAGGCCGGCCGCGACGCGGTAGCCGACCGCGGCGTCGCGGAAGTGCATCCCGATGAGCAGCCCCTTTCCGGTGATCCCGTCCCCGCCGTAGGAGGGGTCGAAGATGTCCGGGTAACGTTGCGCGAGTTCCTTCAGTTTCGGCATCAGGTAGTTCCCCTTTGCGGCGGCCTGCTCCCAGAGGCGGTCCCGCAGGGTCACGTGGATCGCCGCGATGGCCGCGCTGCAGGCAAGGGGTCCGCCCCCGGTGGTCGTGGTGTGGATGAATGGGTTGGGCTCCATCATGACCTGCCAGATTTCGGCCGTGGAGCAGAAGGCGCTCACCGGCATCACGCCGCCCCCGAGCGATTTCGCGACCGCGAGGATATCGGGGGCTACATTCCAGTGCTCCACACCCCACAGTTTCCCGGTGCGACCCATCCCCGTTTGCACTTCGTCGGCAATGAGCAGTACCCCGTAGTGGCGGGTGAGTTCCCGCAGGCGTGGCCAGAAGTCGTCCGGCGGGACGATCGCCCCGGCTTCGCCCTGGATCGGCTCCATCATCACCGCCGCGATCCCGATCCCCACCGTGCGGCAGATCTCCAGCTGACGCTCGACCGCATCGGCATCCCCGAAAGGCACATGGTAGACCGGGCCTCCGTACAGGGTGCCCACCGGTTGCCGGTAGTCCGCCTTGCCCAGCATGCTGAGCGAGCCCATCGTCTTCCCGTGGAAGGCCTTCACGGCGACGATAAAGCCGTCGCGGCGGGTGTACATCTTGGCCAGCTTGATCGCGCCTTCCACGGCCTCGGTGCCGCTTGCGGCGAAAAAGCTGTACTGGATATCCCCGGGGGTGATCAGGGCCATCAGGCGAGCGAGCACGCCCCGCAGGGGGTCGATCAGCTCCTGGCTGGGCATAGGTGTACGGTACGTCAGTTGTGCCTTGACCGCTTCGACCACCTCCGGATGCGACCAACCCAGGTCGAGCAAGCCGTAGCCTCCGAGGCAATCGATGTACTCGCGGCCCAGGATATCGCGGAAGAGGGCGCCCGAGCCGGTCCATTCCGTTGCCGCCCAGTCGCCGGCTTCGGTGACCGACTTGCGATACTCCAGCCAGCCCCGGTTAAAGTGCTCGGCAAAGTTCGTCTTGCTCTCCTCGATGATCTCCTTGGCTTCCGCCTCGGTGACCGTGGGCCGCTGGAGGAGACCGACCCAGCGCTCCGCATAAGAAAGTGCCTTGTCCAGTTCTTGCGCCATTGCAGGAACCTCCTTTTTATGTCTTATCGTTCCCGAAGCCTGGGGTCCAAGAAATCCCGCAGGCCATCGCCCAAGAGGTTGAAACCGAGCACCGTCCAGGCCAGCGCGAGTCCGGGGAAAGTGGTATACCACCACGACTCGCGCATATAGCCCCGCCCGGTCATGATCATCGCGCCCCATTCCGGGGTTGGGGGCTGTGCACCCAAGCCCAGGAAGCTGAGTCCCGCCGTCGAAAGCACGACATAGCCCACATCGAGCGTCAACTGGGTGATCAGGATAGGGAACACGTTAGGCAACAGGTGCCACCCAATGAGCCGCGCTGTGCTGGCGCCGATGCAGCGTGCTGCCAGGACGTATTCACGCTCCCGGAGGCTCAGCACCTGGCCGCGTATCAGCCTTGCGTACCAAGGCCAGTACACCGTACTGAGAGCGATCATCGTATTCGTGAGACTGGGCCCTAGCGTGGCCGCCACGGCGATGGCCAGCACAAGCGCTGGAAACGCCAGGAAGAGATCGGTCACGCGCATCAGGATCTCGTCCACCCAGCCTCCGAGCAGGCCGGCCACGCAGCCCACGACCACACCGACCGCCGAGGCCAGCATCAACACGGTGATCGCGGCTTGCATCGAGATCCTTGCCCCGGCGATCACCCGGCTCAGGATATCCCGGCCGAACTCGTCCGTCCCGAACGGATGCGAGGCCGAAGGGGCCTGCAGGCGGCGTGAAAGATCCATTTGCGTAGGAGGATACGGCGTCAGGAAGCGCCCGAAGAGCGCCAGGAACAGTACGACGGCTACCAATGCTACCGCCAGTCCGTTGAGCCCGCTTCCCCGCAAGTAGAGGCGAACCCCGCGGGCGAATCGGCTCGACCAGCTCGGCCTGCGGTCTTCCACAGACGCGCGAAGCCTTCGGGCCAGTTCTTCTTCGTCGCGCTCCATGGTCCAACCTCTAGTAGCGGATACGGGGATCGATCCAGGCGTAGACCAAGTCCACGAGCACGTTGGTGACCAAGTAGATCAACGCGATGACCAGCGTGACGCCCATCACCGCGTTATAGTCCGCCGAAACGATCGCCCGCGCGGAGTAGCGGCCGATGCCTGGCCACGCAAAGACCGATTCCACAAGCACCGCGCCGCCGAGCATGTAGCCGATCTGCAGGCCGATCATCGTGACCACCGGGATCATCGCGTTGCGCAGGGCGTGGCGCAGGATCACCGTCCCCTCGCGCAATCCTTTCGCCCGGGCGGTCACGATGTACGGTTCCCGCATCACCTCGAGCATGCTCGTGCGCATGATGCGCGCGATCACTGCCAGCGGCTCCAGGCCAAGCACCAGCGCGGGGAGAATTAAATGGTACAATGCATCTGTTAGTGTCGCCCAGCGCCCGGTGAGCAGACTATCCAGAGCCAACATCCCGGTAATACGCGGCGGCAAGGGGGTCTCCCCACCGAGCCGTTCCCCGAAGGGAAACCACCCCAATCTTTGATAGAGAAACAGTTGTGCGAGCAGCGCAAGCCAGAAGGCGGGCATGGAAAGGCCACCGATTGCGACAAAACGGCCGAACTGGTCTATGAGCTGATTTTGCCACACGGCGGACACGATCCCGATTGCCAGGCCGCCTATGAGAGCCAACCCCAGCGCCGCAAACGCGAGCTCCGCCGTTGCGGGCAGAAACTCGGCCAAGTCCCTGCCCACAGGGCGCCGAGAGGTAAACGACTCCCCCAAGTCAAAGCGCGCAAGAGCAGCGATGTAATTTGCGTACTGCTTCCACAGGGGAAGGTCAAGCCCATAGGCTTCCCGCACCTTCGCTACGCCCTCAGCGGAAGCTCGCGGCCCGGCAATCAGCCTCGCGGGATCGGCTGGGATGATTCGGGACAGCGTAAAGGTCAGCAGAGAAACCCCGAACAGAACGGGCACCACCATAAAGAGCCGCCGCAAGAGGAGCCGTCCCATACTGCCTCCCCGAAGCCCGTGGGAGGCAGCAGCCTCCCACGGGCTTGGCCTAGTCTGACTCAGTACCCGATGCGGTAGAGTCGGAAGAAATCGAAGGTTTCAACGTAGATAGGATTCGCCTGGAAACCTCCGATATCCTTGCGCAAGACCCGCACGTCCGGACGTTCAACTAGGGGGATCCACGCTGGGTCCTGTCGCACAACGATGTCCTGGAATTCTTTATAGAGCTCGCACAGTTTGGCGGTATCCGTGATGCTCGGCGCGATATCCAGAATCTCGTCGACCCTGGGATTGCTGTAGAAGCCAGCGTTGGCGCCAGCAGAGCCCGCCGCTTGCGAATGGAAGAGCGGCCAAGCGTAGTCGGTAGGGTCGTTGTAATCGGGCCACCAGCCCCACGCCATTAGCTCGGGGCGTTCGGGCCACTGCACGTCGCCATAGAAGATTCCGGAATAGGTACTGGTATCGCGCTGTTCGATTTTCAGGTTGATGCCGATTTGTGCCAACTGGGCCTGGAGTATCTGTCCGACCTGCACAGGCCAGTCCATCTCTTCGCACATGAAACGAATCTCCATGCCCGGTTGCACGCCCGCTTCCTCCAACAGGGCCTTTGCTTTCTCCAGGTCTGTTTCGTAGACAAACACGTTGGGATCCCAGCACTGGAGCTTGTGAGGAAACGGCCCACGCGCGCGTATAGCGGTGCCCTTGAGCACGTCGTTGACGTAACCGTCATAGTCGAACGCGTACGCGATTGCCTGCCGCACACGTGGATCAGCCAAAGGCCCGTACTCGCCAAGCACGATATAGCGCACGGCTAGCGTTTCAGAACGATGAACCACAATGTCTGGGTTCTTCGCGAGAGCTTCCAAGTCTTGCGGGCTGAAGTCGAGCGCGATGTCCACATCGCCCTTCTCGATCAGACTGCGGCGCGTGGCCATCTCGGGGACGATCTTCAGCACGATCTTGTCGAAGCGGAACCCCGGGTATTGTTCCCAGCCCCACCAGTCCTCGAACCGTGTGAGAACGACCTGTTGGTTCGGGCTCCATTCCGTAAGCATGTAGGCCCCGCTGCCCGCTTCGTTGGTCTGGAGCCACTCGTGCGCGAGGTCGCCGTCCTTCTCATGAGCTTTCACTGCCGCAGGACTGATCACAAATGAACCATACCCGGATGACAGCGCCTTGATCAAAAGCGGCGTTGGGCTGTCGAAACGGAACTCGATGGTATACTCATCCTTGACTACGATTTGGCTTTCAGGATCGGTAATGAATTGCGAGAGGATGTAGCTCATCCCCAAGCCGCTTTGCACAAGCCGCGTGAAGGAAAACTTGACCGCCTCGGCGTTCACCGGGGTACCATCATGGAACTTGGCGTTTTTGCGCAGGTAGAAAGTCCAGACAGTGTAGTCTTCGTTGTGCTCCCACCGTTCCGCTAGCTGGGGCTCGAATTCCTCGATGTTTTCCGCTTTGGCGCGCACGAGGCCCTCCGTCGTAGCGACGAGGATCAGGTTCCCAAGCTGCTCGTTGTTACTTGCAGGGTCGAGGTCGGAAGGGTTGCTGTAGATGGCCACCACCAGGGTTTTCGGGTCACGCCCCAGGGCCGGGGTTGCACCCGCAGGCGCTGTAGGAGCGGCCGTACCTGCTGGCCGGGCCGGACCGCAGCTACCAAGCAGCACCGCGATACACCCGAGGATCGCCAAACCCACCACCACTCGCCGATTCATGGGCGTCCCTCCTGCAGCCTGTACCGGACCTCAGGCCGCCTACTGTTTCTCGTACACCACCTCGCCATCGAACACCGTCATAGTCACCTCCGTCTCCAAGATGCGCTCCGGCGGCGGCTCGAATACATCCTGGGACAGCACGCACAGATCTGCCAGCTTGCCCGGTGCAATCGAACCCTTACGCTGCTCCGCAAACTCTGCATAGGCACCCTCGAGCGTGTAGCAACGAATGGCTTCGGCCACGGTCAGCGCCTGCTCCGGGTGCCAGGCCGGCCCCCGGTGATCCGGCCCGGTCGCTCGGGTCACGGCCACATACAGTTGCTCTACCGGATTGGGCACCGGCAGATCGATCGCCGGCCAATCCGTTCCGAAACAGACGTGGACCCCCCGGTCGAGCAGTGCCCGCCAGGGATAGCAGGTTGCGGCGCGTTCTTCTCCCACGCGGCTCTGAATATAGTCGGCGACGTGCGAAGTCGCGTGCTGCGGCATCATCCCGGCCGTGACGCCCAACTGGGCGAAATGCGGGATGTCTTCCGGAGCTACAACCTCCACGTGCTCCAAGCGATGGCGGCTGTCGCGGCGCCCGTTGTGCTCCTGGATCCGGGCCAGGATGTCAAGTGCTTCGTGCACCGCGCGGTCCCCGATCGCGTGGACGATCACCTGAAACCCCGCCGCATCGGCGCGCAAGGCCTGCAGGAAAAGCGTCTCCGGGTCGATCAGCGGAAAGCCCACGGCATCCGGGGCATCGGCGTAGGGCTCGAGCATCCACGCCGTGTGGGCACTCAGCACCCCGTCCAGCATCGCCTTCAGGCCCACCACGCGCACCCGTTCGCTCTCCGCAGCACGCCTGCGCATGGCTTCGGCTTCCTCGAGCGCATTGAGGGCGGGCCATTCGCTCAGGCGGATGCTCAGCGCACCGTCCTCGGCCATGCGCACGATGTCTTCGAAACATCCTGGCGGAAGGCCGTTGTTGCACAGGCTGGTGATGCCCAAGCGGTTCAGCTGTGCCGCTCCGTCCCGCAGGAAGATGCGGAAATCTTCCGGGGAAGGAACAGGCACGGAAGGCAACGGCTCGTGCGCGTTCTCGAGCAAGATGCCCGAGGGCTCGCCCTCCGCATCGCGAAGGATGCGTCCCCCCGGAGGGTCGGGGGTATCTCTCCGGTAGCCGAGACGTTCCAGCGCCGCGCTGTTGACCCAAGCCGAGTGGCCGTCCAGGTCACGGGTCGCAACGGGCCGTCGCGGCTCTACGGCATCCAGGTCCGCCCGGGTCGGCCACCGACCTCCCTCGAAGCGGTTGGCATCCCAGCGGTACCCGAGGAGCCATTCTGCCTCGGGGTGCGCGGCGGCAAAGGTCGCGAGGCGCGCCTGTGCTTCCGGCACTGAGCGCACCCCGTAGAGCGAAAAGCCGTATTGCTCGCGGAGCAAGTCCCATACCCAGTGCGTGTGGGCATCGTGGAAACCCGGTAGGAGAAGATGACCGTGGAGATCCACGACCCGGGTTCCAGCTCCGATCAGCGGCTCCATCTCCTCGTCCCGCCCCACCGCGACGATCTCGTTCCCCCGGATGGCTACAGCCTGAGCGGATGGGCAACAGGGATCGACGGTCCAGACGCGGGCGTTACGCAGGACCAGCGTGGCTTTGGAAGCAGAGCCTCGGTTCACCCGAACCTCCGGCGAGGCCGGTAACCCCGCAAGGCCCTGCGGGGTTACCGGCACGCGCTATCTTTTCGCCTCGTAGGTGATCGCCTGCGGGTAACAGAACTGCACGCACTCCGGCTCGCCGCCGCAGAGGTCGCAGGCCAGGGCATAAGAGGTCTTTTCGTCGAAGTACATTGCGCCGTATGGGCAGGCGGACACACAGACGCGACAACCGTCGCATTTCTGTGGGTCGATGAAAAGCGGTTGGCCGCGGCCGGCACGGGAGATCGCACCTTCCGGGCAGGCAGCGATGCAGGGCGCATCGGGACAGGAAAAGCACGCCATCACCCGGCACTCGCCCTCCTGCGGCCGGACGGTCGCGCGGATGCGTGCCCGGGTGGGAGCGAACTCGCCGAAATGGGCGGCCGCGCAGGCCAGTTCGCACAGGTGGCAACCGGTGCACTCCTTCTGATGGAACTTCAGCATGGTTCCCTCCTTTAGCGAACCAGGTCGCTCAGGCCCAGCGCTTCCAGTTTTTCGGGCGTGGGCACGCCTTCGCGCGTCCACCCGCGCAGGGCATAGTACTCGTCGAGCGCCGCCTCGTATCCTTCGCGCGTGTAGGTCTTGCCGGCCGCAACTCCGTTGCGCAACGGCCGCTCGAAGAGCGCAGGAGGCGGCATATCGTCCTTGCGGCCGAAGCCTTCGCGCAGGTTAAAGAGGCGGCCCAGGTTCCAGATGCGTTCACCGATGAGGAGCGCCTCCTCCGCGCTCATCGCGCGGCCCGTACCGGCGGAAATGAGCGCGGCGATGTCCTCGGCGGTGATCGCCCAGAAGTCGCAGAAGATGCCGCACCACTTGATCGAGTTCAGGTTCTGGTCGGCGATCACAAGCGCCGGCTTGCCCTCGAAGGAATCCGGGTTGAGGGTGCTGTAGAGTGCCTCTGTACCGACCACGAACGAGCGGAGGTGGCAGGCGCCCCGCTCGCTGGTGGCGTACGCCAGCCCCATGCCGAAGGCACCGCGCGGGTCGTATGCAGGGAACTCCAGCCCCTTGACCTCCAGCACGACCCCTTCGCCGCCGTACTTGCGCGCGACCCAGCGCGCGCCGTGGGAAAGGTCCGCCCCGATGCCCCGGCGGTAGGCGATGTCCTCTACCGTCTGCAGGTAGGCCTCGGCATCACCGTAGCGCAGGCCGAAATCGTGGATGCCCTCCTCGGTCATGGTCATCGCCAGGCCGATCACATTGCCGGTGGAGATCGTGTCCAGCCCCAGGTTATCGCAGAGCCGGTTGAAGGAGATCAGTGCGTCCAGGTCGCCGATGCCGCAGTTGCCGCCGCCCAGCCCGATCGTCTCATATTCCGGCCCCTCGACGACCTCGCCCCGGCGGCTGCGGGTAAAGCGGCCACAGGCGAGAGGGCAGTTCGTGCACGCCCGTCGCCGCACGAGCGCCGCCTGGATGGCTGCGCTGTTGATGCCCTCCTTGCCGTCGAACTCCCCCTGGGTGAACCCGCGCGTGGGGAAGAGGCCGGCCGCGTTCGCGGGGTCCACAATCGAGGGGGTCCCTTCCTGGAAAGCCCACAGGTTCGCATCCGTGAGCAGGTGCTCCCGCATGATCTGCTTGTAGAGCGCAAGGAAAGCGTCCATGTCGGGCACCTGCACCGCGCCCGTGCCGCGCACGGCGATCGCCTTCAGGCGCTTGCTGCCAAAGACCGCGCCGAGGCCCCCGCGCCCGCACTGGCGGTACGCTTCGGAGGTCAGGCAAGCGAAGGGTACCAGGTTTTCGCCTGCCGGGCCCGCGGTGAGCGTGACCACGCGGCCGGGCCCGGCCTGTTCCTCGAGCCACTTCTCGGTGTCCCAGATCGGCTTACCCCAGACCGGGCCGGCATCGCGCAGCTCCACGCGGTCGTCCTCGATAAAGAGGTACACGGGCCGCGGCGACTGGCCGGTGATCACGATGCCGTCCCATCCGGCGTACTTCAGCATGGCCCCGAATCCGCCACCGACGTAGGAATCGAGGATCGTGCCGGTGAGGGGGGAGCGCGTGCCCACGCAGGTGCGCGCGGTTGTGGCCACGATGGTACCAGCGAGCGCACCCGGGAACAGCACCACGACGTTGTTGGGAGAGAGCGGGTCCGTTCCTGGAACGAGCTCTTCGTACAGGTAGCGGAAGACCAGGCCCTTGCCGCCGATGAAATCGTGGGCCCATTGCTCGTTCAACGGCTCGGAGGTGATCCTGCCGGTCGTCAGGTCCACGCGGAGTACCTTTCCGGCATAGCAGCGCTTTTCGGACATGACACCCCTCCTTTCGTGCCATAGGGAAAACTGTACGGCCGACCGCGCGGGCCGGCCGGTGTGCCTCAGGCCCAATCGGAGACTTCGTTGTACCAGGGTTTGCGGGTGCCCACCCGGGCCCGCGATTTCCATTTGCCCGACTTGGGGGCCGCCTCGATCGCCTCGAGCAGACGGTCGGCCTTCTCGACGATCACGGCGCGCTGCTCCGGCGCAAGCGCCGGGACACCTGCAGTGGCTTCTTTCACCCGGCCCAGGTTCGTGGTAGCGGTATACCAGAAGCCCCAGTCGTCCGCAAGCAGCCGGGCCACATAACGCGCGTTGATCGCCCCCTCGTCTGTTTCGGCGATGGGCGCAGCCAGGAGGAGAAGCATACAATCTTTCAGGTCCTTGTCGTTGATCTGCACGATCTGCAGCTTCTGAAGCAGGAGGTCGGTCAGCGAGACGCAGTAGGGGTGGATCTCCAACCGGCCCCGGTAGTCGACGGTGTGGTTCATCCGCAGCCGATCGAAGAAGACGTCGACCATGGGAATGCGCTCGCCGAAGTAGATATGGCGCTCCTGGCCAAAAAGAAGCATCGTGCGCCGATCGTAGTCGTAGCCCTGGGACTGGAAGAAGGAGACGATCCTGGTACGTTGTTTGCCGTAGGCAGCATAGTCGATGTCGGTAAAGACGCGCTCCCCGAGCCGCTCCATGCGGCGGTAGAGGTCCACATAGTCGGGAAAATGGAAGTGCAGCGCGATCGGCCCCATCACCCGCAAGATAAGGCCGCGCTTCTGGGCTTCCTCGGTCAACCGGCGCGCCTCTTCCAGGAAGACCTCGGGTTTCGGATATTCTTCGAGCGGGATGTCCTTCGGCAGACGGAAACGGCGTTCGCTCATCACGGGCCTCCTATCCCGAGGTGAAGATATAGTCCTTCAGCTTGCCCTTGTGCAGGACCAGGATGACGCCCCTCAGGATGCCTTCCGAGTACTCGGAGCCCGGATTGACCACGGTTGTACGGCCCATCTTATGGATGCCGCGGGACTCGTGGATGTGGCCATGGAGCCCGAGCAGCGGCTGGTACTTCTGGATCATATGGGCGACGGCCTTGCTGCCAACGGGGATCTTCCGATCTGCCGCCTGGACGAGGTCCGCAGTGAGCGCTGGGGCGAGGTCCAGCGATGAGTTGTAGGGAGGCGCGTGAAAGTTAAAGATCGCGGTGGACATGTTCTGGATCTGTCCGATGAGTGCTTCCAGCATCGGCTCCAGTTCCTCATCCGGCTTCTCGCGGGGCGTATTCCAGGGGGTGGGGTTCGTCCAGGCGAAGGTGGCCATCTCATAGTCGCCGATGCGCACCACGCGGTCGTTGCAGTTCACGATCGTGCGCGAACGGTTGATGATGTCGTCCACCTCGAAGTAGTCATCGTTCCCGGGGGCCATAAAGACCTGCACATCGCTTCCGGCGAGCCGCTCGTCGGCCAGCTCGATCCATTCCTGAAGCCGCTCGATCACCAGGCGCTTGAACAGCCCCTCGAGCGCCTGAGGGTCCGCTTTGAACGCCTGGAACTGCTCAGGCGTCAGGTGGTACCAGTAGTAGCCGACGTTTTCGATCGTCTTCTTGAGCTTTTCCAGTTCTTCCTGAGTGTTGGCCTCGGTCTGGAAGCCCATAAAGGTCGTTTCCCACCCGCCGCCCGATTTCTCGATCAGCGGGATCACCATCTTGCCCGTGAGATCCCCGAGGAGGATCGCCACGTCCACCTGGTAGATCTTCAGTGCGTTGAGAAACTTCCGGAAGCAGACGTTCGAGCCGTGAATGTCCGTGACGAAAAAGATCTTCATGCTCTTCCTCCCCTGCTGCCCCCTCTCCTGCCTTCGCGGGCAGGAGAGGGGGCTCAGGTACTACTCAGGCGGAAGCTCGCTGTAAGCGAGGCTCACATCGATGCCGGAAACCCGGCGGTTCCACCATTTCCAGAAGAAGTACCAGGCGATGCCGAGACCCCAGACCGTGATGTACAGGATACCCGATGCCGTTGTCAGTTCCTCTTTCCCGGGCATGAAGAAGAAGCCGATGAAGAGGATGACCAGGTAGATCAGGTCGACAATGGCGCCGATGGTCACCGCCGGGATGCCGAAGATCTTCCAGTGTTTGTAGGGCGAGGCTTCCCAGATGTGGCGCACCTTCTTCACGAAGGGGAAGACGAGCGCCGAAACGGCCGTGACCCCGAAGACGGAGACGATCTCCAGCCCGGTGACCGAAAGGCCGCTCATCTGCTCTTGGATGATCGTGTAGAGGACAATCCCGATCTCGGCCAACCCGAAGCAAACGAGGTAGTTCCACACGGGAGTGGCCCAGCGGGGGTGCACATCGGTGAACCAGCGCGGGCCCATGCGGTCCATGCCCCACGCAAAGAGGATGCGCGGGAAGGCGAGGTACGAAAGCGTCACCCACCAGAGGCTAAAGAGCCCGAACGAGGCCCCCATAAGGACGAGCACTACCGGGTGCTGGTTGATGACCGCCGCCAGGCCGACGAAGTGGGTGCTCCAGGGAAGGACGCAGCCCAGGAACGAGCCGCCCAGCCATTCGTCCACATAGGCGGTGGCGGTGAGGAACTGGAAGCCGACGGTGCGGTAGAGGACGATCGCCAGCCAGAGCATAAAGAAGCCCGGCACCAGGATCGCGAAGAGGTTGCCCAGGATGATGCTCCGGTCGGGGCGCTTGACCTCACCTGCGATGAAGGTGATGAAGTAACCGTAGGCGAAGAGCCAGGAGCCGGCGACCATCACCCCCAGGGTGTCGAACCAGTTCCAGGTCTTGGGGAGGACCTTGTTGTCCGCCTTTTCCATGACCATCCCGGCGACCCGGAGGAAATTGTCGTAGTCGAGCGCCTTGACCTGGATGGTTCCCACGCGCAGCCCGGTCTCGGTGCGCAGCGCGGCAAGGGCAGCGATGTCCTCCTCGGTGATCTCTTTTCCTGCGGGGACCACGACCTGGTTCGTCTCGGGATCGACGATGTCCGCGGCGGTCACGCGTCCCAGGAGCTGAGTCGTGAGATAGTAGGTGACCGCTTCGTCATCGGACATATCCAGCTCGGCGTCCTCCTTCAGGTTGCTGAAGTCGGCCTCCGCGACCGGCTGTTTTTCCACGAAGCTGTTCCACGCATTGCGGAAACCGCCGGCGGAGGTGAAGGTGAAGACGAGGAGGATGACGGTGGTGCCGAGGATCCCGAGCCCCATGAAGACCTTCTGGGCGGTGGCAAAGACCTTCACCCCGAAGATCACGAAGAGCATGCCGATCACGTTCACGAGGCTGGCCACCAGGATCATGCCGCCCTGGGTCTGCAGGAAGGAGACGACGTTGTCCATCCCCAGGAACTGGAACACCATGACGAGCCCGGGGTCCACGGTGTAGGGTGCCAGCACGTAGATCCACATCACCATCACGAAGGCGTTGCCGAAGCTTTCCGCGATGCCGATGAGGGGGCTTAGGATGCGCGAGTTATAGATGTACTCGCCGCCGCTGCGCGGCATACTTCCCCCGAGGATGCCCCAGACCAGCGAGTACCCGATGCCGCAGAGGATGACGGAGAGGATCGTGGCGAGGATGAGGTTGCCGCCCGTGTAGACAGAGAGGCCGAAGCTGATCATGACCCACATCGAGGGCGTCAGGCCCTGGTTCATAAAGCCCACGCCGAAGGCATCGATCAGCGAAAGGCCGCGCACCAGGCCGCTTGCCCTCCGGGCAAAGACCTTTTCTTGCGCCATCTTCTCCTCCTATCGTGGCTGCTCGACCGTGAAGACGCGCGGCAAGTGGTCTTTTCGGCTGCTCGCACCTCCTTTCACTTCTCCTCGGGAACCAAGTCCGGGATGCGCCAGTCGTAGACGTCCTTGAGGATAAGGGGAACCAGGACCGTCGTCGTGCGGCGCACCCCCGGAACCTTGCCCACGACCTCGGCGACAAAGTGGTACAGCTCCGCGTTGTCGCGTGCGACCACCTGGATGCTGATATCGCGCTCGCCCGTAGAGCAGGCCACATAGGTGACGCACTCGTACTGCGCCATGTGGCGCGCCACCTCGGGAATTCGACCTGGCTCGACTTCCAGGAACACGTCAGCGGTAACGGGGAACCCCAACGCTTTCGGGTTGGCGATCGCGGAGAAGCGGATGATCCCTTCCCGTCGCAAGCGCTCGATCCGGTAGCGCACCTTGCGCTCCGAAATCCCGAGCATGCGGCCGATCTCGGCACAGGAGCGCCTTCCGTCCTCCATCAGGAGGTTGACGATCTGGCGGTCGGTTTCGTCGATTTTCGACATTATTTGCATCCAATTATGCCGATCGCGACTTTGATTATACCCTATAGCGACCGAAAAGTCAAGAGAGTTGCAGGGAGATTTCCCGGCCTTTCGTGCTCTCCCACGGAAACGCCGGACGTCGATGGATCGAGATTTCGAGCACGCCGCGCAGGGGTCATGCGAGGACGCGCCGACCGGCGCCTTCGGGGTCTAGATACAGGGGCGAGGACCCGCCTCGCCCATGGGCGGCGTGCTCGACCGCCCATGGCCCCGGAAACAGGTAGATTTCGCGTGAGCATCGATCGGCCTCCGGCCCCCTGACGGGACACAGAAAAGCCCCAGGAGACCTTCGGACACCGGTTGGGACAGGTAGCCCTGCCGCGACCTTCATTCTACGCCAACCGCTTCGCCTCTACCGCTTGTCCTTCGGCGGCAACCTGCAGGGGCCCGAATCTGTGAGCCCCAAAGGCCACGGACAAGGGGTGTGCCGTCCTCCAGCGCCCGCGCTTTATGTTATGCCGGACTTAGAAACCGCAGCGGTTGCCAGAGATGCGGAGCCGTGCTATAATAGCGATTGGAGAGGTGTCCGAGTGGTTGATGGTGCGGCTCTCGAAAAGCCGTGAGCAGTGCAAGCTGCTCCGTGGGTTCGAATCCCACCCTCTCCGCCTTGCCTGGAGAGGTCGCATAGATGGCCGAGTGCGCACGCTTGGAAAGCGTGTAGGCGTGATGAGCGCCTCGCGGGTTCGAATCCCGCCCTCTCCGCTCGAGTTGACAAGAGGCGGCGATGCCGCTATAATAGAATTGCAGGCCGAGGTGGCGGAACTGGCAGACGCGCTAGGTTGAGGGCCTAGTGAGGAAGTTCTCCTCGTGCGGGTTCAAATCCCGCCTTCGGCACTGCTTCTTTGAGGCGAACCAGGGCCGGCCGCCCGGTCGGAACGAGGGCGATTAGCTCAGCTGGGAGAGCGCCTCGCTTACACCGAGGAGGTTCACAGGTTCGAGCCCTGTATCGCCCATAGCGCCGCGGTAGCTCAGTTGGTAGAGCACATGACTGAAAATCATGGGGTCGTCGGTTCGATTCCGACCTGCGGCACCACGAGCGGAAGTAGCTCAGCCTGGTAGAGCGTCTGCTTGCCAAGCAGATGGTCGCGGGTTCGAATCCCGTCTTCCGCTCCTCGGGCAGGGGGCCGAACGGCCCCCGTTTTGTTTGGGGCATAGGGGAAACGGCCACCGCAACGTAAAGGGAAAAACCAGGGCGCCCGTCCGTCTTCCTTAGAGCCGAAGTGGCGGAACCGGCAGACGCCGCGGACTTAAAATCCGCTGGGGGCAACCCCGTGGGGGTTCGACTCCCCCCTTCGGCATTTGCGGCTCCAGGGCAGGTAACATCCTCGGTTCGGTAGCACGCGTCTGCCACAGTTGGGAAAAGGATGGCACAGCGTACTTATCCGGCGTCCGCTGTCGGTTTGCTGTAATCCTCCCTGCACTGCGCTTGAGTCTCGTTCCATCCCACCCCTCCGGTCCGCTGGCAGGGCAGTGAAACGCGTGCGGACGGACGCGGAGTAACGGGCAATCCAGGACCGCACACCACGGGAGTAGCCCCAAGAGGGCAGAAGGAGAGGAAGCCATGCGAACCGCTTGCGCGATCCTCATATATAGGAAAGAGGACCAGGGTCGGCCGAGGGCTACTGGCTCCACAGTGGCCCTCACTTCTTCCCTCACCTTTGCGCGTTGGGGCTATCGAGCAGGTCCGGAGCGCCTGGCACGCAGGGTGTGATCATTCACGATGTCTGTTACCTCGATTTCATCCCCTTTTTCCCAGAGCGGTCCATCTGCAGGGTCTTTCACTACCCACGGTCCACAATAGGCGATAACGACTTCGCCGCGCGCGGACCTGTCCACATGGCGAACCCGCAGGCGCTGGCCAAGCAGGTAGCTGTATTTCCGCCGCGCCTGTACATGTTCGCGCCACGATCGAACACCGCTGAACACGGGGGCGATCACGAACGGAGACAGGGCCAGAAAAGCAACACCAAGGGTGATCGCCAAAGGCGGTAGGTGCGGGGCAATGCCGGTCGAAATCCAGAGCAAGATTAGCCACACGAAACCTGCGAGGAGCGCTGTAGTTTTCAAAATACCACGTGGGGTATCGGATACGAACTAGCGGAGTTTGCTCCAGTGGGGTACCTCCTCGCGGCGGCGGAAATGCCACCGGATGGCAAGCGCCAGCGCCAGACCCAGGACCATGGTCAGCACCAGGCGGCGGTGAAAAGGGAGATCAGCATCCAGAAAGAGAGCTCCAGGCCGTTTCTCGGGCATCCCCGTGGGGACAAGTTTGCTATCAAACCGTCCTCCTCCGGGCACGACGGCCCAGCCATCGCAACAGTCAGCGAAAGCCGAAGGTGGGATGACGGCGAGCGGCTAGCTGCACCAGCCGGCCGATCAGCTCACCGTAGGAGTACCCTGCAACCGACGCGGCTTCCACGAGGCTGGTCTCGGGGCTGATGTCGGGGTTCGGGTTGACATCCAGGACGTAGAAGACACCGTCCCGCAGGCGGACATCCAGCCGCGCATAGTCGCGACACCCGAACGCCCGATATACGGCACGCGCGAGCTGCTCCAGACGCTCCCGTTCTTCGGAGGAAAGCAGGGCAGGCACACGCACCTGGATCCGCTCGTACGGGTCAGAACCCGGGCAGAACTTGGATTCGTAGCTGCAGATCCGCTCGCGCGGGTCGCTCAGGGCGCCGAAATCCATCTCCGCCGGCGGCAGGACCTCGATCGCCTCGTTGCCCAACAGCGAAACGTGGAATTCCCGCCCGTCGATGAAATCTTCCACCAGCGCCGGCTGGCAAAACGTTTCACGCACGTACGCCACGCGCCTGCGCAGCTCGGCCGGGGTAAACACCACCGCTTCCGGGGAAAGGCCAACGCTGCAGTGCTCAAAGGCCGGCTTCACGATCGCCGGAAAGCGGTCCCAGCCGTCCAAATCGGAGCCGTCGTAGACCTGCCAGTGCGGCACCGGCAAGCCGCAACGCGCCAGGAACCGTCGCACCCCTGCTTTGTCCCAGCAGCGGGAAAGCACATCTCCCCGTGACCCCGTGTAGACAAACCCCAGCCGCTCGAGCGCTTCCGCAACCAGTCCCTCGCTCCGCGGCACCCCCGGAAGTTCTTCGCAGGCATTGAAGACCACCACGTCCCCGGGCCGATAGCCCCGGAGATGCGCGCGCAGCTCGGGCGTACGGACAAGCACGAGGTGCACACGATGCCCCTTCCGCACGAGGCTTGTTTCCAGAGCGGCCGCTTCCTCGAGCGCGCTGTCGATGTCCGAATCCGGCCAGCCAGGATCCAGGTTGAACAGCAGCAGCACAGGCAGAACAGAGTCTTCTCCGGGCCTGTTCAAGCTACCTCCTTTGCAACTGCCTCCCGCTACCTGTACCCTCTGCTGCCCAGACCGGCTGAGAAGCGGCCGGCAGTTCGCTCCACCCACTTCCGCTCAGCGCGGTGCCCGCCTTCAGTATACCAGCGCTGTACCCAGAGCGCAATACCCACTTCATCGCGTCGCCGGATTTGCGTCCCGGGTGAACCCCCTGGCCCGACGGCGGCGGCATGCGGGGCGCCTGCACATCCGCGGTGCGGCCTTGCCCCGTGTATCTTACCCGGGTATGTAAGGCGGGAAAGCAGTGCCCCTTACCCTACAGCGAGAGCGTCCCCGGGACCTTCGGGAAAAGCACCCCATCTTCGATCCGCCTGAGCCCGCACAGGAACCGGGTCAGCCGCTCGACGCCGATTCCAAAGCCCGCCGACGGATACAGACCGCGCCGCGCGATCTCCAGGTACAGCCGATAGTCCTCCGGGTCCAGGCCCGCGCGCTCCATCCGTGCCAGAATGCGTTCCGGCGTGTACTCGCGTTCCCCGCCCGACAGTGCTTCCCCGAAGCCTTCGGGGTAGATGAGGTCCATGTCCACAAGCGTCCCCGGCCGTTCGGGGTCCTCACGATCGTAAAATTCGCGCGCTTCCACCGCCATGTCGACGATCCAGAGCGGCTCTTCGCTTTCCTGGGACAGGATCACTTCATAGTTCGTGCCGTAGCGGTCGTATGCGTCGCGATAGGAGACCCGACGGAAGGGACGAGACGGTATACGTAGCTTGCGTCCGAAGACAGCCAGCGCTTCGGCACACTGTTCCTGCACCCAGGAGAGCGTATAGACAAGCAGCTCTTCCCCCAGTGCCATTACGTCCTCCCTCGTTGCGCCCCGTACCTCCAGGTCGAGCTGCGTGAACTCGACGAGGTGCCGGCCGGTGTCCGCGAGCTCGACCGGCTCCAGCCGCACGTTCGGGGAGAAGGAAAAGATGCGCTCGTGGCCGAGCACCGCGATCTGCTTATGGAAAATCATACTCCGCGTGAGCTGGTATCGCTGCCCGTAGTACTCCACTTCCGCGCGGCCTGTGGCGTGACGCAGGGGATCCGTCACCGGAGAAAGGATGACCGGCAGGATCTCGACAAAGCCACGGCTCCGCAAGAAGTCGCCCATCGCCCGCACCGCTTCGCTCTGCACAAGGAGCGCGTACTTCAGCTTCTGGTCGCTTACGCGCCGGTAGCAGAACTCGGCCAGCTCTTCGATCCGAGACCTCGGGTCCATCCCGCACCTCCGCACGTATCCCTCAGCCACGTTTCGCCGATCAGACAGCCGCCAGGATCAGGCCTTTTCTGGGTTCGCTCCCTGCAGGCAATTCTCGACCGCCTGCTGATCTTCTGGACGCAGCTCTACCACAACACGGTCCCCCACCTCGAGCACTGTGTCGCCGTGGGGAACGAGCTCGTTGCTCTGCCGTACGATCCGCACCACAAGGCTGCCCCGTGGCAAACCGAGATCCGCGATCCGCTTTCCGACGCCGGCCGATCCAGGGGAAAGGACGTACTCGGCCTGGCAGAGAGAATCCTTTTCGGGCAACCCTTTCCCTTCCAGCAGCAAAGCCCGCACCAGCGCCCCGTTCTCTGGGCTGTCAACCATCAGCACCAGGGTATCCCCCTCGCGGAGCGTCGTATCTCCCCGCGGGATGATCGCGCGCTCGCCGCGCTGGATCGTCACGATGATCGTTCCGAATGGCAGGTTGAGCGCCCGTACCGGCCGGCCGACCGCCGGAGCGCCGTTCGTCAGCGGCACGGTGAGCAACTCGCCCCCACGATGGCTCGCCAGGCGCATCTGCTGGAGACGTCGCTCGGCTTCCAGCTGCCGGCTTAGCCCCACGCGGTAGGCCCGGATGACGTCGGAACGCCCAACCAATCCCACAACACGCCTCGGATCCTGCCGGGACACCACCGGAACGCGCCCGATGCCGTTCGCGGCCATCAGGAGCATCGCTTCGTGCAAGCTCTGGTCCGGAAACAGTGTCACCGGGTTCCGTACGCAGATGTCGCCGACCTGCTCTCCCCTCCCCTCTTCCAGCGCAGAAGCATAATCCGAGAGGGTTACGACTCCCACCAGATGCCCTCCTGCGTCCACCACCGCTGCACCGTGCTCTCGATTCTCCCAGAAGAAACGGCCGAGCTCCTCAAGCGGCATGTCGGGTGGAACCGACGCGAAGCTTTTCGCCATCGCCTCTTCCACGCTGACCCTTTCGAGCACTCCTCGATCCCGCCCCTGCTCCAAGTAGATTCCACGCTTTGCCAGCCGCGCCGTGTAGACCGACCCGGGGCTCAACCGCCGGGACAAGAGGGTGCTCACCGCTGCGCACAGCATGATGGGAAGGATAATCCGGTAGTCCCGCGTCATCTCGAAGAGCAAGAGGATCGCCGTGATCGGGCAGTGCACCGCCCCGGCCAGCACCCCGCCCATACCGACCAGGGCGTAGGCCCCCGGTGGGCCCACTACGTTCGGCAGTACTTTGCCTACCATCTGCCCAAAGGCCCCACCGAGCATCCCGCCGATGAAGAGCGAGGGGGCAAACACGCCGCCCGACCCGCCGGCCGCAAGCGTGGTCGCGGTCAGGAGCGGCTTCAGCACCATGAGCGCCGCCAGCACCCAAACCGCCACGGGCTCTCCGTGCAGCAAGCCGTCCATCGTGTCGTATCCCACGCCGAAGAGTTGCGGGAACGCGATGCCCGCCACACCCACCAGCGCCCCTCCGACTGCTGCCCTCAACCAGAAGGGCGCCCTCCATGCGTGGAAGCGCTCCTCGATACCAACAAGCCCACGTACATAGAGCGTCGACAACAGCGCAGCAGCCAACCCCAGACCGAGGTAGAGGAAGAGTTCCCAGGGCGAGCGCAGTGTGTACTCTGGAATACGAAACGCCGGGCTGTCTCCACGCAGCACGCGGGTGATCACCGAAGCCGTCACCGCTGCCAGCACCACCATCCCGAAGCCGCCCGTGGTGAACTCTCCGAGGATGATTTCCTGGGCAAAAAAGACTCCGGCGATCGGTGCGTTGAAAGCCGAAGCGATACCGCTGGCCGCCCCGCAGGCCGCGAGGGTGCGCACCCGTTCGCTCGGGAGGCGGAGCTGCTGGGCAAACCACGAGCCAACGGTTGCCCCGATCTGTACGTTGGGGTCCTCCGGGCCGACCGAACCTCCGGTGACGATCGTGATCACCGCCGCCATGACACGAGCGACGGCCGGACGCACCCGCAGCCGGCCACCGCGCAGAGCCACTGCCTCCATGATCCCGGCCACGCCGTGCCCGGCCTCGCCCGGGCAAAGGAGGCGCGCAAGATATGCCGCCGCGACCAGGCCCAGGATCGGAAGGACAAGCGCGACGAAATATCCCCACTTTGTGTCCGCTTGGGAGTGCGCAAAGAGCACCCACTTGTGGCCAGAAGCCAGGCGAAAAACGGCCCGAAACCCCTCGCCCACCAACCCGTTTTCGATGCTGAGGTGAAACAGGTACGACCCGAGCGCTGTAACTGCACCGAGCAGCGCAGCGCTCGCGGCCAGGAAGATGGGTTCCATTTGCTGGAACCGGCGCAGCATAAGACTCCAGATCGCCTCGCTGCGAGCCTGGCACGGCACACCCATACCATACCCCCGATCGCACAGGATGTCGGCATTATACCAGAACTGGGCTTCTGTGAGGCGTCCGGTTGTTGCGGAATTTCCCGTACCCTGCATAGCCCCCGCGCAAGGGCTCCCGCACGAAAAAACTCCCCAGCAACAGGGCGGCCGTCTTCGGGGGCCGTGGGGTCACAGGGAAGCGCTGATCCTGCACTGCGAGCAATACGCCGACCTGCGTGCTTTCTACCGTGGGGGAAACAGGCTGTGGCCGTGCAGCTCCCGTTTCCAACAATCTATGCGAGGGTAGTGAGCCGAGCACGGCGATCTCCTTCGAAAGGCTGGGTAGGCCAGGGCGTTGCCCTGGCCTACCCGGCCCCGCACGAGGAGTTTTCGCCTGGGCCACCAAATCCGAAGGATGACGGCTACGGTCGCGGGGCTCGAAGAATCACCGGCTTGTAGAGTCGGCATCCCGAAGTCCATTTTCACTTTATTGGAAACTGGAGCGGCGCAGGCCTTGACAGACACAACCCAGATTGCCTATCATGGACGCGACGCTCGGAAACCCAGGGCCATGGGCCGCACCGCAGAAAGGAGGAAGGCGTGGCGCACTACTTTGTTTCCCCCGATCAGGTCGAAACGCAGGTCTTCGACTGGGGCCACCTGAAGTGGCTCAGCGCTCCGGACGTGACCGGCGCGGAAAAGTTCAGCACCGGCGTGGTGCTTCTGGCCCCCGGAAAGGGCCACACCACGCACTGCCATCCGGGATGTGAGGAAATCCTCTACGTCGTCTCCGGCTACGGGCGCCAGCGAGTCGCCGATCAGGAGATGGACCTCCAGCCCGGCATGCTCGTGTTCATCCCGGAAGGGGTGGAACACAGCACCGTGAACACCGGGTGGGAAGCGCTGAAGCTGATCGCTGTCTACGCCCCTCCGGGCCCCGAGAAGGCGCTGCGCGAGATGCCCGAATGCCGTGTTGTGCCACCCGGCGAACTTCCCTAGGCATGCGGTGTATCGGTGTGCCGGAGTCAGCCGGCAGAACGGAGGGACGCCGTGATGAAGACGGTCGTCATTGTGGGAGCTCTCGACACGAAGGGAAAGGAACTGGCCTACGTGCGGGACCTCATCGAGAAGGCCGGCCTTCGCACCCTTGTGGTCGACTTTGGGGTGATGGGCACGCCAGCCTTCGAGCCGGACATTCCGCGCCAGGAGGTCGCCGCGGCGGCGGGCGTGGACCTGCAATACCTGGCAAGCGGCGAGCACAAGGACGAGGCGATGGAGGCGATGGCGCGAGGTCTGGCCAGCGTTGTCCGCCGCCTCTACGATGAGGGCCGACTCGACGGCATCATCAGCATGGGAGGCAGCGGCGGTACCGCCATCGCGACGACGGCTATGCGTGCCCTTCCCATCGGCATACCCAAGGTGATGGTATCCACCGTGGGCGGAGGCGACGTGAGCGCCTTCGCAGGAACGAAGGACATCACCTTTATGCCCTCGATCGTCGACGTGGCCGGCTTCAACCGCATCAGCCGCCGCATCTACACAAACGCCGCCGGCGCGATCGCGGGGATGGTGCTCGCTGAGGCGCCCCGGGCCGAAGAGGACAAGCCGCTGATCGTAGCCTCGATGTTCGGTAACACGACCCCGTGCGTCGACCGGGCACGGAGCTTCCTCGAGGCGAACGGATACGAAGTGCTCGTCTTCCACGCAACGGGCACCGGTGGCCGCACGATGGAGAGCCTGATCACCGACGGCTATGTCGTCGGGTCGCTGGACATCACCACCACGGAACTCGCGGATGAGGTGTGCGGCGGGGTACTGAGCGCCGGGCCGGAGCGCTGCCTGGCCGCCTCGCGCGCGGGCATCCCGGCAGTGCTTGTCCCTGGCTGCGTGGATATGGCGAACTTCTGGGCGATCGACACGGTGCCCGAGAAGTACCGCAACCGAAAGCTCTACCGCTGGAATCCGAACGTCACCCTGCTGCGCACAAACGTCGAGGAAAACATCCGCATCGGAGAGATGCTCGCCGCGGCTGCCAACGCCGCAACAGGACCGGTGGCCATCGTGCTGCCGCTGAAAGGGGTTTCCATGCTCGATAGCCCGGGCGGGGCGTTCTGGGACCCGGAGGCGGACCGCGCCTGCTTCGAGACGATCAAAGCCAGGGTACGTCCGGACATCCCGGTGATCGAGATGGACCACAACATCAACGACCCGGAGTTCGCGGACCGTTGCGCTGCGCTGCTGCTGGAGATGCTGAAAAGGTAAGGAGGGAAGCCATGGCCTTCATCAGCCGTGAGGAAGCATTGGCTCGTCTGCGGCGCACCGTCGAGGCCGGCCGGCCGATTGTAGGGTGCGGCGCCGGCACGGGCATCTCAGCCAAATTCGCAGAAAAGGGCGGAGCCGACTTGATCATCATCTACAACTCCGGACGCTATCGTATGGCCGGCCGGGGGTCCCTTGCTGGCCTGATGCCCTACGGCGACGCCAACGCGATCGTCGTCGAGATGGCAGCCGAGGTACTGCCGGTCGTGCAGAACACACCCGTGCTCGCGGGCGTCTGCGGCACGGATCCTTTCCGCCTGATGCCGGTCTTTCTCAAGCAGCTGAAGGAAATGGGATTCACCGGCGTCCAGAACTTTCCCACCGTGGGCTTGATCGACGGCAACTTTCGCGCCAACCTGGAAGCCACCGGTATGGGGTACGACAAGGAAATCGAGATGATCGCCCTTGCGCACCGCATGGACCTGCTGACCACCCCCTACGTCTTTGACACGGACCAGGCCCGCGCGATGGCGGAGGCCGGGGCAGACCTGCTCGTGGCGCATGTCGGGCTTACAACCTCCGGTTCGATCGGGGCGGCGGTGGCGCTCACGCTGGACGAGGCGATCGACCGCGTGCTCGCGATCGCGGAAGCAGGTCGGGCGGTACGCAAGGACATCCTCGTGATCTGCCACGGCGGGCCCTTCGACGAACCGGAGAACGTCGGCGTGGCGCTCGCCCGTATGCCCGGCGTGGTCGGCTTCTTCGGCGCGTCGAGCATCGAGCGCCTGCCGACGGAGCGTGCGATCCAGCAACAGGTACAGCAGTTCAAGAGCCTGCGGCTGGCACAGGGGTAACAAGGCAGGCTGCAGGCTGAGGCCGCTTCCGCTGCCCCCTCCGGTGTAAGGCCGGAGGGGGCGCTTCTGAAGTTGGGACAAGGCGTCATCGCCTGGTCTCGCATTCTCCGGCCTCACGGACGTGTCCCATGCCGCTGCGCAACGGAGGGGGACAAAGGAGGTACAAGGAGGAGCGATACAGCCTCCCTCTGTCCTCACTCGTGTCCGAACATCGGGGCGCTTGTTTGGACGAAAGTGCGGGATGTACGGTATAATAGCCGGCGACGAGCCCAGGAGAAAAGGAGCCTTCCGATATGCTCGCGTATGCGCCTCACGAACTGGAGATCGACCTGGATGATGTACTGCGAGGACAGGGGGCAGACCCGGCCTCTCTGCGCAAGCGCAACCCGCTCCTCGTGGAAACAGCGCAACGGGCGATGGCCGAGGGCCTGTCCTTGATCCGTCCCGTAGCGGTATACCGCGAACTGGCCGTCCGCCAGGTGCGGCAAGAACGCCTTGAACTGGACGGGGACGGCTTCCTGGCCGGCCCGCTTCCTGCCCAGCACCTCGCGGCGGCGGAGCGGGTCATCGTCGCCGTCTGTACGGTCGGCGAGGCCCTCGAGGCGCGCGTGTCCGCCCTGATGGCCTCCGATCCGATCTACGCCCTGGCGCTGGACGGCTTTGGTTCCGCTGCGGTGGAGGCTCTGGCGAACGCCCTTTGCCGCACATTTGCCGAGCGGGCAGAGGCTGCCGGGGAAAAGACCTCGCTGCCCCTGAGCCCGGGACAACCCGGTTGGCCGCTTGCGGAGGGCCAGGCCCAGATCTTCGCTCTGATCGACCCCTCCCCCATCGGAGTGCAGTTGACCGACCACGCGATGATGGTGCCCCGCAAATCGCTCTCTATGGTTGTCGGCTTGGGCCGGAACCTGGAGGTCGTAGGGAGCCCCTGCGACGCGTGCCCCCTCAAAGAACGCTGTCGCCATCGGAGCACAGGCCATGCCTGATCCCATGCACTACCGGGTCGAACTGGAACCGATCGGACGGCGCGTCGAGATCCCCGCTGGGTACACGCTGCTCCAGGCAGCCCAGGCGGCCGGCGTCGACTTGACCGCCGTTTGCGGAGGGACCGGCACGTGCGGCCGTTGCCGGGTACGGATCGTGGAGGGCCGTATGAACCGGCCGACCGCGGCGGAAGAGCTCGCCCTCACCTATCAGGAACGGGCCGCGGGGGTTCGCCTTGCCTGCCAGGCGGTCCCGCTAGGGGACGTAAAAGTGGACGTCCCCCCGGAATCGCTGGCAACCGCCCAGCGCCTGCAGCTGGAAGGAGAGCAAGAGGCCATCGAACTCCAGCCCGCGGTGGTTCCGCTGGACGTGGAAATGGCTGCTGCCACGCTCCAGGATCTCGCCTCGGACTGGAGCCGGGTCCTCCACGCAGCCGGAGACCGGCGTCTCCGACCCACCTGGCCGGTGTTGTGTCGCATCTCCGAGACACTGCGGAGCCAGAACTGGTCAGCACGCCTGGCCGTGCGGGGAGACGAGGTGGTCGCGATCCTGCCGCCGGGGACACCACTGCTCGGCCTCGCCGTGGACCTTGGGACGACGAAACTCGCGGCGTATCTTGTGGACCTGGCGAGCGGACGGACGCTTGCCCTTGCCGGCGCGCCGAACCCGCAGATCGTCTACGGGGAAGACGTCGTCAGCCGGATCGCCTACGCGAACCGGGAGGCGGAAGGGCGCGCCGTGCTGCAGCAGCGCGCGGTGGAAGCGCTGAACGACCTGGTCGACACGCTCTGCCAGCAAGCTGGCGTCAGCCCGGAGCAGATCGTCGAGGCGGTGGTCGTGGGCAACACCGCGATGCACCACCTCTTCGCCGGCCTACCTGTGCGCCAGCTCGGAGCTTCTCCGTACGTGCCAGCCGTGAGCGACGCGATTGAGCTGCTCGCACGGGACCTGCGGCTCCGCCTGAACGCCGGGGCGTATGTATACCTTCCGCCGAACATCGCCGGTTATGTCGGCGCAGATCATGTCGCGATGCTCCTGGCAACCCAGCTCCACGTAGACGGCCGCACGCGCCTCGCCCTCGATATCGGCACGAACACCGAGATCAGCCTCGCGGTGGGTGACCGGTTGCTCTCGTGCTCGTGCGCTTCCGGGCCGGCCTTCGAGGGCGCCCACATCCGCGATGGCATGCGCGCGGCCCCGGGTGCCATCGAACGCGTACAGTGGGTGGGGCAAGGGATACGGTTTCAGACCGTCGGGCACGCCCCGCCGGTCGGCATCTGCGGCTCGGGGATCCTGGATGCGGTGGCGGAACTGCGCCGGGCGGGCGTGTTGAACGAACGTGGGGCTTTCCAGCCCGACCGACCCGGGGTACGGCGGAGGGATGGCCAGGCGGAATTCGTCCTCGTGCCGGCCGAGCGCGCGGGTGGGGGCCGGGAGATCGTAGTCACACGCGCAGACGTGAACGAGGTCCAGCTGGCAAAGGCGGCCATCCGGGCAGGGATCGAGGTGCTGCTGGCGGAAGCCGGGGTCCGTGCCGAGGAGCTCGAAGAGGTGATCGTAGCCGGGGCGTTCGGGACATACCTCGACCTGCGAAGCGCGCTCGCCATCGGCATGTTTCCGCCCCTTCCCCTAGGCCGCTTCCGTCAGGTGGGAAACGCAGCGGGCGCCGGTGCGCGCCGGCTATTGCTTTCCGTCCCCCAACGCCGGCTCGCCGAGGAAATCGCCCGCCGGGTAGAATACGTCGAACTGACCACCCATCCGCGGTTTACGCCAGAGTTCGTCCAGGCGATGTACCTGCTGTAGGGGCGGCTGT
>JBDOIE010000224.1:0-3616 GCA_041082245.1 Chloroflexia bacterium
AGACGCACGGGGTGATGACGCTTACCCAGCGCAGCCGGTCGTGGATCCGCAACGTGCTCAAGCCGAAGTTCGGGGTGGACGTGCGGCATCCGGAGTGGGAGATCCCGCCGGCGCCTGAGGCCACCTGGCGGCTCTCCGATCTCCTGCCCGGCTACATCTACCAGGCATACGGATCATATACCCTGCATCCGGAGGATCCCGGCTGGTACGAGGTGGACCTGCTGGCCACGACGGTAGCGGGCGTCCAGGGGACGTTCCCGTTGCCTCTGCCGCGCCTTTCGGTCACCGGGTTTGGGGTAACGCTGATCAGGTAGCAGGGGGTAGTCTGCCGTGCGTACCTGGGAAGACTGGCGCTGCCCGCTCTGCAACGAGCAACTGATCCACAACGGACTGGTACGCTGTCCCCGGTGCGGAGGAGAGCTCGTGCTGGTGCAGGTCCCTCCGGAGTCGCCGCTTCCGTCAGACCTGGGGCTCATCGTCCGCTGGTTGCGCTCGCTTCCCGCAGGGAGATACCAGGTGCGATTTGACGAGGGGAGCACAGGACTGATGATGGCTTCCGGCGACGGGCGCATCGTCCTGTGCTCCCCTCGGGGAACCTGGCGCATTGGAGTGATCCGTGGCGAGCACGGCTATTTCCCCGCTGACCTGGGCGACGGCAGACGGCCGATCAACGCGTTTCAGGTGCTGGAGCTGCTGCGCCTCGTCGATCTTGTGCCGGTAAAGGAGTAGGGGAATGTCCTGGCTGCTGGACGCTTTACGCTTCCTGTCCCGCAACCTGCTGGTGCTGTTGCAGATCCCCATCGGGGTGGTGCTGATGCGCCTGGTGGAACGGCCCCAGGCGGAGATCGAGGGGTTTGGGGTGACAGGGCTGTGGCAGCAGCAGGATCACCAGCGTGTGCGCCGGGCGCGTTTTCGCCGCACCCTCTCCCTGATGCTGGCGCTGGGGGCGTCTCTCCTCACCGGGTTCTGGTTCCCCCTGACGGTTGACGTGATCTTCCTCGTGATCTGGCTTGCCGGCGGTGCAGCGGCCGCCCTCTTCCGGCTGGAGCGCGCCAACCTTATCTCGCGCACCCGCACGGCGGTGCTGGCCGAGGCCGGGGTGCTCTGGGGAGTGCGGCTGGCGAGCTGGCTGTTCAATCTCGGCAGCATTGCCGAGTGGGCAGCGGCGAGCGGACTTTCGCCGGAATCCGCCGCCTGGGCACTTGCACGAAACGCGGGGTATGCGAACCTGGTGCTGCTGCTAGCGGCGCTTCTCTTCATCCCCGGCGGCTTTCTCTCCTACCTCTTCCAGACCTTCACGGTGATGCGTCGGGATCCGCACTTCCGCTTTGCGTCCCTGGAGGAGATACTGTTCGACATCGTGGGGCGCAGGCAGCGGGGGATTTATTGAAGCGAGGTGTGCCATGCCGTCCTTTCCGCTTCTGGATCGCCTGTTTCGCCCCCTGAAGCAGGGGGTGGAGGGTCTCGGGGTGCTTGCCGGGTGGCGGGATCCCGGCCTTCCCCTTCTCCCGCCGGTGATCACCCGCGTTACCCCGGTGCTGGACTCGCTTCGTGCGGGAGGCCGGCTGCGGTACTTCCTGCTGGAGATCGAGGGGGTTGACCCGGTGACGGGGCTGGGAGCGGACAACCGTCCCTGGTTCCGGGCGGTCTACCCTACGGTGCTGGAGTACCTGCCGCGCGTGATGCGGGAGCAGACGACGGTGCTGCAGCGCACGGCGCGGATGCTGAAGGGTCTGTACAACGCCGACATTCACCTCCTCTGTATGGTGGCGGGGATGTTCGGGGAGCTTGGGGAGCGTCCCCTGGGCCTGGTGCAGGTGTATGCTGCCCAGAGCTCGGGGCGCACGGCAGAGGAAGCGGCGCTGCTGGGGAACGAGGCGTTCGTGGCCCTTTCGGCGAACCTGGGAACGATCCCCCAGGCGCGCTTTGCGCAGATGGGCGAGGAAGAACGCGACTTTATCATCTCCGCCCTGGCGCGCTTCGAGCACGCTTTTGCCGCCATCGGCCAGCCCGATCCGCGTGAGCAGGGGACGCGTGCGATCGGGGAGCGTGCGCCCGGCCGGGGGCCGGAAGAAGAAACGCTGGAGCAGAACGAGCTGATCTTCCGGGGCCTTCAGCGGGCGGGGATTGACTTTGCCTGTCTGACGATGGCGTGGGGGATTCCGCGGGAGCAAATCTACCGCCTGCAGCAGGCGTTCCGGGAGCGGGCGACGCTGTGGCTGTCGCGTGTGCAGGGGCAGAAAGGGATTGCAGTCAACTTTGCCATCCCGACGGTGTTTTCGGGGCTGGACACGCGGGGGCAGACGACCTCGCACACCTCTGGCCGGACGCACACGGAGACCACGGGAGAGGCGCACACCGAGGGGGTATCCACCTCGGAAGCGCACACCCACGGGACGTCGCACACCACGGGGACGACCGAGACCGACACGACCTCGCACGCGCGGACGGTGGGGGAATCCTGGGGAAGTTCGAGCAGTTCCGGCGGCGCGCGCACCATTACCGACGGCACCTCGCACAGTGAAGGCACGGCGCACACGGATGGAACGGCGCACCAGGTGAGCCGCTCCACGACGACCGGGGGCACCACGAGCGTATCCCACACCACCGGCCGCACCGTAACCGACTCGGTTACCCGGATCGACACCTCAACGCTGGGGGAAGCACATACGCGCTCCTCGTCCACGAGCGATGCCTTCAGCCGCTCCACCCACCAGGAGACGGGGCAGACTTCGGGGCAGAGCCAGTCCTCGTCCTGGGGGCATTCGGAAAGCCGGGGGCACTCGGACAGCTGGGACACCTCGCTCACCGTTCACAAAGGAGGCGGTTTTACTGTTGGTCCTCCTGGATTTGCTGCACGGTACGGAGAGGACATCAGCGGGACGGTGGGGCGCTCGGGTACCGACTCGGTTTCCCACACCAACCAGGTCGGCGGGAGCGACACGATCTCGCGTGCCACCACGCATTCGGAGGGGAGTTCGGTCGGTTCCACGACCACCATCCAGGCGGGGACGGCGGACACCGCTTCCAGTGCGCGGACCACGGGCACGAACGTGCAGCACAGCGAGAGCGTGATCGTGGATCAGCAGACGGTGACTTCCTCGACGATGCGCTCCACGACCCAGGGGGTGGCCGACACGGTGTCGCAGGCGGACACCCGGTCGGTGGAGGAGGGGGTATCGCGCAGCGTTGCAGCGGCTTCCTCCTGGGCCTCGGCCTCGTCGCACGAAAACAGTGTCTCGGAGATGGAAGGCACCTCGCACAGCGTTGCGCGCACGAACCTGCGCACGGAAAGCGAGTCGGTCACGCAGAGCGAAGAGCGGAGCAGCAGCGACACCACCTCGCGTGCCCGCAGCGAGGGGGAGACGGTGATGAGCGGGGTGAGCAGCGCGGTGTCCACAGCGCAGGGGGTGAGCGCGGGGATTGTGGGCGGAGTTTCGCTGCATAAGACGTACCAGTGGTGGGATGCGACGGCGGAAGTGGTGGCCTACCTCTGTCAGCGCCAGCTGAACCTGCTGGACGAGATGATGCTGACCGGCGGCTTTATGACCCAGTCGTTCTGGCTTTTCCCGCGTGCGGAGAGCCTGCGGGCGGCGGCAGGGCTGTTTGCCCTGGC
>JBDOIE010000015.1:0-145350 GCA_041082245.1 Chloroflexia bacterium
GGCGTGGGGCAGTCCGTAGCGGCGCACGAGCCCGGCCGGCCCTTCTGCAAGCAGCGGGCCCACGATCGGGTGGTCTTGAGGGCGATAGGAGCGAAACAGCGCATCCAGCGGCTGCTCGTAAGCGTTTCCCAAGAGCAAACCCTGGCAAAGATGGACGTTGGCGAAGGCGTCTACGTGCACACGCGTCGGATCGTCCAATTGCTCGTGGGGACAGCTGCGTAACTCCTCCCACGGAACGAGCGGCAGGCCGGCCGTGAGTCGCTCTGCCGCCCGGCCCCGGAAGCGCAGGTCGCCTTCCCTTGCCGGAGCACATGGCGGCGCAATCGAGATCGTGCCTGCCGGAATTCCAAGCCGCGCTGCGGCCTGCTGGATCCGATCCCATTCGGCAGACTCTTCACCGTGGAACCGGTCCGTGCTCACACTCAGGTCGACGAGCCGGAAAGCGGCCAGAGGCTCGAGCGCCGCGACCGCTTCTTCGACCCCGACGGCCCAGTAGCCGTTCGTGACGATCCCGGTCTCGAAGCCGTGATCCGCCGCCAGACGCATCCCGGCGACCAGCAACGGGTAGAAGAGGAACGGCTCCCCTCCCTCGAAATAGATGCGGCGAACGGTGCCGAGCCGGCGGGACGCCACGAGGAGCTCCTCGATCAACGCCAGCGTCATCGTCCCCTCGGCCGAAGGCCCGCCCCAGACGAAACAGTGATCGCACTCCCGATCGCAACGATACGTGAGGAGCAGATGCACGCCCTGCAGGGCCATTTCTTTCCCTCCTCCGATTTACCCCGGAACAGCGCGATCCGGGCCTTCCTACTCCGGGGCTGGGAGGCTTCCCTCGAAAACCCAGAAAGCCTCATTCCAGGCAGGAGAGTAACCGGTTTCTTGCAGTTCTTGGATCGCCGGCGAATCCTCCGGGACAAAGATCCCCAGGCGTGGAGGCGTGGCTTCGAGAGCAAGGTTGCGCAGGCCGCGCAATAGGCGGGGGATCGCGCTGGGCGTACCCAAGGGCAAACTGGCCACCAGGCCCACATCCGGATCGCGAACCCGCTGCACCACGGCCAGTGCGGCAACGCGGCCTCTTGTCCACGCCCAAACTTCTCCCTGCGACACGTGCTGGACGAAACGCTCGTGGGTAAGCGGTTGCCAGGCCCAGTTCCAGGTATACAGGCCCCGTGCTTGTGCAAACGCCGGCCATCGTTGAATCCTATCCCAGAACGTCGCTGCCTCGCTCGCGCGCAGTGCCCGCAGTGTCTCTCCAGGTGCTCCGGGCGCCTCGTAATAGCGGCAGCAGTGCACGAGGCGGAACGCTACTGCAGCGACCATCCGGTGGACGGCCTGGTTGCTGGAACCGGTCGCCAGCCGGGCGATACGGGCCCCTCGCTCCGTAGCCCACCGGAGCGAATACCGGAAGAGTGCGGTAGCAATCCCGGCCTTTCGGTGATCCGGATGCACCCGCATCCCCTCCAGCCAGACCTCCGTAGGCGAGGTCCAGCTGATCTTCTCCAGGGCGACGACGCGGCCGTCCAGCACTGCCACGAGGAGCGGCCCTGCCTCGTCGGCCAGCCACTCGTCCCACACAAACGGGATATAGTCGCCATTTTCCCACGTGTGCGCGCAGATCTCGAGTGCGGCCGGCCGGTCTTCCGGTCTTGCGCGACGGATCTCCAGTCCCACCGTTACACCCCCAGGTCCTTGCGCTGGAACAGGGGCAGAGAAGCCACCAGCAGCAACGCAGTCAGCGCGAGGAGCGTGGCAACGTCTCGAACGGCAGGCGCCCGTTCGTACGCGTCGAGCGGGCGGTACAAGGAGAGAAGGGACACGCTCTGCCAGCCCCTCAAGCGTTCGACCAGTGGGGCGAAGCTGGTCCAGGGGTAGCTCGCAAACACGAACCCGAGTGACAGACCCCCTGCCGGCCGGCGCCGCAGGAAACTGCTCAGGAACAGCGCCACAGTGCCGAACAAAGACAAATTGGGAACAGCAACAAGCACTGCCGCACAAGCCCTGCAAGGGATACTTCCACGTCGATCGCACGAGCGCCGAGAAGCGCTCCGACAGCGGTCAAGGGGTCGGTGCATCGACGCCTGGATCAACCCGAGCTTCTGCTTCATCCCACGCGAGTAGCCTCGAATCCGTCGTCGCAGGTCCAGGTCGAACCGTGCCGCGAGCTCGCGAGCCCAGTTGAGGTCGTGCAGGCCTCGGAGGGCGGCCTGGAAGCGCAGGTACTCTTCCCCTGTGAGCTCGTCGTACAGGTTGAACTCAGCCGGGACATTGCCAACCCGCGCGTGAACCGCCGGCGCCTGGCGCCAGCAGTCCAGGCCGAAGATGCGCGCCCATCCCCGAGTCGGGCGCAGGAATCCCATCAACGGCCGGATCGTGGTCGTCTTCCCGGCGCCGTTGGGACCCAGGAACCCGAAGATTTCCCCTTGTTCGACCTGTAGCTCGAGGTCTTCGACCCCGCGGGTGCGGCCGTAGTACTTGGTCAACCCGTGCGTTTCGATCGCCGCCACCATGTGTGCCTCCTCCGTGTTTCAGGCGAGGCGGCAGATGTACAGGTAAGTGCAGAAGGGCCTCCCCAGGTGGTCGGGCAGCCACTCGACCGCAAGGCCCAACCGTTCCAGGCAAGCGATCAGTTCCGACGGCCGCCGATACGCGATCCGGTCGCCAGGGTAGAGAAAGGTGTCCGCCAAGCGGCTCATCGCTCGTTTCCAGCGTGGCCGCTCGCCCACCTCACGGATCGCCATCACCCCGCCAGGACGCAGTCGCCGCCGTGCCTCGGCAAGGAAACGGTCCTGCTCTGACAGGGGAAGATGGTGCAGGAAATCTGTCAGCACGATCCCATCCCAGGCCGCACAGGGGACATGAAGAGCGTCTGCCACAAGGAACGCGAGGTTCGACCGGGTGCCGACCGTCTTTCGGGCAACCGCGATGCGCTCGGGGTCCCGATCGATGCCCAGCACAAAGCGATCGGGCGCGCTCAGCGCGAGCAGGTTCGCGAGCACTCCATAACCACAGCCGACATCCACGATCAGGCCCCGCTGGGGGAGGCTGCGGTCGATCGCTTCGAAGGGAAGGATCCAGGGGCGAAACCGCACGTAGGCTCTCACCGTTGGTCCAGCCGAGGTGTACAACGCGCGAAGCGCCGCTTCCAGGTCGCGAGATCCGGCTGTCACGAGGTCTTCCCTAGCCGCGTGGGTCGAAGGCACGCACGGCCTCGACCACTTCCGCAAGTTCGTCATCGGTCAGGTCGTTGAAGAAAGGCAGGCGCAGCAGCCGATCGCTCACGTCTTCCGTGACGGGGCAATCGCCCCGTTGTCCCCCGAACCGCTGACCCATAGGGGAAAGGTGGAGCGGAAGGTAGTGGAATACAGCCAGGATGCCCCGCTCTTTGAGGTGGGCGATGAGCCGCGTGCGCGCTTCCAGGCTCGGCAGCAGCAGGTAAAAAAGATGGTACGGCTGCTCGCAGTGGGCTGGCACGAACGGCAGGCGCACCCCGTGTTCTTCTGCCCAGTCGCGGAGTTCCCGGGCGTAGAACTCCCAGATATACCGTCGGCGTGCCTGGATCCGCTCCCGCTCTTCGAGCTGCGCGTAAAGGAAGGCGGCCAGGATGTCGGACGGAAGGTAGCTCGAACCGATGTCGACCCACGTGTACTTGTCGACCTGGCCCCGGAAGAACCGGCTCCGGTTGGTGCCCTTTTCCCGCACGATCTCCGCCCGGTCGATATACTGCGGGTCGTTGATGAGCAGGGCGCCTCCCTCGCCGCAGGTCAGGTTTTTGGTCTCGTGGAACGACTGCGTTGCCAGGCACCCGAAAGTTCCCAGGTAGCGACCCCGGTACTTCCCGAACAGCCCGTGCGCGTTGTCCTCGACC
Source organism: Chloroflexia bacterium (assembly GCA_041082245.1). Taxonomy (GTDB): domain Bacteria; phylum Chloroflexota; class Chloroflexia; order DTKN01; family DTKN01; genus DAOTVY01. Next base: position 3,866 of record JBDOIE010000015.1, read on the forward strand.
ACCGCAACCCCGTGCCGCTGGGCGATTTCCAGGATCGCGTCCATTTCGCATCCGACTCCCGCATAGTGCACCACGGCGATCGCCCGGGTGCGGGATGTGATGAGAGGCTCGAGGCGGCTTTCGTCCAGGTTGAGGGTGTCGGGGCGGATGTCGGCAAAGACGGGGCGAGCGCCGCGCAGCACAAAGGCGTTCACCGTCGAGACAAAGGTGAACGAGGGGACGATCACCTCGTCGCCCGGGCCGATGTTCAGGAGCAGGGCTGCCATATCGAGGGCGTGGGTGCACGAAGTCGTCAGCAGAACCTTGGGGACGCCCAAGATCTGCTCGAGGAGTGCGTGGCACTTTTTCGTGTAGGGGCCGTCCCCGGAGGCGTGGCCGGAGCGTACGGCGTCCGCCATATAGGCGAACTCGCGGCCCACCAGGCAGGGGCGGTTGAACGGAATGCGGTAGGATGTAGCCATAGGTTTCTCCGGGTTGCCAGGTTCTTACTGAAGGGTCTGGCTGAGGCTATGCAGCACCTCGGAAGCACAAGTTGGGGCCATTCCTTCTAACTGGACCTGGGTGAGCAATAGCACGCCGTCGCCCGTGAGCACCAGCGCGCCTTCCCCGGGGCGCACCTGGACCACGCGCCCCGGCACACGTCCCACGTAGCGGGGTGCGTCGGGAACCCGTCGTGCCTCCCAGACGATCAGTTTCCGGCCGTCGAGGTAAGTGTAAGCGCCCGGGTAAGGAGCGCTTACCGCCCGGATCAGGTTATAGACCTGAGAGGTCGGCGCCGTCCAATCGATCCGATTGTCCTGTGGCAGGCGCTTACAAGTGAAAGTTGCCTGCGAGGGGTCCTGAGGCCGCCGCGGGGCAGTTCCCGCAATCAGCAAAGGCAGATTGCGCTCCAGCAGCACCAGGTACGCTTCCGTTACCCGCTCCATGACCACGCGGATCGGATCGTCCGGGCCGATCGGTACCCGCTCCTGGTCCACAATGTCCCCACTGTCCACCTCTTCTGCCATCTCGAACAGGGTGACGCCAGTGTGGTCTTCACCGTTGAGGATAGCCCACACGGTAGGGGAAAAGCCCCGGTAGGCCGGCAGCAGCGAGTCGTGCCATACGAAGGTGCCCAGTCGTGGCCGGCGGAACACTTCGGGAGGGACGAGGAAACGCCAGCTCACCACGAACATCAGGTCAACCGGCGTGGTTTCCCAGAAGTCTCGCCACCGTCGACCGCCGACGTTCTTTGCTTCGTGGAATCGATGGCCCTGGGCTTCTACAAGGGTACGGATCTCGTCCAGAAAGGGCGGTTCCCATGGCTCCTCGTGGAAGCTGAATACGACGAGTTCGGCCTCTGGGGCCAGCGTCAGCAGCTTCTGCAGGAAGCGGTATCCGCGGCGGGTAGCACAGAGGACGGCGATCCGCATGGTTTCATTCACGCTCCGGCGTGCTATGGCTTTCCCCTGTCTTCCGGGCGACCACGTAGGTCGGCTGTCCCATCAGGCGGAAGTGCATACGGGCGAGGTACTCGCCGATGATGCCCAGGGAAAGGAGCTGCGCCCCGGAAAAGATCGCGATGATGGAGGCCAGGAAAGGAAAGCCCGGCACGCTGCGCCCGTACAGGAGAAAGCGGGCTACTACATAGAGCAAGATCAGTACACCGAACCCCGCCAGAAGAAAGCCCATCAGGCTTGCGATCTGCAGCGGAACAACGCTGAAGCCCGTCATCAGGTTCAGCGCGTGGCGCACGAGGCGTCGGAAGGAGTAGTTCGACCGTCCGGCGTAGCGGGGATCGTGGCGCACCGGCACAGCCGCAAAGCGGGTTGCGCCCCAGGTGAGGAGGACATCGATGGCCGCGAACGGGCCCTGGTACCCGGAGAACGCCTCCCGGACGTGGGTGCGAAAGGCGCGAAAGGGGGAAACATCGCGCGCATTCTTTGCGCCCATGGCGCTTTGCAAGGCGATCTTGGTCGCCTGGGAGGCCAGATTGCGCCAGAAGCCGTGCTGCGCACGCTGTGGCCGGCCATAGACGACGTCGTACCCTTGAGCGAGGGTATCGAGCAAACGCGGGATCTCTTCGGGCGGGTGTTGGAGGTCGTCGTCCATGGTGACGATGACTGGGGCGCGCGCCTCGCGGATTCCGCACAACAGCGCATTATGCTGCCCAAAGTTCCGCATCAGGTCGATCCCGCGTATCCACGGGTAATGCGCCGCCAGTTCCTCGATCGCCCGCCAGCTGCCGTCCCGGCTTCCATCGTTCACGAAGATCACCTCGAAGGGCTCGCCGCGTGCCGTAAAGACGGCCTCCAGGCGCGCCGCCAGGGGCCGCAACGTCAGCTCGCCGTTGTACACCGGGATGACCACGGACACAGCCGGTTCCGAGCGGGCCGGTTCCGAACGGGCCGGCTCTGCACGGGCCGGTTCCGTACGGGCCGGCTCTGCACGGGCCGGTTGCGTACGGGCCGGTTCGGAACCGGCCCGTACGGAACCGGCCCGTACGGAAAGAGCAGAATCGGCTTCCCGAGCCTCCCGAGCATTTGCCTCCATGGGCTACCTCTTCTTGCGTTTACGCCGTTTCCGCGTGCCCGACGCTGACGTCGCTGCAGCAACAGGCGCGGCCGGTTTCGGCTCCGGCTGCGTACGCCCCTGCTTGCCCTGGGGCGCTTGCTTGGCCACCCGCACGGGCCGCCGTTCCCCGGTCGGCACCGCCACACGGCGGAGCAGCGGTGCCTCGCTCGCGTGGAAGATGTAGAAGAGGGCCTGGGCCCGCACACGTGCGAGCAACCGCTGGAAGAGGTGGTACGATTCCCTTCGGTACTCGACCAGGGGGTCCTGCTGGCCGTATGCCCGCAACCCGATCCCCTGGCGGAGGTCCTCCATCGCGGTCAGATAATCGACCCACTCCCGGTCGATCGCCCGCAGGAGGTACCCGCGCTCGATCTCGCGCATCAGATCGGCGCCCAGACGGCGCTCACGGTCCTCCAGATAGGCCACACCCAGCCGGTAGAGTTCATCCGCTACCTTTTCCTGGGAAAGCCCGCTCAGGCGTTCCGCGGCCGGCCCTGGTGGGAGGCGCAGGCTGCGGTCCAGCTCGGTCAGATAGTCGGTGATCACCGACCAGGCGGCTCCCCCAGCCCTCCACGCGTGTACGACACGCGGTACGTGTTCCTGGAGCCGAGGGCGAAGACGGCGCACTTCTCCTTCGGCTTCCTTCTCCACGACTGAGAGCACTTCTTCCTCGATCGCCTGAGGTTCCATCCGGGCCCACCGTGCCGCCGTGGTCGTGGCGGGAAGCGGGATGTGCAGGTCCCGTGTCAGCGTACGGTAAAGACGGGACAGGTAAAGGACGTCCGCATCGTGCTGTTCTTCGTAGAGCGCGCGGGCAACCACACGGGCCACACGCTCGAGGAATCGGTCGCGGTAGTGTTCAAGAGCCCGCTCGTGCAGTTCCTCCAGCTCGCGGGAGAGGGCTTCCTCTTGGGCTTCTTCGGGAAGCGCAGCAAGCCTTTCTCGGATCTGCTCGACCAGGGATTGGCTGATGGCGGGGAAGAGCGGCAGCAGGAGCTCCTCCCGTCCCGCGTGTCCGCTCTGAAGTCCCTCGAGCAGTCCTGCCAGAGCTTCGCGGAGTGCCTCCTCATCCCGCTCGTACTCCTTGCGGCCCGACAGGGGGGCGAACGCTTCCTCGACCCGCTTCTCGATTTCCTCGCGCAGCCGCGCGAGCACCACGCCGCGCACATCGCGGGCCGCCAGGATACGCCGCCGTTCCGCGTAGATCACCTCGCGTTGCCGGTTCAGGACGTCGTCGAATTCGACCAGGTGCTTGCGCATGTCGAAATGGTAACCTTCGACGCGCACCTGAGCCTGCTCGATCATTCGAGTGATGACCTTTGCTTCCAGCGGAGCGTCGTCCCCCGGGTTGAACCGTTCCAGCACCGCGCGCACCCGGTCGGCACCCGGGCCGAAGCGCCGCATCAGCTCGTCTTCCGTCGAGAGGTAGAACCGGCTGGACCCGGGGTCGCCCTGACGCCCGGAGCGGCCGCGCAACTGGTTGTCGATCCGGCGTGCCTCGTGGCGCTCTGTTCCGATGATGTGGAGGCCGCACGGGACGTCATCGATGCACGAGGTGAATTTCTGGGGTTTGAAGCAGCGGCCGCAATCGTCGGAACAGCCGATGCAGCAGCGGCTCAGGCCGGTCTGCGGATCGAGGCATTCCTCCCGCACGACCCCAGGACCGAGGACGATGTCCGTTCCGCGCCCCGCCATGTTCGTCGCGATGGTCACCGCGCCTTTCTGGCCCGCCCGGGCGACGATCAGCGCCTCGCGCTCGTGGTGTTTCGCGTTAAGCACCTCATGCGGGATGCGTTCGCGTTGGAGCAAGCGGCTCAAGTACTCGGAGCGTTCGACCGATGTGGTGCCCACCAGCACCGGCTGCCCCCGCCGATGCTTCTCCACGATCTCCCGGACAACCGCCCGGAACTTGCCTTCTTCGCGGGCATAGATGCGGTCCGGGTAATCTACCCGGATCATGGGACGGTGCGTGGGGATCACGACCACGTCCAGCCCGTAGATCTTGAAAAACTCCTCGCGTTCGGTCGCCGCTGTGCCGGTCATACCGGCGAGTTTCTGATACAGCCGGAAGTAGTTCTGGAAGGTGATCGTGGCGAAGGTCTTGCTCTCCCGCTGTACTTCCACCGGCTCGCCGTAGATCACTCGTTCCTTGGCCTCGATCGACTCGTGGATGCCGTCGCTCCACCGCCGGCCGGGCATCAGCCGGCCGGTGAACTCGTCGACGATCACGACCTCGCCGTCTTTGATGACATAATCTTTGTCTTTCTCGTACAGGAGTCGTGCCTTCAGCGCGGCATCCAGGAAGAAGGTCAGTTCCGCGTGCCTTTCGTCGTACAGGCTTTCCCCGAGGTCCCGCCGGATCCCGAGTGCACGTTCCACGCGGTCTACACCCTGCTCTGTCAGTGTGACGACCTGGTCTTTCTCGTCCACCTCATAGTCGCCCGGGCCCAGGGAGTGTACGATGCGCGCGAAGCGAAGGTACTGCTGGTAGCTCTCGACGTCCGGCGCGGAGATGATAAGCGGGGTGCGGGCTTCGTCGATGAGGATGTTGTCCACCTCGTCGACGATGGCAAAGTAGAGCTCGCGCTGGACGATTTCGTCCAGGCTGTACGCCATGTTGTCGCGCAGGTAATCGAACCCGAACTCATTGTTCGTGCCGTAGGTGATGTCCGCCTGGTAGGCTTCTTTGCGCGGCACGGGGCGCAGGTGCATGAGCCGCTCGTCGTGGCCAAGGACCTTCTCATCGGTGTAGGAGGGATCGTACAATCCGGAGAAATCGGGGATGATGACCCCGGTCGAAAGCCCCAGGTAGTGAAAAATCTGGCCCATCCAGCCGCAGTCACGCCGGGCCAGGTAGTCGTTCACGGTCACCAGGTGGACGCCACGGCCTACGAGCGCGTTCAGGTAGAGCGGCAGCGTCGCGGTCAGGGTTTTCCCTTCACCGGTCTTCATTTCGGCAATCTTGCCCTGATGCAGCACGATCCCGCCCATCAGCTGCTCGTCAAAGTGCCGCTGGCCGATCGTGCGCACCGCGGCTTCGCGCACAAGCGCGAATGCTTCCGGCAGGATTTCGTCGAGGATCGCCTGCTCTTCCTGGAACAGCCGGGCCCGCAGCCGTTTCCACTCGTCGCGCAGCACGATGCGGCGTTCGGGATCCGTCTCGGCGTCCAGCTCTGCCTGCTTCGCCTCTACCATCGCCCGCGTGGCAGCCGTGCGCGCGGCGATCATACGCCGGAAGGCTTCCGTTCGCTCGCGCATCTCCTCCTGGCTGAGCCTCTGGATCTGCGGTTCGAGCGCGTTGATCTGCGCCACCAGGGGCTTCAGCGCCTCGAGCGCGCGGGCGTTGCTGTCGCCGGCCAGTCGTTTAAACCATTCAAGCATTGCTGAGGACACCTCCGGGGAGGGATTCCCTCCCTTGCTGCGGGCATTATATCCCATCCGACCGCCTCGTGCAAGGAAAGCGGCGAGCCGGGTAAGGCAACCGCAAACTCGAGGCAAAAATGGGACCACTCAAGCATGAGGACAGCCGGTGGCCGATTGTTCTCCCTCTTCCTGTTGGGGAGAGTTGGCCTCCTAGTTGGCGGTTGCCCGACTAGGCGGGTGCGCGCCATTCTTATCGGTGAGTTCCAACGGGGGGCACCTCGGTTCGTTCGGTCGCGCGTCTGCGGGATAGGCGTTCGAGAGGAACAGGAGGGGCGGGGTAGGGCAACTCCGCAGGAGTTTCCCTACTTCCGCCCGTACTTGACGGGTAAGCCGGTGCAAGGGAATTGAGAAGCCCTGCCTTCACACCCGAGTCTCAGGTCGAGTCTGCATGCTTCCTACAACAGTGTCGCGCACCCCGCTTAGCCCGCGGAGCTCAACCGTGCGCACGACTGTCGCGGCGCGTACGTCAGGTAGCAGGGCGACTGGTGGTGTCTTCTGGGCTGCTCGAGCGAGGCACCCCGCATATCGAGCGCCATCGCCCTAATCGACCACTACCACGTGCACCGGGAGCTGCGGTATCAGCTCCATCTGGTTCCGGTACTGGTCGATGACGCCGCTGACGCGAATGCGCGTGCCGGTTTGCACCCACTGAGAGGCCTGCGGAATCCGCTCCAGGAGGCTGCTCCAGAGGATTACCGCGATCCTGGCGGAGCCGTCATCCAGGATCACCCGCTGCCCGGCCCCGAGCGGCTCTACCGCGACTATTGTCCCCTGAATCGTGGCGCGCGTGGTACGGTCGGCGGGCCCGATCGAAGCGATGGCGCGCTCTGGCGGAAGAGACCCGGGGGATAGGACTTCCACCTCGTGGCAAGATCGGGGCTCGATCTGCCACTCCTCCCTGTAGCGCGCGACGGTGCCATGTACGCGGACTACCGCTCCCTCCATGAGTGCCCCCTTGTCGGTACAGCGGTCGTAGACGTCCGCCCACAGGAGCAACGTAGCACGTCCGGTCTCGTCCGAGAGAAGGAACCGGAAGCCTTTAGGGAAGCTGGATACCCAGAGGACCGTGGCCTCCACGGTTACCTTCTGTCCGCAGCGTTCGGGAAAGGCCGCAAGCGGGGTGAGACTGAACGTTGGGGTCGGGGTAGGGCTCGCCGTCGGAGGGCGCGTCGGCCTCGGGCTGGGCGTCATCGTGGGCGGGGGCGTGTGTGTAGGGGATGGGCTTGGCGCGGGTGTACGTGTCGGGGAGGGAGTGGCCGTCGGGGGCGGAGTGGACGTTGGCTCGCTGGCCGTCGCGGCGATGACGGGGCTGGGGCTTTGCAGAGGTTCCACCGAGGGCCGATCGAGCGCAGGAGAGCCACGGCATCCAGCCAGCGTACAGACGATCACCAGCAGCGCGAACCCTCGAACCAGAGACGAGCAGCATGTACGCACGGTCTTTTCCTCCTTTCTTCGCTGCCGAAACAGCTCAATGCGCGCCGCGCCGGGAGCGTATGGGTAGCACCTGGAGGTCGCTCGGCCGCCTGACCACGATCTCCAACTTCCCCCTGTGGGCGCTCACCCATCCGCAGGCACGGAGACGCACCCCCGGCTGTAGACGGATCGAACGCACCGGGATGGAGCCGGGAACCCAGATCTGGATTTCCGCGTGGCGGTCGAGCAATCTCACAAGCGTTCCTTTCGGGAAGCTCTCCGTGCCTCGCACGATGCCCTCCAGGCAGAACGCCTTCCCGAGAGATTGCCACCCGACCTCCATCCCGTGCACCACCGGTGGGGCTGGGGCACCGACGAGCAGCACAAGGTCCTCATTTTGCTCAGGAACCAGTTCCAATCCTTCGGCGCTGTGGGTCAGCCAGCCCTGCACGCGGAGTCGGGCACCCACGTCGAGCGTTTGCGAGTGGGCCATCCGACGCCACAACGGTTCCCGCAGGAAAAGGGTAAGGGTTGCAGCGGATTTCTCTTCCCCCAGAACGAATCGGTGCCCCCGGTCGCCGGGGTGGACCTGCACCACGACCCCTTCGACAAGTACCCAGTGCCCAGCGTGTTCCGCCGAAAGCGCTCCGGGCGACATCGCAGGCAGAACTTGCGGGGCCGGCACCACGTCCGCAGCCGAGGCCGGGACAATCTGAGGCTCCCCGCGGTACAACGAAACGGTCCCCGTCACGGTCAGGGTCTGCGCGCGCTGAAGCGGGGGCAGAGCACCGGTGAGCGAAAGCACGGAGCGGTTGATCACGATGTCGATTTCGCCTTCTTCAGCCCGGAGTAGGACGAGCGTGAGGTCCGGAAACGGACGCCGGATGTCCCGTATCCAGCCCCGGACGGCGACTCGCTGCCCGGCCATCTCGGGCCCGATCTCTGCGATGTTCATCGCCTGTGGCACGGGTCGCGAAACCTCCAGCATCGCCGGATCACGAAGGTAGAGGCGTGCCTGTTCCCCGTTCAACCGGAGTACCCCCGTGACGGTAACCCGATCTCCGACCGCGGGGATGCAGCGCGCAGCCGCGAGCGCCCGGAGATCGTCTCCTGACACCGCTACTCGTAGCGGTTCGTCCGCATCAGCCAGGGTGAAGTAGAGGGATGGCCCTCCGGGGTAGTAGTCGGGGCCTCGTACGACCGTGCCCGAGACGCGCACGTACGCCAGGTTCATGCCCGGACCGATCTCGCCAACGGACACGAGCGGGGGTCGGACGAACCTTGCCCCCAGGATGCAGACGGCGGTGCCCACGCAGGCGAGCAGCAGGGCCGCGATGCGGAGTTGTGCCACCGGTAGCGGCCCGCTCTGTACACAGGACTGAGCTGGATCGAGACCGCGGTGCGATTCTTCCATACGGCTCCCCCTCCTTTTTTCCCAATTTTATCAGGAACATTGCGATTTGTCCAGCATAGTAAGTGTATCCTCTCTGAACATCTTACGGGATGTGGCGGCCGCCGGAAAGGCTGCGAGCGGTGCGTATTTCCAGGACTGCGGGCGATCCCGCCCGGGTTCCTTACCCGCCCTGGGGCCCGGGCGTTCGAATGTTTGCGCGCGGCCGGCTCCTGAAGTATAATGTCCACCAGACACCGGGCGCATGGTCCTTGGAGGAGCGCGGGGCGATGGAACGCAAGATCCGGGTACTGGTGGCCAAGCCGGGACTGGATGGGCACGATCGCGGTGCAAAGGTCGTCGCGCGGGCACTGCGGGACGCCGGTATGGAGGTCATCTACACCGGGCTGCAGCAGACCCCGGAAATGATCGTCGAGGCGGCGTTGCAGGAAGACGTCGACGTCGTCGGGCTGTCTATCCTGTCCGGAGCGCATATGACCCTGCTCCCGCGCGTTACCCAGCTGCTGCGGGAACGAGGGGCGGAGGATATCCTCGTCATCGCGGGAGGGATCATCCCCGATGAGGATGTCGAACCCCTCCGCCAGGCGGGGATTGCGGCCATTTACGGCCCCGGAACCCCGACGCGGGAGATCGTGGAGTTTATCCGTGCCCACGTGCGGCCCCGATAGCCGGATCCCTTGCTCATCGGGCAGGGAAGCGTCCCCGCGTGCAGGGGCGGCAAAGCCCATGATGGATCTGGTGAGGCGTATCCTGGAGGGCGACCGTCGTGCGCTCGCTCGCGCGATGACGCTCATAGAGACCGGGGATCCGGCTAGCCGGGTCATCCTCCGTCAGGTCTATCCCCACACCGGCCGGGCGCATATCGTAGGGGTTACAGGTTCCCCAGGGACCGGAAAGAGCACTCTGGTGAGTGCGTTGGCGCGGTGCTTCCGGCGACGTGGCCGCACGGTGGGCATCGTTGCCGTCGATCCTTCTTCCCCCTTTACGGGTGGCGCGCTTCTGGGGGACCGCATCCGTATGCAAGAGCTCGCGGGGGACCCCGGCGTCTTCATCCGCAGTATGGCCTCGCGGGGGCATCTGGGCGGCCTGGCACAGGCGACCGGGGACCTCGTGAAGCTGCTCGAGGCAGCCGGTTTTTCGCTGATCGTCGTGGAAACGGTCGGCGCGGGGCAAGCCGAGGTCGAAGTAGCGCGCACGGCCCATACGGTTGTCGTCGTCGAAGCACCTGGCCTGGGCGACGACATTCAGGCGATCAAGGCCGGCATCCTCGAGATTGCCCACATCCTCGTCGTGAACAAGGCCGACCTTCCGGGAGCAACCCGCCGTGTCGCGCAGCTGGAAGCGATGCTGAGCATGGGAAGTCCAGACGCTGCCTGGACGCCCCCTGTCCTCCAGACGGTTGCCTATCGCGGGGACGGGGTCGAGGAGCTCGCGGACGCGATCGAACGCCACTGGGCTTTCCTCTCCGCCGAGGGAAGGCTCGAGGCATTTCGGCGGAGACAGGCCGAGCAGGAGTTCGAGGAAGCGCTCCGTTTTGAGGCCATGCGCATGCTGCGTGAGAGGGTCCTCGACCCCGAGCGGCAGGCAGAGCTTGTGGAGCGCATCTGTCAAAGGGAAATCGACCCCTACAGCGCTGCCGGGAAGGTCCTGGCGGCGATTCGGGGCTAGAAGGAGGTGATGGTATAGCCAGATACCTTACGGCGAGACGCCTCACTCGAAGTGTAAAGCGGTTTTGGGCAAAGGAGGAATCCCATGTCAAGGTGGACCAGGATAGCGGTATTCGTGTTGCTTGCAGCGGTGCTTGTTCCGACGCTCGCAGCGTGTGGTAAGCCCGCGCTGGGGACGGCGGAGAACCCCATCATCATGTCGTTCGTCCCGTCCGGAGATACCCAGGAGATCATCAAGGGCGGTGAGCAGATCGCCCAGATGCTGTCCGACAAGACAGGGCTCGTCATCAAGGCAAACGTGGGCACGAACTTTGCCGCGGTGCGCGAGGCGATGGGGGCCGGCCAGGCGCATATCGGGTGGCTGAACACTTTCAACTATGTGCTGGCCCACGAGAAGTACGGCGTACAGGTGGCGCTGGTCACCGTGCGCTTCGACCGCACGACGTACCGCGGGCAGATCGTGGTGCGCGCGGATGGCGGGATCACAAAGCTCGAGGACCTGAAGGGCAAGACGATGTGCTGGGTAGACCCGAACTCGACCTCCGGGTATATCATCCCGCGCATCACCCTGAAGGCAAACGGCATCGATCCGGACAAGGATTTCGCCAAGCAGGTCGAGGCCGGGTCCCATAACAACGTGATCATGGCTGTCTATAACGGCGACTGCGATGCCGGCGCGACCTACGACGATGCGCGCAACTCGGTCGAGAAGGATGTGCCGGACGTGAAGCAGAAGGTCGTCGTCCTCACGTACACCTCCGACATCCCCAACGACACCGTCTCCTTCGTCAAGGACTTCCCGGCCGATCTGCGGGAAAAGATCGTGAACGCACTGCTGGAGATCGCACAGACCGAGGAAGGAAAGGCAGCGTTGAAGACCGTATACAGCATTGCTGGTTTGCAGAAAGTCGATGACTCCTTCTACGATGTTTTCCGCGCGGACCTGAGCAAGGCGGGGATCAACATCGAGGAACTGGCCAAGTAGCCGTGGAACAGACCGGGGCGGGGAGCCGGCTACTCCCCGCCCCGGTGTACTGAGCGCGGCAGGACGGCCACAGGAGGGCGGCGTGCTGCAGGTCGAACATTTGACCAAGGTATTTCCCGGAGGCGTGGTGGCCCTGCAGGACGTGAGTTTTACCGTAGAAGAGGGCGACTTCCTGGCGGTCATCGGCCTTTCGGGCTCGGGCAAGTCCACGCTCCTTCGCTGCATCAACCGCCTGATCGAGCCGACGTCCGGGCGGGTCGTCTGGAATGGGGTGGACATCACCGCCGCGCGGGGGGAGGAACTGCGGAAAATCCGCCGGCAGATCGGCATGGTGTTCCAGCAGTTCAACCTGGTCAAACGCTCCACCGTGATGACGAACGTGCTTTCGGGGCGCCTTGGGTATGCCCATCCCGTGCTCAGCCTTTTCCGGATCTTTCCCCCCGAAGATCACCGGCGGGCGATGGCCGCGCTCGAGCGGGTTGGCATTCCGGACAAAGCGTATGTACGTGCCGATCAACTGTCCGGGGGACAGCAGCAGCGGGTGGGCATCGCCCGCGCGCTGATGCAGGAGCCACGGCTGATCCTGGCCGACGAGCCGGTGGCGAGCCTGGACCCGGTGCTGGCGCACTCCATCCTCCAGTACCTGGAGACGCTGAACCGTGTGGATCGTATCACGGTGATCTGCAGCCTGCATTTCCTCGACCTGGTGCATCGCTATGCGACCCGCGTGATCGGACTGAAGGACGGCCGCCTGGTATTTGAAGGTCACCCGAAGGACCTGACCCGCGAACGGTTTAAAGAGGTCTACGGGGAGGAAGCGGAGATGGTGACCGTCGGCGGGCAGGCGATCGCCTGAGGAAAGCGCGATGGACAGTAAGCATCGTGGCCTCGGGCTGCCTCCCTGGGGCGCGTTCCTTTGTTCGTTGCTCCTTCCGGGCCTGGGACAGGCGCTTCAGAGTGAGATCGGCCGCGGCGCCGGGTTGCTCGTCACTTTGGGTGCCCTGACGGGGCTCGTGTACTGGCAGCAGGTTCCGATGCTGCTGGTGCCGCTCTGCGCGGTGTGGCTTTGGGGGGCGTGGGACGCTTACCGGCTGAGCAAGGGCCGGCCGTCGAGCACCGTGCTCCCGTTCCTGCTTGGAGCGCTTGTGATCTATGCGCTTGGGGTGCGTGCGACCGAGCTCCGTCCGGAACGTCTCATCAACAACTGGCCAGCCGTGCGGCCGATCGTGAGCGCGCTGGTGCGGCCGGAGCTCCTGGCCTACCCTACAGAAGACCGCGTGGGGGCGATTCCGTTCCAGGTGCCGTGTGTGGAGCCCCTGCCGGAGCCAGAAGGCCGGCCGACCATCACCCCCACGCTGCGGACGAATGTGCGCTGTGCCGGGATGGGAGAGACGATCTGGGTCGAAGGCCAGGGCTTTTTCCCGGATCTGGATGTCGAGATCTGGTGGCAGAACCCGATCGGTGATTATCAGCGGATCCTCAGGGAAGGGAAACCTCTTGTCGTGCGCTCCGACGCGCAAGGGCGGTTTCAAGTGGCGGTCGATGTCCCGACCACCGCTGTTCCTCTGGATCGCCTTCCGGCACCGGGGCAAACGCAGACCCATCGCATCGAGGCCCGCCAGCACCGCCCGTACGGAACCTTGCAGCCTACCGAAACACTCACCCTCGTCGTGGCCAAGATCGGTGAAACCATTGCGCTCGCGTTCCTCGCCACGGTGCTGGCGGTGGTGTTGGCCCTGCCGATCAGCCTGCTTGCAGCACGAAACCTCATGGGGGGCCATTGGACGACGCGTGCGATCTACTACCTCGTGCGCACCGTGCTGAACGTCGTGCGGTCGATCGAAACCCTGATCTGGGCGATCATCTTCGCCGTCTGGGTTGGCCTGGGACCCTTTGCCGGGACTCTCGCGCTGCTGTTGCACTCCATCGCGGCCTTGGGCAAACTCTACTCCGAGGCCATCGAGGGAATCGACCCGGGTCCGATCGAAGCGGTCCGTGCAACGGGAGCCCGCTGGCCGCAGGTTGTCACGTACGCGGTGTGGCCGCAGTTCGCGCCGTCTTTCCTCGCATTCACGCTGTATCGGTGGGACATCAACGTGCGTATGTCCACCGTGATCGGGCTCGTGTCGAACGCCGGCCTGGGTTTCCTCATCGTGCAGTGGATCCGCCTCAGCCGGTACAACGCGATGGCGACCTCGATCATCGCGATCGTGCTCGTGGTAGCGGCGCTGGACTATGCAAGCGCCGCGCTCCGACGGCGCATCATTGAGGGGACTCCTGCTGGCCCCGAAGCCCCTGCTTCTGCCTCTGCGCCGCGCTCCTGGATATCCAGCTTGCGGAACACGGCGCCGGTGCTCGTCCTCACCCTGGCAGTGGTGGGGATCCCGGCCGCACTGCTGCTGGGCCGGCTTCAAGGTGGGCTACGCTGGGCTGTGGGCGTGCTGCTTGCCCTGGCGGTCCTGGGGGTCTGGCCAGGCCTGCTGCGGCGCGGGGTGCCCGCTGGACTCGCAAGCGGGCTCGTGCTCCTTCCGCCGGTCGTGACGCTGCTCGTGCTACAGCTGGGCCACGCGCCTTTCCTCACGCGGGCCGTAGCGACACTGGGCGCCTCTCTTCTCGGCCTTGCTGGCCTCGCTTTTCTGCCGACCCTTACGTTGCGTCGATACGCTCTCCGCGGGCTTTTCGCGCTCGGCCTGGTGGTTCTTTTCCTGTGGTCGTGGAAAACGGCGGAAGTAGACTTTCAGAAACTGTTGACCAAGGCGCCTCAAGGGCTCCGGATGGCCCGAGCTTTCCTCGTACCGGAGCTCGTGACCCGGCCGACGGAATCGGTAACGGTGACCGCGGTGCTCCCGGTCCCTTGTGGTGTTGCCGAGCCCGGAGCCTCTTTCTCGTCCGGGCCCCGGATTGTCCTTTCCCCTTCGTGCGGCAACCCAGGGGACCCGCTGGTCATCCGGGGAGAAGGGCTGCCGCCGAGGACGGACGTCGCGGTACGGTGGGTACGGCCGGACGGCGCGTTTCTCCGGGTGAAGGAGAACTGCTGTCGCACGGATGAGTACGGTACTGTCGAGGTCGCAACGCATATCCATCCCCTGATCGAAACCCGCCCGGAGCAGGGGGAAAGCACTCCCGGGCGGGTCGAAATCAGCTGGCAGCGCGCCGTCGGGGGCCTACAACCGGCCCCAGCAGTGCGCACCGTTCTGGACCTTTCGGTGGTCACGTTGCTGATGGCGCTGCTCGCTACAACGTTCGGCTCCGTCGTCGCGATTCCCTTGAGCTTCCTTGCCGCGCGCAATGTGATGGGGGGTACCGTGGTGGGCCGAGCGATCTATACCCTGATGCGCACGGTCCTGAACCTGTGGCGTTCCGTAGAGCCGCTCATCCAGGCCCTGATCTTCGCCTCCTGGGTCGGCTTTGGCCCGTTTGCGGGAGTACTCGGGCTGGGCGTCTGGAACATCCCCAACGTGGCCAAACTCTTCTCGGAGGCGATCGAGGACATCGATACGGGTCCGGTGGAAGCGATCACCGCGACCGGCGCCACGCGCCTGCAAACACTTTTCTACGCGGTCGTCCCGCAGCTGCTCCCGGCATTCCTCGCGTTTGTCCTTTATCAGTGGGATATCAGCATCCGGATGTCGACGGTCATCGGCTTTGTGGGTGGAGGCGGCCTGGGGCAGCAGTTCCTGGCCTGGGTCGGGTTGGACGAGTACGGGAAAGCGGCTACCGCGCTTTGGGCGATCGTGGCGATGGTCTGGAGCATGGATTATGTGAGCGCCCGGGTGCGCGAACGGTTCATCGGTGTGACGCGCTAGCGTTGCGGTGCGTTACGAAATGGAGTAGCAAGCGAGGGGACAGGTCTCGCACCTGTCCCCTCGCAATGTGCGCCCGGAAAGCGGTGCATGCCGGAGACCCTGCCGGTTACTGTTGCTCGGCCAGCCTCACGAGTTCCTCCAGGTCTGCCTGCAGCTGTTCCATCTCTCTGCCGTAGCATGCCCAGTCCGCCCTGCGAAGGCATTCCTGCGCCGCGCGGTAGTGGTCAGCCGCCGAGCGCGCGACCTCCCCCCATCGGCGCTCCTGCGCGGGCGGCGTTCCTGCGCCGAGCACCTGACGAAGCGCGTCCTCGAGCGTTTCCCCCATCGCGATCTGGTTTCCGTAGGCAACGATCACGCGGCGGAGCTCCGGAATTTGCCCCGTCTCGGACTGCAGATAGAGCGGGCGTACGTAAAGCAGATTGTGCTCGATCGGAACCACGAGCATGTTCCCCAGGATGACCTGCGATCCGTGCTGGTTCCAGAGCGTCAACTGCTGGGAGATGTAGGGGTGCTGGTTCGTCCGGGCCTCGATCTGGAACGGCCCATAGACCAGGCTCTGCTTCGGAAACTTGAACACGCCCAGCCGGCCATAGTCGTCCAGGTCGCATTGCACGTGCATCCAGGCGATCATGTTGTCCCGGTTCACAGGGGTGAACGGCACCATCAAGAAGAACTCTTCCTGTTCCCAGCCGGGAAGCCGCATGATCACGTAGTAGCTGTCGATGTACCGCTGTTCGCCGAGATAGGTCTCTTGGGCGAATTGCCAGGCATCTTCCTTGTTGTAGAAGACCTGTGGGTCACGCATATGATAGGTAGAGTACACGTAAGTCTGTGCGCGAAAGATCTCCTCCGGATAGCGCCAGTGTTCCCGCAGGCCCGCGGGCATCTCGGATACCGGACGGAAAAGCGTCGGAAAGATTGCGGCGTAGGTCTGCACCACCGGATCGTTTGGGTCCACGATATAGTAGGTCGTCGTGCCTTCGTATGGATCGATGACCACCTTGACCGCATTTCGGATGTAGTTCAACGACCCGTACGGTTCCGAATACGGATACATATTGCTCACGGTGTAAGCGTCCTGAAGCCAGTAGATCTTCCCGTCCAGGATGACGGGATAGGGGTCATAATCGTAGGCGAGGAAAGGAGCGATGGTCTCGACCCGCTCCTGCACCGTCCGGTAGAACAGGATACGGCTCTCGGAGGTCACATAGTTGCTCACCAGGATCGGCAGGTCGCCAAAGCGAAGTGCGAAGGCCAGCCGCCGCAGGAATCCCCCCAGAGGGACACCGTCTTTCCCCTGATAGTGGGTGTAGACGTTCTCGTCCCCCTTCGGATAGTCGAACTCTTCTGCCGCGGTATTCACGATGACATAATTGGTAGTTTCCTCTCCGATGTAGATCTCCGGCCGGTCCAACCGAAGCTCGTCGAAGGTGTGCCGCGGCGGGATATCTCGAAGATAGAAGCAGGGTTGGCCCTCCGTGCAGATCTCGTTGACCGGGCTCATGACGACGCCGTACCCGTGGGTGTACACGAGGTGCCGGTTCTGCCAGGTCTGGGCCTGTTCCGGCAGCTCATCGACAGAGAGCTCCCGCACAGCCAGCTCTACCTCCCGGTATTTCCCGCCAAGGCGGTAGCGCTCGACGTCGATATCGTGGAAATTGTAATAGAGCCGGATCTCCTGTAGCTGGCTGTAGGTATCGTAGAGGGGCCGGTGGTCCCACAGCCGGATGTTCTCCAGCGTGCCCGCGTTGCGGTTGGCCGTTTCCAGGGTCAGCGTGCCCGTGACAGGATACTCGACTTCCTCCACGTGCTCCAGGCCGTAAGCCGCGAGTGTGTATCGGATGGCGTGCTCGATGTAGGGCCGCTCCATAGCGAGCTCACTGGGACGCACACGGAAGGTCTGCACGAGGGCAGGGTAAATCACCCCCATGACGAGCAGACAGGCGAGCCAGGTCCCGCCGCCGGCAGCCAGCAATGCCCACCGACGCCGCCACAGGTTCACGAGGAGCAACACCGCGCATCCGATGACGATCCATGTCAGCACGGCGTACGCCGGCCATCGGGCATGCACATCCGTGTAGCTTGCGCCGAAGGCGGCGCCGTGCCGCGAGTACAGCAGCTGGTAGATCTTGAGCCGGTAATCCCACGCTTTGACCAGGAGCAACAGGACACCGAGCAGCGACAGGTGGCCGAGCGCCGGTGCAGGGAAACTCCTGCGGCGCAGGGCAACGACGTAGATCAGCCCGGTCACCACCAGGGCGACTCCTGTGAGCCACAACAGCATGGCCTTCAGGTCCAGCAACAGCCTGAGGCGGAACAGGTAGAAGCCGAGATCCCGGCCGAACAGGGGATCGCGTGTGCCGACCTCTACCCCGTGCAGGAACCGCAGCACGCGCATCCATTTCCCTTGCGCAACGCTACCGAACACGATCCCCGCGATGGCCGCAAGGGTCCACAGGATCGGGATCGCCGCACGCCCACTGCGCCTCGGAAGCGGTGTCCACTCCTCTGTGCGCTCTCGCTGCCGGAGCAATGCATGCAAGGCTCCCTGCCAGGAGAAGCCCAGGAACAGGCTCGAGGGCAGGGCCGCGCCGAAGAACAACAGGAAGCGCGTAAGGACCTGCGTGCGGAACACCTCCCCGTAGCCCAGGTGCCCGAACCAGAGGGCATCGGTGTAGATGCGTACGCCCAGGGTAAGTGCAAGGACGAGCAGCAGCAGCCCTAGTGCGCCCACGATCCATGGCCAGAACCGCGCGGGCCGGCCTGGGCCACCCCACACCCCACGCCGACGGAGGTAGATACCGAGGGCGATCAGATCGGCCAGCACGAACAGCCCGATCAACACACCCCAGGCGCGAGAGGAAATCAGGATCAAGAGGACAATAGCCACAATGACCCCAAGCGCGATGATCACACCCTGACGCTTTCCACGCATAGCGATCTCCTCCTCATCCATCCTGGGCCGGCCTCCCGGTGTCGAGCGTGTCCAGGCCCCTGGCGACGCTGGCCGCGAGCCGGACGGCCTGTTCCAGCACTTCGGGTTCCACCTGGGAGGATGTATCACTGGGCCAGTGCCAGTTGGCCGGAAGCCCCTTTTCGAGCGTCATCAGGCTTACCGCCCGGTAACCCCGTGCCAGTGGAACCAGCGCGCTCGTGCTCCCGGCGCGAAAAGGCCGAAAGGCCGCCTTTGCCTCACTGCGGCGGGCCAGGTCGATGAGCGTCGCATCCGACCGGTGCGGCCAGAGTACGCCCTCCGCCGTGACGACTGTGAGTTCCCCCCGGCCCACGCTCTCCAGGTTCACGAAGAACGCCTCGTCCCGCGGAAACGGGTAACGGCCCAGGAAATGCTGTATCCCCTGGGGCGCGGACTTACCGCACCCGGTCGCGACGAACCACAGGGCCGTATGGTCGAGGTCGTCCAATTCTTCCGCCAGCCACAGGAGTACGGCGACTCCGGAAGCGTTGTCGTTTGCCCCGGGAACGTGCGGCATCACCGCCTCGCGGTGTACGAGGAGGAGGAGAAACAACGCGAGGTACCCCGCCGGAATACCCTGCAAGTAAAGCGGCCACGGACTTCCCGTCGCCCAATGCAGGACCATCAGCACCGGAACACATACCAGCGCCACGGCCAGGAGCAGGAAAGAACACCGGATGCTGCGGACCCACCGGGGGTGGAACAGGAGTGCAGCGCGCGCCGTATCCAGGTTCGCGAAGAAGATCAGGTGTCGCCTCTGTTCACGGCTGGGTGGCCGTGTGCCGACCACGTTCTGGCTCTTTCCCCAGGCAAGCCACGAAGAGACAACCGGAAAAGACAGCATCTCCAGCACAAAACCGGTTAGTACGAGCAGAGCCAGAGCGAGTCCCGCCGGGCGAGCAACGCGGTAGAGCAGGGGCGACAAGGAACCGAGCAGGCAGAGCAGCCCGCAGGGCAAACTGGACGTGGTCACGGCGCGAAACGGCTGTACTTCCACCGCCAAGCCGCCTTCCCGCATCCTTGCGTTGACATAAGCGGCAGCCTGGGCCTCCGCCGCGGACGTCGACGGGCGAGGGCCGATGGTGTCGGCAAGGAACCGCACGATTTCCATCGCGTCCCGCATCGTCCGCTCCTTTCTGGACTATACGGCCCACGCGGCGATCGGTTGCATGCCTCCGCGGCCCCCACCGTACGTTCGCTCCGATCCCCTCACCGACGTTACGGCCCCTGGATCGCGCTCGGTGATAGGCCTCGCGCCTTCGAAAACGCACGGGCATATCGCACGAAGCGAGAGGAATCATGGAGCGGCTGCGAGCGCTTCCTTGAGCACCTGGATCGCCGGGATGGATGTCGGGTCCGCACGGTAGAGCATCGCGAGGTAATAGCTCGTTGCATCGCCCAGCAGCACAGATGTGAGCATCTGGGCCAGGTCCCCACAGCCGCGGCTCGTGACCACACGACAGGGGGTACCGCCTTCCTCGAAGATGCGGCGGGTGATGTCCATCCGCAGCCGGTTGCGAGGGTGATCGGCATCCGAGGCGAGCAGGATCGCCCGCACGTTCGAAGCAAGTCGCGGAGGGTAAGCTGTGCCCGCGACAACGTTGTGGTCCATTTCCGGGAGCTCGTCGCACATCGCCCAGGACTTGCTGTTCTCGTTGAACTGCCCCTTCCAGCGGCGGGCGACCGGAGCCAGAAGCCCCGAACCGCAGATGAACGGAAGATGGCCGTAGAGCCAGCGCGCCAGCTCCTTAGCTGGATTCCGTTCTTCGGGGATCTCGGGCCGTACCTCCAGGAGGAGCTCGTTCAACAGGGAGACCGCTTCCTCCACCTGAGGCGTAGGGTCGGGAAGAAGGTCCAACCGCACGAGCACGCCCAGGAGCAGGAGAAAGCTGTATCCCAGCGCCTCGCGCGGCTGAGCGAGGTAATCGAACTGGAGCACATCGATTCCCCAGTCACGGGCGCGTCTCGCGAGCTCCCCGCCCGTCGTGACCGCGATCAGCGTCGCGCCGCGCCGTCGCGCCTCCTCCGCTGCAGAAAGCGTTTCCTCGGTGTTCCCCGAGTAGCTGGACGCGATGACCAGCGTATGCCGGCCCGCGAAGGCGGGAAGCCCGTAATCGCGATGTACCGTTACCGGCAAGGATGACCATCGTTCCGCGAGCGCGCGGACCAGGTCCCCTCCGATGGCCGATCCGCCCATACCGGCGATCACCACGGCGCGGGGTGGTGCGGGCGTAGCCGGTGGGGACCAGCTACGGACAAGCTCCCAGGCACGGCGGCACTGGTTCGGCAGGTCGAAAAGGCGCGCACCTGCCCGGGAGCGGTCGATCTCCAGGTAAGTGTTGGGGTCATCGAGATCGGGTAGGGGAAGAATCGTCGCCACACCATCCTCCTTCGATCGGGCGATCTCCTGGCTGGCCGAGAGTATAGCACAGGGGTGCGGCCGGGTCAAGCGTTTGCGCCTGCCCCGTAAACCTGGTACAATAGGGCCGACCGGTAGCGCTGGTGGGACATCGCCCGATGGGATATACATTTGCCCTGGCCAATCAGAAAGGCGGCGTCGGCAAGACGACGACGGCGGTTAACCTGAGTGCCTTCCTGGCAAGGCAAGGGTACCATGTCCTCCTCGTAGACGGTGATCCCCAGGGAAATGCGACGACAAGCCTGGGAATCGCAAAGTCGAGGCTGCGGGCTACCCTTTACGAAGCACTCCTGGACCACCTGCCCCTGGATCGGGTGATTGTCCCGACCGGACGTTCGGGCCTCGATCTTGTTCCAGCGACGGTGCAGCTTGCCGGGGCCACAGTGGAGCTGCTGGCACAGGAAGGGCGGGAACAGCGGCTGGAGCAGGTGCTGCGGCCGTACCGTGAGCTGTACGATTTCGTGTGCATCGATGCCCCGCCTTCGCTCGGGCTGTTGACCATCAATGCACTTGTGGCTTCGCAGGGAGTGTTGATCCCGCTCCAGTGCGAGTACCTCGCGATGGAGGGCCTGGCGCAGCTTCTGGGGACAGTGCGGCGCGTCCAGCAGCGCCTCAATCCGGGATTGCAGCTGATCGGGATCGTGATGACGATGTACGACAGCCGCACGCGCCTGTCCCTGGAAGTTGTCCAGGAAGTGCAGCGCCATTTGCCTGGCCGAATGTTCCGCACGGTGATCCCGCGCACGGTGCGCCTGGGCGAAGCACCGAGCCATGGCCGAACGATCTGGGAGTACGACGCCCACAGCTACGGGGCGCTTGCGTACGAACGGCTCGGGCAGGAGTTCCTGGCGCGCTTGGGGTTCACCGTCCCGGAACGGAAGGAGGGGGCGCATGTCTGAACGCAGGCGGCTTGGGCGCGGGCTAGACGCGCTTATCCCCACGGCAGGAGAGAGCGAAGGGATCCGCGAAATCCCGCTGGAACGGATCGTGCCGAACCCCCGCCAGCCGCGCCAGCGGGAGGATCCCGAGGGGCTGCAGGAACTTGCTGCATCGATCGCGGCGCACGGGGTGCTGCAGCCGGTCATCGTGACCGAGGTGCTGGATGCGCTTCCGCCGACCTATCAGCTCGTCGCAGGGGAACGGCGCTGGCGTGCCGCGCGTCTGGCCGGGTTGACCACGATTCCGGCGATCGTGAAGGATGTCT
Source organism: Chloroflexia bacterium (assembly GCA_041082245.1). Classification (GTDB taxonomy): domain Bacteria; phylum Chloroflexota; class Chloroflexia; order DTKN01; family DTKN01; genus DAOTVY01. Next base: position 25,721 of record JBDOIE010000015.1, read on the forward strand.
CGCCGCGGCAGATGGTGGAGCTCGCGCTGGTCGAGAACCTCCAGCGCGAAGATCTGAACCCGCTGGAAGAAGCGGAAGCTTACCGGGTGCTGGTGGAAGAGTTCGGGTTGAACCACGACGATGTGGCACGTCAGGTCGGGCGAAGCCGGCCGGCTGTGACGAACAGCCTGCGTCTCTTACAGCTTCCCGAGCCCGTGCGGGAACGTGTGGCTTCGGGCGAGTTGTCGGCCGGGCACGCTCGGGCGTTGCTTTCGCTCCCTACGCCGGAGGCCCAGGTGAAGGCGATGGAGATCGTCCTCCGACGCGGGCTGAGCGTACGCCAGACCGAACGGCTCGTGCGCGGCCTCTTGCGCCGCAGAGAGCGAGGCGTGGCCACGCGGCGGGACGAGCCGGAGATCGCCGCCCTGGAGGCGCGCTTGCAAGGGTTGCTGGGCACCCGGGTCCGTATCCAGCGGGGGCGCAAAGGAGGCCGTCTCGTCATCTACTTCTTTTCCGACGAGGAGCTGGAAGCGCTGCTACAGCGTTTGGAATGACCCGCCTTTAGCGGGGCAAGGAGGAAACCATGCCGCTGGTCAATTCGCGTGCACTGTTCGAACGGGCTTCGAAAGAGGGGTATGCCATCGGTGGGTTCAATGTGAACAACATGGAGATTCTGCAGGGAATCGTCGATGCCGCAGAGGAGAAGCGTGCGCCTCTGATCCTTCAGGTCTCAGCCGGTGCGCGGCGCTATGCGCGCCACGAGTACCTGACGAAGCTGGTCGAAGCGGCGGTGCTGACGAGCAGTGTTCCGATCGTGCTCCACCTCGACCACGGGGAGGATTTCGCGATCTGCAAGAGCTGCATCGACGGCGGCTTTACCTCGGTGATGATCGACGGGTCGCGGCTGCCGTTCGAAGAGAACATCGCCCTGACGCGGCAGGTCGTGGAGTATGCCCATCCCCGCGGTGTTACCGTGGAAGCGGAACTGGGTCGGCTGGCCGGGATCGAGGACGACGTTTCGGCCACCGAGCGTGAGGCGCGCTTCACAGACCCCGACCAGGCCGCCGAGTTCGTGGCACGTACCGGATGCGACTCGCTGGCCGTAGCGATCGGGACGAGCCACGGGGCCTATAAGTTCAAAGGGGAACCGCGTCTGGACTTCGATCGTCTGCGTGCCATCGTGGAGAAATTGCCCCCGGGGTACCCGCTCGTGCTCCACGGGGCTTCCAGTGTCCTTCCTGAGTTGGTGCAGATCTGCAACGCTTACGGCGGCAATATCCCGGGTGCCCAGGGCGTGCCGGAGGAGATGATCATCGAGGCGCGCAAGATCGGCATCCGGAAGGTGAACATCGATACCGACCTTCGGTTGGCGTTTACAGGTGCGGTGCGCAAGTACCTGTTCGAGCATCCGGAGGAATTCGATCCGCGCAAGTACCTGGCCCCTGCCCGCGAGGCAATCCGCCAGGTCGTGCTCCACAAGCTGGACGTGCTGGGTTGCGTGGGAAAGGCCGACTGAGCTCGGCGCAGGCCGGGCAGGGCCCACCATCCCGGCGGTAAACCGGCAGGAGGGACTCGATGCGCAAGGGCTACCTGGCTTTCGTACTCCATTCGCATATGCCGTATGTCCGGCAGGCCGGGCGGTGGCCTTTCGGCGAGGAGATGCTCCACGAAGCGATGGCGGAAACCTACCTTCCCCTTCTGAACGCGTTCTACGACCTGCGCGCGGATGGTGTGCCCTTTCGGGTCACCGTCGGGATTACACCGATCCTCGGGGAGCAGCTGGCCGATGCGGAAGTCTTGGACCATTTCGAGACCTTTCTGCTGGGGGAAGTCGAGCTGGCGCACCAGGATGTGGAGCGCTTCCAGAAGGCAGAAGCGTCGGTTCCAGATGCTCCGCATTTCCTGTACCTGGCGCGCTTCTATGAGGAGTGGTACCGCAATCTCCTCCAGGCATTCCGTGAGCGGTTCCGGCGGGATCTGATCGGGGCTTTTCACCTCCTGCAGGACGAGGGGTTCATCGACATTCTGACGAGCGCGGCGACGCACGCCTACTTGCCCCTGATGGAGCGCGATTCGACCATCTACGCGCAGCTACGCACTGGGGTCGCGAGCTACCTGCGCCATTTTGGCCGTCTTCCGAGAGGCATCTGGTTGCCCGAGTGTGCGTATCGGCCGGGCTTCCTTAAGGTCGAGGACGGGCGAGAGATCGTGAAACCGGGCCTTGAGGAGTTTCTGGCGGAGCTGAACCTGAGCTACACGTTTGTCGAGACACACGCCATCGAGCGCGGCCGGCTGACTGGGAAGGCGGTGGGCGATGTGGTGGGGCCGTACGGTGGGGTGCCGAAGCGCAAACTCGTAGTACCGCTCGAAGAAGGCCGGGAGCCGGCCGAGCGAACCACTTTCCGGCCCTATTACATCCAGGCTTCTTCCGTGGCCGTTTTCGGGCGAGATGCGCGCACGGGCAAGCAGGTGTGGTCCGCATCGGAGGGTTATCCGGGCGATTTCGTGTATCGGGAGTTTCATCGCAAGGACGATATCTCCGGCTTGCAGTACTGGCGTGTAACCGGAGATCGGGTTGACCTGGGCGAAAAGGACCTGTACGATCCGTATCACGCGTTCCACCGCGCGCAGGAGCACGCGTCGCATTTTGTGGAGGTGGTGCGGGAGCACCTGCTCGGCTACTGGGCCAGGAGCGGCCGGCCGGGGATCGTGGTTGCGGCCTACGATACGGAGCTGTTCGGCCATTGGTGGTTCGAGGGCATCAACTGGCTCAAAGAGGTCCTGGTACGTCTGGCGCGCGATCCGGATATCGAACTGAGCACTGTGGGGGAGTATCTGGAGCAGTTTCCGCCCGAGGAAGCGATCGTGTTGCCGGAGGGGTCGTGGGGCAAGGGCGGAGACCATTCTACCTGGATGAACCCGGAGACCGAGTGGATGTGGCCCCTCATCCACGACGCAGAACGGCGTATGGAGCAACTGGTGGCTCGCTTCCCGGATGCCGAGGGCGAGCGTCTGGAAGTCCTGAAGCAGGCCGGGCGCGAACTGCTCCTTCTGGAAAGCAGCGACTGGCCGTTTCTGATCGACACAGGGCAGGCGGTCGCGTACGCGACGGACCGTTTCCAGGGGCATTTGGCGCGGTTCAACCGCCTTTGCGTACTTGCGGAAAAGCCCTCTCTGGACGCTGCGGATCGTGACTACCTTCAGGAGTGCCAGCGTTTGGACAACCCCTTCCTGAACCTGGACTACCGCGTCTTCTCGGCGCGCGAAGGGCGAGCCGGCTAACCGATGGTAGGCTTGGGCAGTCATCCCGGGCAATCCAGCTGCTGGAAGGCCGGTAGCCGCTGCTTCTGGCCGAACGCCCTTTCGCGGTACCGGGTGTTGCCTCTTGTGCTGCTAGTGACCGCGATCTTTGTGGTGTGCGCGTACCAGTTCGACCGCATCTACACGGTGGATGCGGGTCGATACGCGGATCGTCCCTTCCTGCGAGGTTTTCATGATCGGGAGGGAGTCGACGGGCTCGAGCCTTTCCGCTGGACGGGTGCGAGGTCGGAAGTGATTTTCCCGGGGGTAGGGGCGCGGGACCGGTGGCTGCTGGTGCGGCTGGGCGGGCACGAGTACGCGGGGTTAGCGGACCGGACGGTGCGGATCGCGGTCAATGGCACTGTGATGAGCGAGGTCGTGGTGTCGAAGGGCTGGCAGGCGTACCGTTTCTGGATTCCGGCCAGCGAGCAACATCTGGGCAGCGTACGGGTTACGCTCGAAACGACGCCGTTTGTGCCAGCGGAGGTCGCTGGGGGCGAGGATGATCGCCTTGTCGGGGTGAAGGTAAGCCGCGTGGAGCTCGTGCCTATGAGCAATGGATTCTCGGCCGGCTGGCCGGCCCTCGTACCGCTCTTGTGGTGCCTGCTCCTTGTGGCAGGGATTTACGCAGGGCTGAGCACCTGGGTCGTTTCTTGGCGAGGGGCTGCCGTGGTTGCCCTGCTTGTGGCAGCCGCTGTTGCCTGCGCGCTCAGCGTGTACCGGCTTCAGGTGGCGGCCTACCTGCCACGGCTCGTGGCAGGGATGCTGCTGGGCCTGGCGCTCGCCGCAGCTTCGGGCCGCCTAGCGCGCCTCCTGTACCGGTGGAGTGGCGTGGCCGCATCCGATCGGGACGTACGGTGGCTTCAGGCGATCTTTCTGGTTGGCTTCTGGCTGAAGGCCTGGGGCCTGCTCTACCCCAACAGTGTCGCGATCGACCTGAAGTGGCATCTCTGGCAGGCACAGCGAATCGTGGATGGAGAGCTCGCCACGATCTACAAACCCGGGGCGCTCGCGTTCTGGATCGCGCCGGACCAGTGGGGCGGCAGCCTGGAAGCGGCCGTGCCCTATTCACCGTTCTACCACATCACTGCCGCAGCGTTCTTCTTCCTTCCATGGCCCCCGTACGTCACGGCGAACCTTCTGAGCGTTTTCCTGGATACAAGCCGCGGCTTCTTGCTCTACGGGCTCGCGAGAAAACTGGGTATGGGGAACCGCGCAGGTATCTTTGCGGCGCTGCTGTACGGCCTTTTCCCGACGACGTTCCTCCTCCATTCCTGGGGAAACGTGCCGACGACGACCGGGCTCTGGTGGGCGATTGCCGCTACGTGGTACCTTGTGGCGGGGTGGGAAAAGATGAAGCGCTGGACCGTCTGGTCCGGGCTTGTCGTCTTGCTCCTGGGCACAATGCTCTATTATAGCGTGATCGCGGCGTTCATCGTCGTCTTTTTCGTGCTCTTGCTCCTTGGGCTCTCGTGGAGCCGTAGCCTCGAAGTACGCCCGCTCGGGAGGGTCGGGCTTGCCCTGGTGGTTGCTGTAGGGCTGGCGATGGCGATCTACTACTGGCAGTACGTTCCCCCGCTCTTGCTGCTCTTGCGCTCCGGGAGACTGGGAGCAGGCCTGGGAAGCACGGCCCAGTCCGTTCCGGTGACCGTGTTCCTCTGGCGGACACTCGTGAGGATCGCTTCGCTGCGGTACGGGCTCCTCTGGCCGGCAGTGCTGGCCTTCGTGGGGCTCTGGGCGGGACGCGGCTGCTTGCGGAATCCCCTGACGCGCTGGCTGACATGGTCCTGGTTCCTGACAGGGCTGCTGTTCCTGGCAGTCGATTACCGGATCCAGCTCGTCGATAAGCATATCTTCTTCCTGATGCCGCTTCTCGCGCTGTGGGGCGGGGTCGCACTCGATTGGTTGCTGGGCAGCCGGTGCTGGGGGAAAGCAATAGTGTGGGCGACCGCTCTAGCGCTTGCGGTGGCCTCACTGCATACCTGGCTGTACCGGCTTTCGAACGTACAGCAAGAATGGACCGAAGCAGATATCCGGATTGTCGGCGAACGGCTGGCCCCGCTGATGGTCGCCGGCATCCAGCGGCTCTTGGGGCTGTAGCGATGCGCGTGTGGCCGAGAAGCGCGGTAGACCGGCTGACTAGCTTCTGGAACAGGCTCGAACGCCACGCGGGTCTCCTGTTGGCGCTGATGCTCGTGGGCTATGGGTTGCTGTTCAGCGCAGCCTCGATCTACAAACTGTACACCTTGCGGCAGGGTTTCGACCTTGCGGGCAACGAGCAGACGATCTGGAACACCATGCACGGCCGGTTCTTCCGGACCTCGGTGTTCGCGATGATGGATTATGACTTCGATGACGGACCGGTGCTCCTGGAGATCCCGCTCGCGGCCCTGTACGCGCTCTGTCCGTCCACGTCTACGCTGCTCGTACTGCAAACGCTGGCGATCGTTCTGGGGGCGTTGCCGCTCTACGGTCTGGTCCGCGACCTGTGGGGCCGGCGGGTGCCAGGGTTGATCGCAGCAGCGCTCTATCTGCTGCACCCGACGGTCCAGCACATCAACCTCTACGAGTTCCAGTACCGCTCTTTTTCGATGGCCTTTGCGCTCGCTGCCTTCTACTTCTTCGAACGCCGTCGCTGGGGTTGGTGGGCGCTTTTTCTCCTGCTCGCGATGGCGACCAAGACCGAGTCCGCGCTTTTTGCGGTCGCCTTCGGAGTGTACGCTTTGCTTCGTAAACGTCGGTGGCCGTACGTGGTCCCGCCGATCGTCGTGGGCGCTGCTTGGTTCTACATCGCCCTGTTTGTCGTTGTCCCGCACTTTACACACGGGAATGGCAGTTTCGTCGCCGGCATCTACAGCTACGGCTACCTGGGCAATACGCTGGGCGAAGTGGTCCGTACCTTTGTGACGCGGCCGGTGTTCGTGCTTTCCGTACTCTTTCAGCCGCTCAAGGTACGGTTCCTCCTCTCCTTCCTGTTCCTTTCGGCGTTCTTGCCGATCCTTGCGCCGGGGCCGCTTCTGCCGGCTGCTCCGATCTTCCTGCTGAACCTGCTTTCCCCAAACCCGGTACAGTTCAGCCTCTACTACCAGTACCAGGGGCTGACGCTGCCCGCAGTGCTCGTATCTGCGTGGTATGGACTGGATCGCCTGCTTCGCTTCGGCCGGCGGCGGCTGGGGTGGGAGGGGGAACGCGCTCGTTCGATTGCCCTCTGCTTGCTGCTCGTGTTCGGCCTGTTGAACTGCGTGCTGTGGAAAAACGCCCTGTGGAGTACGGTACGCAACCGGGATACCGCGCAGCGGATTGCCGATGCGCGCGCGGTGCTGGCCCAGGTACCGCCCGATGCTCCGGTTGCGGCCAGCAGTTTTCTCGCTCCCTTCCTGGCACAGCGCGAAGGCCTCTACTTCTTTCCCGGCAACCGGTCCTATCCGGAGGCGTACATCGCCCGCGCCGAGTACATCGTGACGGACACCTCCGATCTTCTCCCACCGCGCGGCCGCGAACTGCTGGCTGCCTACCGCCAGAGCGGGGAGTGGGAAGTGGTCGTGCAGCGGGGCGACTTCTTACTACTGCGGCGGGTGCGCCCGTCGCCGCAGCCGTGACGCGGGCGCTTTTGGATTCGGAGCGAGGCGCAACGTGGACGAAACCAACCACACGCCGCTTTCACGTCAGGTTGCGGGAGCGATGTTCTGGAACGTGATGCTCTTCCCGCTCAAGTTTGTGGTCGGCGTGGCCGTGGGCATCGTCGTGCCGAACCTCCTGGGGCTGGAGCGCTACGGTCTTTACATTCTGCTTGTTTCTTTGGCAAGTACCCTGGGAAGCTATGCGGACCTGGGGATGGAGCGCGCTTTGCCACGCTACATTCCCGAGGTCGCGCACCATTTCGGACGCGCGGGACTGCGCCGCTTCCTGCGCGAAGTCGTCGTGGTCAAACTGGGCTTGCTGCTCCTGCTCCTCCTGGGCCTGCAGCTGTTCTCCGGTCCGCTCCAGGGGTATGTGCGGGGCAACGAATTGCGCAAGATCGCCTCGATCGACCTTCAGCTGCAGCAGGAAAGCGATCCGGTGCGACGCGAACGCCTGCTTGCTGAGCGGAGTGCGCACGAGCAGCTGATCGCCCGGTTGGAGCGCGAGGGCCGGCTGTACCTCTGGACAATCGGCGCAATGCTCCTTCTGGGGGCGGTTTTCGATGTCTTGACGCGCCTCCTCGTGGCCTACTTCAGGCAACGGGCCACAAACGCGATCGATGTGGGGTTGGCAGTGCTGCAACCGCTGCTCATCATCGTGTTGGTCCTGGCCGGCTGGGACATGAAAGGGATCCTGGTTGCCCTGGTCGTCACACCGATCGTCGGGGTGGCGCTTGCCGCCTGGCGTGCACGGCAGGCGATGGTGGCGCTGCCGGAAGGCACCGCAACGGCAGATCGGTGGTGGCATCGCGTCTGGAGACGTTTCCTTGCCTTCTCGGCGATCTCCTACCTGATCAACCTCAGCACATGGCTGTACGACCTCGCCTTCCTGAGCCTGGTCACGGCGGCATACCTGGGCACAGCGGACGTAGCGGCCCTGGGGGTGGCAAGCAAGTTTGTGGGCCTCTTTCTGACCTACCTGATGGTACCGTTGAGCGGGATCCAGGTACCGCTCTTCGCCCATCTGTACGCGCGGAAAGGCCTGCAGGAGCTCCAGCAGGCGTTCGAGGTCCTGAGCCAGTTCCTGCTCCTCCTGCTTGTGCCCACGGGCGTCGGACTTGCGCTGCTGTCCCCGTCTCTGGTTCCGCTGCTCTACCCCGGGTTTCCCCGGAGCACGGGCGTACTCGTGATCATCCTCATCGCGGCGATGTTCCTGGAAACGCTGATCGGGACACCCCAGAACATCCTGCAGGTCTACGAGCGCTACGGGATCGTGGTCCTCGGCCGGCTCCTTGCTCTGGTCGTGGTACCGCTGCTTTACCTATGGGTGCCGCGGTACGGGCTGATCGGCGCAGTCGGGGCGGCGAGTGTGGCGCGCGTGGCTTCGCGGGCGGTAACTTTCTGCTACAGCCTGCGGGCTTTCCCGCTGCACTTTCCCTGGCGGTTTGCCGCGCGGGTGAGTTGTGCCACGGCGACCATGCTGGCCGTCCTCTACCCCCTGACCCTATGGTTGAGGATCACCCAGATCGGGAGCGGCTGGGGAGGGCGCCTCGCCGTGCTGGCGAAGGACCTGGGCCTCACAGCGCTCGGAGGTGTAGTGTTCTTCGGCGTGCTCCGCCTGCTCGGCGGTCTCGACCCGGCGTTGCGGAATCGTCTGAACGAACTGCGTTTCCCGCTGAAAGAGCGGATCCTGCGTTTCCTCTAGGAGGGCGCTGGCGTTCGCGTACAACCCTGCTGCGCTCGGCTGTTCCGGGGAAACTTCTGGCATAGAGCGCGCTTGCCCGCGGCGTGTGCGGGTGGTATAATCCGGCGCTGATTGTGCACCCGATGGGAAAAGCGAAGGTCGTGCGATGCGGGAAAGGCTCACGCGCACAGAGGCTGGCTCGATTGCCCGCGCACGCATACTGTGGCCGGTCCTCCTCCTTGTGGCGGGCGTAGCGGGTCTCCTTGTGGCGTTCCAGATGCGTCCGCCCGTTGTCGTACGGGTGGGGGAAGCGGCATCCGAGCCTCTGCTCAAGAATTTCCACGCTCCCGAAGCGACGGGGGGCCGCGCGTACCGCTGGACGCGCGCCGAAGCGAGCGTTCGGTTGCCCGAGGTGGGCCTGCCCGCGCCCTGGGAACTCGTGCTGTACCTGTCCGGACAGCCTGATCGAACCATCCCGCTGTTTCTCGCCGTGGACGGGGACGAGGTGGGGCGGCTGGACATCGCTTCCAGGAGCGGTGTCTATTCCCTCGTTCTGTCCGGTAAGTCTTCTCCCTTCGCTCATTCCGTCGAATTGGAGCTGCGTACGTCGGCGTTCTCTCCCCCCAACGACCCCCGGGAGCTCGGAGTGGCCGTGGAGCGGGTCGAACTGCGGGCGGTCGGCCACGGGCCCCGGGGGATTGCGCTGGGGCCGTCCCTGCTGTTCCTGGGACTCTCGTTGCTGTCCTACGCGGGCTTCGCGCGCCTGAGCGGGAGCCGTCTGGGCGGACTTGTCGCTGGGGGGATGGTACTGGGGTTTGCCTGCGTGGGGGTGCAGAGGTACTGGCCCACACAGCAATTCCGCCCGTTCCCGTGGGCCGCGGTGATCGGCTCGGTCTCTCTCGCAGGCCTCGTGTACGGACCCGCGGTGCGTCGCGATCTTGCGGCGATGTCCCGTACAATGGCGGCCGGCCGTCTCGCGCTCCCCCGGGCAAGGACGATAGCCACCTCCCGGGGATGGCTCTGGGCAATGGCCGCGGGTGCGTGCCTGGTCCTTGGCCTTCACCTTGCGGCCCCGTGGCTGCCTGTGGAACAGGGTCCGTACGAGAACCTGTCCTGGGGAGTCCGTTTCTACGGGCGCCTTCCAGTCGGGTGGCGCTGGGGCGGGGTACTCGCGGCGGCCGCGGTCTGTCTGGGGTCCGGGCCGTTGGCCCGTGCCCTGCTCGGGCTCTCTTTCCGGACGCGCCATTACCGGGTACGGAGTGCTCTCGTGGCAGCGGCGCTGGCCGCTTTGCTTGCAATAGCCTGTTTCTGGCTGCTGCGTACCCGCTGCTTCTATGGCGACTGGGAAGAGATCGTGGAGGACATTGCGCTGGGAGCGCTCTGGCGGGAACGGAGTCCGGTCGATTTCCTGCTCCGGGCTGGCTTGGGGCGGGCGCTAGCGGCGCAATGGCCCGCCTGGCTGCGGGTAGCTCCGCCCCTCTCGCGATGCCTTGTGCAGCCGGTGGCGGCAACGGACGCTTTTCCGGCTCTGCGCGGTGCGCTTGGCGTACTCAGCTGCATTGTTGGCGGGGTGTTCGTCGCGGGAGCCTCAGGGCTCGGCGCGGCGCTGTTCCCACAGCGGCTGGAGCGTTCGTTCTTTGTGCTCCTCCTGGTCGCACAGGGGACGGCGTTGCTCTTTGCAGGCTACATCGAGATGTACACGATGGTTACGGCGGCGCTGGCCGTGTTTCTGCTCTCCGGGGTCCTCGCGTTACAGCGCCGTATCGGGTATGTGTGGTCCGTGTGGGCTTTCGCGCTGGCCGTGGTGACGCACCTGCAGGCGGTGTACCTGGCGCCCGCGCTGCTCTATGTGGTGTGGAATGCGGTTGCAGAAGGCCGCCGAGCACGTATCCGGGCGGTGCTCGGTGCGGTGCTTGCGGGACTGCTGCTGCTTGCCCTTGTATCGGGAATCTTCCTCTTGCTCGGCTATGACCCAGGGAGGTTGACCTGGGCATCCCGCGGGCTCGGGGGCGTGGACGGGGTTTTCCTCAAGCACCTCCTGCGGCCAGCCCCAGAAGCGCACGAACCGTACCCGATCCTGTCCTGGGAACACTTGCGCGCTGTACTGAACCAGCAGCTACTGGCCGCGCCGCTTTCGCTGTTTGCCCTGGTCGCAACGGTAGCCGCTTTCGGGCGGCGGTGGCGAGCGCTCCTTGCGGACCGGATCCTGGTCTTTCTGCTGCTCGCTACGGTGCCTGCCCTTCTCTTCACCTGGGTATACAACCCGGACCTGGGGGCGCGCCAGGACTGGGACCTCCTGGCGCCACCGTTCGTGCTCCTGACGGCGACCGCGGCCTACCTGATCCTTGGGCGCGTGCGGCCGGCCGGGGCGCGCTTGAGCGGGGCGATCGTCTGGCTATCCGTTTCCCTCCTGCATACCCTTTCCTGGCTCTGGCTCAACCACCTTGGGCTGTAGCAGAGGGGCTGTGGACCCGGTTCCCTTGGACAGACGTTTTTCGAGTACGGCGCTTCTGCACTCCGGACGTGAACCGTCCCTCACAATTGGCCGGTGCGTCTCCCGGCTGTCCGTCCCGCTGCTCGGCCGGTCCGGCCCATCCGCGCTCTAACGTGTCGAGAAGCGCCGCACCGGGATGTCGGCCACGAGTCGGTCCTGGCGCTCGGTGCGCGTGATTTTGACATCGATGTGCTCGGCATCGATCTCCACGTACTTGGAGATCACGGCGATGATCTCGCTCTTCAGCGTTTCCAGAAGCTGCGGCGAAAAGCCGCGGTCGTGCACAAGCACGAGCTGCAGACGCTCTTTCGCGATCGCGGAGCTCTTTGGGCGTCGCTGGAACATGCTGCGTACCAGATCCACGGCTCGTCCTCCCTGTTCACTGACCCCTGGTGCCGTCGTTGCGGCGGCCCATCCAGGTGGCGATCCGCCCCCAGAACGAGGGCTCCTCGGGGACCGTTAGCGGCACTTCCTCGCCCAGGAGCCGTCGGGCAATCTGAAGGAACGCCTGGCCGGCCGCGGAACGGTTTTCCAGCACCACCGGCACCCCACGGTTCGTGGACGTCAGGATGTGGGCATCTTCAGGAACAATCCCGATGATCGGGATCGCCAGGATCTCGCGGACGTCTTCTACACTCAGCATCTCTCCCCGACGCACCATGCTGACGTTCAGGCGGTTGATGATCAGGCGGGGTTCCCCTTTCTCTTCGGCCTCGACCAGCCCGATGATCCGATCGGCATCGCGGACGGCCGCAACCTCTGGAGTGGTCACGATCAGCACCTCGTCCGCTCCTGCAACGGCGTTCTTGAAACCCTGCTCGATGCCCGCAGGGCTGTCGATGAGGATGAAATCGAATTCCCCGCGCAGCTGGCGGCACACCTCGATCATGTCCGTGGGGCTCACAGCGGTCTTGTCGCGCGTCTGCGCCGCTGGAATCAGGTAGAGATCGGGCAGACGTTTGTCTTTGATCATCGCCTGGCGGAGCCTGCAACGACCCTCCACGACGTCCACCAGGTCGTACACGATGCGGTTCTCGAGCCCCATCACGATATCCAGGTTCCGCAGGCCGATGTCCACATCGATGGCCACCACGCGCTGTCCCAGCATCGCCAGGGCAGTGCTCAAGTTCGCGGTCGTAGTGGTCTTGCCCACCCCTCCCTTGCCGGAGGTGATCGTGATCACTTGGGCCATACCTGCCTCCTTCCAGTGCTCAGGCGGACCAGCCCTCCTCAGGGCCGCCGGAAGAGATCCCACGGCTCCACGACGATACGGCCGCCCGCGATATACGCAACCTCGGGACCCGCGGACGGTACGCCTTCCTCGGGGGGGCGAGCGGCCAGGTTGGCGATTCGGAGCTGCGTCGGCGAAAGGTCGAGCGCACACACGATGGCTCGCTCGTCTCCGATGGCCCCGGCATGGACGACGCCACGCAGCCGTCCCCAGACCACCACGTCGCCCCCGGCCAGGACTTCGGCGCCCGGATTCACGTCCCCCAGCACCGTGATCGGCCCATGGTGCCGTACGGCCTGTCCCGAGCGGACCGTGCGCGTGACGAACAGCGCGTCGGAGATCGCGAGCGGACGGGTGCCGCTTTCCGCGCGTGTGGGGAGCGGCGCGGTCGCGGAAGGGACCGCCCGGACGCCGGCATCCCGAAGGGCGCCGCGCGTCTGACGGTTCAGGGTGCCAACCGCACGGAGATCCACGCCCCATCGCTGCAGGATCGTGGTCAGCTGGCCCAACTCCTCCGTGCTGAGGGCACGGTTCCCTACATCCACCATCAGTTCGGCGCCCCGGAAAAAGCTTTCCCCGCGCCGCAGCTGCTCTTCCAGAGCGGCGAGCAACGCTTCCAGCGGCGCTTCCTCGTCCAGGAACAGGCGCAGGCCCGTCCGGTCACCTTTCAGGCGAACCAGTTCCTCCATCGGTTCCCTCACTTGCCGATGCTCCTGACCGTGTGAAGTAGTACTCGATGATATCGGTTACCGCCGGCAGGGCGATCCGGCTTCCTTGTCCACCGCCCTCCACGACCACCGCGACGGCGATCTGCGGGTCTTCGTAGGGAGCAAAACCGACGAACCACGCGTGGGCCTGCCGCACGCCCGGCCTCAGGAAAGGCCCGAACTCCGCCGACCCCGTCTTGCCGGCGATCGCGACGCTCGCGTGCGTGCGCGCGTAATCGGTGGCCGATTCGGTGACTACCCGCCGCATTCCCTGCCGCACTACCGCCAGATAGTCGGGGTCGACCGGCAACTGGTGAATCACCTGCGGGCGGAACTCCTGTACGACCTGTCCCTGGGCGTCCTGGACGCGCAGCAGTAGCTGTGGGCGGTACAGGGTTCCGCCGTTGGCGATGGCGGCCACGGCGTTGACGAGCTGCAGCGGGGTGACCAGGATATTGCCCTGGCCGATGGCCATGTTGTACAGGTCGCCCTGGACCCACGGTTCCCCGAGCGTCTCCTCTTTCCATTCGGGCGTCGGGATCAGTCCCGATGCCTCACCGGGCAATCCCAGCCCCGTCGGTTCGCCGAATCCGAAGGCGTGAGCGTACCGTACGAACCTCTCGATCCCCAGACCGTCCTCGTACTGCTTGTCGGGTGTACCACCGGCGATGGTGAAGAAGAAGACGTTACAGGAGTTCCGGATCGCCACATCCACTGTCTGCCAGCCGTGTCCGCTGCGCAGCCAGCAGGGGAAAACCTGTGGAGGAAGGTTGGGGTCGTAGCGGTTCGGCACGAGCAACGCTCCGCCGTCGAAGATGCGTGTCTTCGGAGTGATCACCTTTTCCTGGAGCGCAGCCGAAGCGACCACCAGTTTGAAGGTAGACCCGGGGGGATAGCTCCCGGAGATGGCCCGGTTTAGAAGCGGGTTGCGAGGATCATCCAGCAGGCGCCGGAACTCTTCCTGCGTGATGCCGCGCGCAAAGAGGTTGTTGTCGTAGGACGGCAAGCTGACCATCGCGAGCACCTGCCCGCTCCGCACGTCCAGGACGACTGCAACCCCGCTCGTCACCGGGCGGTAGTCCCGCGGCCGCTCCCGCTCTGCCTGGCGGATGTACTGCTCCAGGATCGCCGTGGCTCTTTCCTGGAGGTCCGTATCCAGAGTCAGTACGACGTCATAGCCGGGGCGCGGATCCTTGGTCCAGAAAGGAGCGCCGACCGGGCGGCCGCTTGCGTCCACCTGGATTTCCTGCAGCCCGAGTTCCCCGCGAAGGATCGCCTCGAAGGCACGCTCTGCCCCGAGCTTGCCGATGCGATCGTTCTCGAGGTACCGGACAGGCTGGCCGTTCTTGGGGTCAGGGTTCTCTGCTGCGAGTTCCTCCGCGCTGATCCTCCCAACGTATCCCACGACGTGTGCCGTCAGGGCACCCGTCGGATAGCGTCTCGATGGCTCGGGCTGGACATAGATCCCGGGAAGGTCGAGCCGGTGTTCCTCGATGACAAGTGCGACATCGCGCGGCACGTTTTCCGCCAGGGGGACAGGCAGGTAGACGGGGACGTGGCTATCGTACAAAACTTGTTCGAGGGACGTGGTGTAAGTCAGGCCGGCCGAGGACGCGATCCGTGTCCGAAGCCACGCCGCATCCGATTCCGTCAGACGCACGGTTGCGCGGAAGGGTCCCTCGAGGTCCAGAAGCGCTTCCAGATCTCCTCCATAGCCCAGTTCGAGACGCTCGCCCAACCATGCATAGAGCGTTTCCAGGGCGGTTGGATCGATCTTGCGGGGGTCTACCTCCACTGTCCCTTCGCACCGGAGCAGCGCACATAGCCGGTCGAACAACCGTGTGCGTTCCGCTTCATCCTCGGGCAAACTATCCACTGTGGCCATGATGGTGAAGCTGGGGACGTTCTCGGCAAGTACCCGCCCCGCGCGGTCAAAGATCCTCCCCCGAATGGGCAACATGGCCACCGTTCGACGGCGGTTTCCTTCGGCCGCTTCCCGGTAGCGCGCGCCCTCCACGATCTGCAAGTACCAGAGCCGCGTGCCGAGGAGTGCGAATGCAGCCACCAACAGCAGTCGCAGAAGGATGAAACGCCAGGAAGGCCTGTGTCTCCGCCGTCCGTTCACGTCGTTCTTTCCTCCCCCGACTACCCGATCCGCATCCGGGGCCGGATGCGGCGATCCAACCATTCGCTCAACGCATAGACCAGGGGCATCAAGGCTCCATGGACAAGCGCCAGGGGCAGGACGACGCGCACCAGGACCTCCGAGTGCCATGGGACACCTGTCAGCACCACCAACAGCAGGTGATAGCCAATTGTCCCAAGGAACGCCGCACCCGCCGGGAAGAGCAGGTTGCCCCGGTGTAAAGGCGCGACCATCGCTCCCACAGCCGCAACCACAAGGAGGAGCGCCAGCGTGTGGCTGCCCAGCCATCCCGGAGAGAGAAGGTCGAGGGCCATCCCCCCTACGAAGGCACCGATCGCTCCCTCGCGCAGGCCGCGGACAACGGTCCAGGCGACCACGCCCAGGAAAAGTAGGTCCGGCCTGGCCCCGAGCAACGGTATTTTGGGCATCGCGGCGGACTGCACGAACGCCAGCAGAACCAGAACGACCAGCAACCCAATGCGCACGAGGCTACCTCGTCCCCAGGACGATCATCACCCGCTCGAGGTGGTCCAGGTCGACTGCCGGGATCAGCTCCAGCTCCTGGTGGAGGTCGGCGGTCTTGATAACCCGGAGGACCTGGCCGATCGGCAGTCCGGCCGGGAAAGCATCTTCCTGGAACGGCGGGAGCTGGAGTCCGGATGTCAGCACCCAGTCCCCCTCGCTGACGCGGGCCTCCAGCGGCACGAAACGCATCCGCAGCCGGCTTCCGGCCTGCCAGCGTCCCTCGACCAGACCGGTCGGTCGGTCCGGGTTTTGGATGACCGCGCTCACTGCGCTGGCGACGTCGGTAATGAGTAACACATCGGCCGAGTTGCCGTACACCCGGAGGACGCGCCCCACAAGTCCTGCCGGGGCGATGACGGCCATCCCTTCGCGTACAGCTAGCTGTCGTCCGTCCGGCGGCGACCACACGACCCGGATCGTTTGTTGTAACCCGCTCGGGTCACGGCCGATCACCTCCGCATAGAGGAGCAGCAGATCCGGATAGCGCTCCCGCACGCCGAGGAGCCGCCGCAGCTGCTCGTTTTCGCGCTGGATCTCCTGAAAGCGGCGGTTCTCCTGAGTCAGATAGGCGATCGTTTCTTTCAGCTGTTCGTTTTCTTCCTGGAGTTCCGCCGCCTTCTGCCACCGTTCCCACAGCCGGCTGAGCTCGGTCGAACTGCCCTCAAGGCCGCGCTGAAGGGGCGCCGTGGCCCAGTTCCACGCGGCCCTTGTCCACCCCAATCCCACGAGGCGGTCGGCCACCAGGAAGCCTACCGCCAGGATCGTCAGGATGAGGAACGTTAGGCCGGTCTTGCGCACAGTTGACTCCCGTCTGGGTCCGACCCACGTTTCGGGGGAACCCGGCGCGCCCCGACGGACGCGGCCGGAGGCCTAGGCTGCGGCAGGGATCGGCCTGAGCCGCTGGCTGGCCAGGATGATCTTGCGGTACCGTTCGAAATCTTCCACAATGGCGCCGCACCCCCGCGCGACACAGGTCATCGGGTCATCCGCGATGCGCACGGGGATCTTGGTCTCGTGAGCAAGGCGGCGATCCAGGCCCAGGAGCAGAGCCCCACCGCCAGCCAGAACGATGCCGTGCTCCATGATGTCCGCCAGGAGTTCTGGCGGCGTTTCCTCCACTGCCGCGCGCACTTCTTCCACGATACGGTTGACCGGGCCCGCGATCCCCTCGCGCAGTTCCACGCTGCTGACCTCGACCTCTTTGGGGAGGCCCGTCAACAGGTCCCGGCCCCTGAGGCACACCTTGCGTTCCTCGGCCAAAGGAAAGGCGCTTCCAGCGAGGATCTTGGCCCGTTCCGCCATCCGGTCACCGATCAACAGGTTGAACGCCGAGCGCGCAAAGGCGACGATGGCTTCGTCGATCTCGTCGCCCGCCGTACGGATGGAGCGGGAGACCACGACGCCGCCCAGCGAGATCACCGCGACCTCGGTCGTGCCGCCGCCGATGTCCACGATCATGTTGCCGGTAGGCTCCGTGATGGGAAGGCCGGCCCCGATCGCCGCGGCGAGCGGTTCTTCGATCGTGTACGCTTCCCGTGCACCTGCGTGAATGGCCGCATCTTTGGCAGCCCGCTTTTCCACT
The DNA here is from genome assembly GCA_041082245.1 of Chloroflexia bacterium. GTDB lineage: Bacteria > Chloroflexota > Chloroflexia > DTKN01 > DTKN01 > DAOTVY01. Next base: position 42,989 of record JBDOIE010000015.1, read on the forward strand.
TCGGTCACACCGCTCGGTACCCCGATGACGACACGCGGGCTGGGCCGTGGCCATCCGCGGACCCGCTGGTGTGCGCGGTCGATGAAATAACGGAGCATCTGCTCGACCACATCGAAATCGGCGATCACACCGTCCTTGAGCGGCCGGATCGCGATGATGTTGGCCGGGGTCTTGCCCACCATGGCCTTGGCTTCTTCGCCTACGGCGAGCACGGCTTTGCTCTTGCGCTCGATCGCCACGACCGAGGGCTCGCCAACCACGATCCCCTTCCCGCGCACGTAGACGAGGGTCGTCGCGGTGCCCAGGTCGATTCCCAAATCGCGGCTAAAGATCCCCGCGAACGCCGAAATCGGGTTCAGCATCTTCTTGCTCCTTGTCCCAGGACTCAAGTCATTGGCATTATAGCATAGAAGCGAAAAGTTCGCTTGTCAAAACCGGGGCTTCAGGCTATAATGATACTTTGGCAGATGGGTAAACGCATACGCGGCGGGACCGCAGGAGGATAGGACGATGTCCGGGCATTCCAAGTGGGCGCAGATCAAGCGGAAGAAGGGTGTGGCAGATATCCGGCGAGGACAGCTGTTCACCAAACTGGGGCGGGAGATCATGATCGCAGTGCGCGAGGGCGGGCCAGACCCCGAGGCGAACTTTCGCCTGCGGATGGCGATCGAGCGGGCACGACGCGAGAACATGCCGATGGAGAACATCCAGCGCGCGATCGACCGAGCAGCTGGCCGCACCGGAGAGGCGGCGGTCGAGGAGGTCATCTACGAAGGGTATGCTCCACACGGCGTTGCGTTGATCGTGAATGCCGCAACGGACAATCGCAACCGTACTGTGGCCGAGGTACGCAACGTGCTGACCCGCGGCGGCGGAAGCCTGGGCGAGACCGGATGCGTATCCTGGTTGTTCGATGTCAAGGCCTACTTCACGATCGAGGTGCCCGGCGAAGACCCCGACGAGGTCCAGGCTGCGGGCGAAGCGATTGCGCTCGACGTGATGGACGTGGACGGCGTGCAGGATGTCAAAGTCGAGGGAAACGTCGTCGAGATCTATGCCGATCTGTCGGACCTGAAGCGCGTGCGCGACGCCCTCATCCAGCGCGGGTATAACGTCACAACGGCTGAAAAGACCTACGTCCCGAAAAGCACGGTTTCGCTCAGCGAGAAAGACACCATCCAGGTACTCAAGTTGCTGGAGCGGATCGAGGAACTTGACGACGTCCAGAAGACCTACTCCAACCTGGAGATCCCGGACTCTGTCCTTGCGGCGCTGGAGCAGGAATAGCGTACCGGCCGCGGCTTCAGGGGGTACCCGACCATGCGTGTCCTCGGCCTGGACCCCGGGACCGCTCGCTTGGGGTGGGGAGTCATCGAGGGGGAAGAAGAGCCTCGGCTGGTCGGCTGCGGAACGTTGACCACACCGGCGAACCTGCCGCTGGCGACTCGCCTGGCGCAGCTCTTTTCGGAGCTCCAGACGATTGTGACGCAGTTTCGTCCGGAAGCCGCCGCGCTGGAGGAGATCTTTTTCTCGCGGAACGCGCGCACGGCGTTTGCCGTCGGTCAGGCTCGCGGTGCGGCGCTCGTGGCCCTGGCGGTAGCCGGGATCCCCGTGCACGAGTACACCCCGCTCGAAGTGAAACAGGCAGTCACCGGGTATGGCCGTGCGGAGAAGCACCAGGTGCAGGAGATGGTGCGCGCGCTGCTGCGCCTGGCCGAACCTCCTCGGCCGGACGATACTGCGGACGCCCTGGCGGTGGCCATCTGCCATTTTCACGCGGCCCGTATGCAACGGCTGCTTGCTGAGCGAACGGAATGATTCCCCTCTGGCCTCGGCCACAGGCCGGGCCGTTTGCTGTGTTCCTCGTGTTATCTCTCCGGGCTGCGATCGAGCAAGACTTGGACGCGCAGGGGGTAATGGATGAAGACGCTGAGCATCCTGAACGATGTCCTGGGCCCTGTGATGCGCGGTCCTTCCTCCTCCCACACGGCAGGGTCGTTCCACATCGGCCGGCTCGCGCGTTGCCTCTACGGCGTGACTCCGGAGAAGGCCGTCATCCGTTTCGATCCGGACGGGTCCTACGCCCGTGTCTACCGGGACCAGGGGAGCGACCTCGGGTTCGTGGCAGGGCTGCTGGGCTGGGAGATCACGGACGACCGTTTCTCGCGGGCGCTGGAAGCTGCCCAGGCACAGGGGGTGTCGGTTCACTTCGTGACGGAACCGATTCCCGGGGCGGACCATCCGAACTCCGTGGAGCTGGAGCTATCGGGTGGTGGCAGACCCTCGCTCCGGGTGCTCGCCCGCTCGATCGGCGGTGGGACGGTGGAGATCGTGCGGCTGCAGGAGTGGCCCGTATGCCTGAGGGGGAGCGCTTTCGAGCGCATCGCGGAGGCAGAGGATCGGGCGGCTGGGGCAATTGCAGAGCTACTTGGCGCGGACGCTCTGGCTGCCCCGGAGCAGCAGAGCAAGGATGGCAGAACACTGCTCCGTGTGGCTGCGGCCCGCCCGCTTTCGGACGACGAGGAGCGCGCGCTGCAGCGGCTGGCCGGCGTACGGCGGGTGTGGACAGCGCCCCCGCTGGGGTATGTGGTGCGCGGCCGGCCGCTCTTCTCCAGTGCCGCCGAGATGGAGGCCTATGCGTGCGAACAAGGCATTTCGCTGGGCGAGGCCGCGCTTCGCTATGAAGCCGCATTGCTCGGGGTTGACGAAGACACGGTGCTGGAGGAAGCCGAGCGGCGGCTGAGCATCATGCAGTCCGCGGTGGAACGAGGACTTGCGGAAGAGGTTTCACCGCAGTTGCTTACGCCCTGCGCGGGCAAGATCTACCGCGCGGAAGCGGCAGGATGCCTCCCCGGTGGCGGGCTACATACGCGCGCTGCGGCACGCGCGATGGCCGTCATGCACGTGAGCAGCTCGATGGGCGTGATCTGCGCAGCGCCGACGGCAGGGTCTTCCGGGGTAATCCCCGGCGTGCTCGTGACGCTGATCGCAGAGCGCGGGTTGGAGCGGCGACGCGCCGCGCTTGCGCTTCTTGCAGCAGGTGCAGTGGGCCTCGCGATCGGCGCACGGGCGACTTTCGCCGCCGAGGAGGCCGGATGCCAGGTGGAGATCGGGGCCTCGGGGGCAATGGCCGCTGCGGCGGTGGTAGAGGCCGCAGGCGGCACGCCGCGACAGGCCCTCGACGCTGCCGCGATCGGGCTCCAGAACACCATGGGCTCGGTGTGCGACCCGGTGCAGGGGGTCGTGGAGATCCCCTGCCATACGCGGAACGCCGCCGCCGCGGCAGCCGCCTTCCTGTGTGCGGACCTGATCCTGGGAGGGTACGAGAACCCGGTGCCGCTGGATGAGACGGTGGATGCTGCCTATGCAGTGGGTCGGATGCTGCCCCGAGAGCTGCGCTGCACGGCTTTGGGAGGGCTCTCCCTCGCTCCGTCGGCGCAGCGGTTGCCCCGGCGTGGCCGCACCTAAGCGGGTGCATAGAGCTCCAGCACGTCACGAAGGACAGCGGCAGCGGTGGGAAGGGGGGTCGCCTCGACGATGCTTGCGGCAAGCACACCGCAGATGTCCGTATGGTAGACGATTCCCATCTGCTCAGGACCCAAGCGGGCCAGCGGATGATGTTCGGGCAGGGTGGTGGGGCCCACAGCGAGGCGGTACCCTTGGGCGGTGCGTTCTGCGAGGGCCAGTGGGCGGATGACCTGCCCCTGCGAGCGCGCATGCTGCAACGTTTCCGGCTGGATGCCCGAGATACCCTGGATGGTGACGTCTGCCAGGGAAGCAGGGTATCGCAGGACGCTCCAGGCCAGGATGACCAGCTTTTCTGCGGCATCCCAGCCGTCGATATCCAACCTGGGGTCGGCCTCGGCATGTCCGGCCGCCTGCATTTCAGCAAGCGCCTGTTCGAATGTTGCCCCCTGCTCCAGGCGGCAAAGAACGGCGTGCGAGGTCAGGTTCAGGATGCCCTCGAGGCGTACGATGTCGGCAGCGGCAAGGTCGCGGCGCCCCAGGTTGACCGCGGGGAGCCCTCCACCGACGGTCGCACTGAAACGCATCCGCGCGCCGGAGCGGGCAGCGAGCTCCAGAAGGTGCGGGAATGCGAGCACCAGGGGCGACTTGTTCGCGGTGACGACATCCATGCCTCGGGAAAGCGCGGCTTGCATGCATCCCAGGCCGGGCTGGCCGGTCTGGAGGTTGGCCGGGGAGGCTTCGACCAGCAGGTCAGCCGCGATGGTGCGCACGATCGGTTCTGCCGGCATATCGGCGTGCCCGACACCAGGAATCTGGCCAACGCTGCTGCCTGCGCGCTTCTGTTGGAGGACCCTTTCCAGGGCGATCCCACAGGGATCGTACGCGGCGCCACCCCGGTCCGCACACCCAACGAGCACGAGCTCCAGCCCGTACCGTTCCCGGAGCAGGTCACGCTTTTCAGAAACGATCTCGAGAAACCGCCGGCCGACCTGCCCTATACCGTTCAGGAAGAACCGCACAACACGCATTTCTACCTATCCCTTTCGGATGTAGCAGACCCATCTCAAAGGAGGCGAAAGTGCCGCAGACCCTGCGCGTCGAGATTGTAGAGGTGCAAGGCAATTGCCCCGTCTACCGGGGCGGCGAGTCTTTCTACATCGAGGCCGGGTATCGGCTGAAAGCACCGGAGCCCGTTTGCCTCCACGGAATCGTCAGCATTCTTCCGTACTACGTTGCACTGGCAAGAGGCATTCCCGCGCGGGACCTGGGCCTTGCGGGCCCTGACGGGGCCGCCTACGTGCAATGCCTCGACCCTCACGCCCTTACCGGCGGGGGCACCGTGACTTTTCGGCTGACGACCGAGGCCGCACCGTAGCACAGGGCTCCCGCGGCCAGGACCGCGCCGTATCCCGCCGTGAGGGCCAGCCACTGTGCCCCGATCGCGCCCACAACCGATGCACATCCGTTCGCCGCCCAGGCCCACGGGATGAGCGATCGCCGTGTGCTGCCCAGGGCACGTATGGCGGTGGGAAAGGGAATTCCCATCCCGAAGCCCAGGGGCAGCAGAAGCAAGGTGCCGATCCCCAGGCGCGCCCAAAAGGGAAGGCCCATCGTCGCCTGGACAAGCAGCGGCAACCCTGGCACAGCGAGCGCGATCGTCGTCGCGAGCACAAGGAGCAGTCCACCGAGCCGAACCTCCCGGCCTGCGCTCCACAGGCTTCCAAGCCCGGACCCGACGAGCAGGGCGAAGAGCACGGTCGCCGTGGCGTAGAGCGGCCGGTCGAGGTACAGGGTAAACCGCCCCAAGAGCGGAATCTCCACAGCCATAAACCCGACGCCGAGCGCTGCGAAGTAGAGCAACACCGGGCCACGGCCGGCTACCTTTTCCCGGCGGTGCAGCGCGACCGGGAGCAAGATGAGCAACCCTGACGCCCCGACCGCAAGCAGGAGCAGCACAGGCACGATCAGGAAGCCCGCTCCCCCGAACGGCTGCGCGGTCTGCCCGTACTGCGCCAGCAGCTGCGGCAACTGACGCCACGTGAAGAACTGGTAGAAGAAAGGGCGATCGTCCTCGGCCGGTCGGACATCGGCCGGCCAGCTGCGCAGGAACGCGCGGCGGTCCGGACCCACCAGGTAGCCTCGAAACGCATCGTAATAGATGGGCCCTTCCCGCACGATGTTGTGACGGTTCGCTTCCCCACGCTGCATGCCCGGGAGCCAGACGAGGTCGAAGCGCCGTTCCGCGCAGAAGCGGCGCACAGTCTGCAGCTCCGCAGGCGTCCACGCTTCCCGCCGCGCGAGGAGCAGCAGAGTGGACCAGCTGCGCACGGCAACGATCTGTGCCTCCGGATGCGATGTTCCTTCCCGCTCCAGGGCTTCAACGAGCGTCGTGAGTGCCCGCAGTTCCTCCGAAGGTGGCTGCTGCAACCAGCGCGTGATCGCGAGGATCCCGTCCGGGGCAAGCCGTCGTAGCGCAGCGCGGAACGACTCTACCGTGTAGCGGCTTTCTTCGACCAGACTGTAGGCGCCTGCGGTCACCACCGTCCGCTCCCCGGTCAGGCAGTAGACGATCAGGTCGAATTGCGGTCCGCACGAGGCCAGGTAGGAGCGGGCGCCCCGGTGCAACACACGTACCTGGGGACGGGAGAAGATCCCGCCGATCTCCGAGGCCAAGTGCTCCTCGACCACTTCTGCGACCAGCGGGTCCTGCTGGATGACCACGATCTCGCGCGCTCCTTGCTCCAGTGCTTGCAGCAGGTCCAGCCCACCCATCGGCTCGATAAGCAGGGTGCGCGCCCCCGGGCGGATGTGATAGGGCAGGGAGGTCAGCATCGCATCCAGGAAAGCGGGAGGGGCATCCGATGCGTGCACCAGGGTGAGCGGCGAAGGCTGATCGCCGTCGATCGTCAATGACATCTGCTGGGGCAACGGGCCGCTAGGCACGAGGGGCAGACCTGGGAAGGAGTGGTACGGACCACCGGCGACGACGTCCACGCGCGCGGCCGCATGCTCTTTCGAGTACACGAGGCGCGCGCCCGGGAAGAAGAGCTGCTGCACCAGGCTCTTGTGGGGGTCCATACGCGGTGTCAAAGCGGGGGGAGGGCGCAGGAGGAGGATCAGCGAACCTCCTAGCCCGGCAAGTGCGAAGAGTACCGGCCACGACCGCTTCCCCAGCGAGAAGAGTACCGCGGCGGTGGCAGCCAGAAGCGCGGCCGCCAGCGGAAGCCTCTGGCTACCCAGGAGACCGATAAGCGGAACGGCAAGCGCTGTCCCCAGGGCCGATCCGGCCAGGTTTGCACCGTACAGCCGGCCAGCGTGCTCCGGTGTAGATTCCAGCACCAGGCACACCACCAGACCCCCGCAGAGGAAGGGAAGGCCCAGCGCGAGGTAGTACAGCGTAAGGTACACGTACTGGCGGCGGTCCCAAGCCACAGCATACAGGTCGAGCGGAAGGGCGTGAAGGATCCACAGCAGAACCACACATAGCGCGGAGAAACCGATGCTCAGTCCGACCAGGGTCTGGCGTCGCAGCGGCCGTGTGAGGCCCGGAAACGCGGCGTGGAGCGACCCCCCCGCGCCGCTCCCGAGCAATGCCAGGCTGACCACGAGGAAGGCGAAATGGTACCATTGGCACACCGCGAGCATGCGCGTGAGCCCGACCTCGAGGAGGAGGACGCTTGCAGAAAGCAACGACAGGCCCAGGTAGAGCGCGACCACTGCCGGCTCCTGGAGACCTTGGCTACTCCGGTTCAACCCGCGCGAGGGCATTGGACCCCGGAAGCGCACGGAGCGAACAGTGGGCTCAGAGAGCGCCGGATGCTTCTTCCTCGCGGTACCAGCGGTAGAACCGTTCCAGGCCCTCTTCCAGGCATGTGCGCGGCTCGAAACCGAGCAGCCGCCGTGCCTTGGAGATATCCGCGTGGGTAAGCGGAACATCGCCCGGGGCAGGGGGTTCCTGCACCACGTGGGCCTTTCGTCCGACGATCTGCTCGATCAGGGCGATAAAGCCTCGCACCGTAACGGTACGGGAGTTGCCCAGGTTGATGATTTCCCAGGCGAGTTCGGCGTCCAGAGCCGCCAGTACCCCGGCGACGATGTCGTCGATGTAGGTAAAATCGCGCTGGGCGCTCCCGTCTCCGTACAGGTGGAGCGGTTCGCCGCGGTGTATCGCCTCGGTGAACCGGTATGGGGCCATATCGGGGCGACCACGCGGGCCGTACACCGTGAAGAAACGAAGCGCTGTACACGGCAGACCATACAGGTGATGGTACGTGTAGGCGAGCAGCTCCGCAGCGCGTTTCGTTGCTGCGTAGGGAGAGATCGGGTGCAGACATGGGTCGTCCTCGCGGAACGGCGGGCGGCTGTCCACCCCGTAAACCGAGGAGCTGGAAGCAAGGAGGAATGCTCGCACGCCGAACCGGCGTGCCTGCTCGAGCAAAACCAGCGTCCCTCCCACGTTGACTTCCTGGAAGAGCTGTGGCTGGGCCAGCGAGTAGCGGACCCCGGCCATCGCCGCAATGTGCACAACCTTCTCCGGCCGCTCCGTTTCGAACAGAGAACGCACCGTGCTCACATCCCGGATGTCTCCTTCCCAGAGGCGAAAGTTGGAGCGCCCGAAGAGCGGGGCGATGTTGCGCCGTTTCCGCGCCGGGCTGTAGTAATCGTGAAAGTTGTCCAGACAGACCACCTCGTCGCCGCGTGCGACCAGCGCCTCGCAGACGTGCGAGCCGATGAACCCGGCCCCTCCGGTCACAAGCACCTTCACAACCGCCCCTCCTTTTCCAGACGCGCGCGGAACCAGGCCACCGTGTGGGTGAGTCCTTCCTCCAGCGGCACCACCGGTTCCCAGTTCAGGATGCGTCGGGCGAGGGTGATGTCCGGCTGGCGCACGTGGGGATCGTCACGGGTGCGTTCGTCGTTTGGGACGACGAACTTGATCGGCGAACGGCTCCCTGTGATTTTCAGGACAAGCCGTGCGAAATCCAGAATGGTCATCTCCTGCGGGTTTCCGAGGTTGACCGGACCCGGGTAGTCGCTGAAGAGCAACCGCGTGAGGCCCTCTACCATGTCGGAGATGTAACAGAACGACCGCGTACGCTGCCCGTCGTCGTAGACCGTGAGTGGCTCGCCCAGTAGCGCCTGCCGGATAAAGTTCGGCACCACGCGTCCGTCGTCCAGCCGCATCCGGGGCCCGTAGGTGTTAAAGATGCGCGCGATGCGGGTCGGAATGCCGTGGGCGCGGTGGTAAGCCATGGTCAGCGCTTCCGCAAAGCGCTTAGACTCGTCGTAAACGCCCCGCGGCCCCACCGGATTGACGTTGCCCCAGTAAGTCTCGGGCTGAGGATGTATCTGTGGGTCGCCGTAGACCTCGGAGGTGGAAGCAAGCAAGAACACGGCCCGCTTGGCGAGCGCGAGCCCAAGGGCGTTGTGCGTCCCCAGCGCGCCCACCTTCAGGGTCTGGATTGGCTTTTCCAGGTAGTCGACCGGGCTGGGCAGCGACGCGAGGTGGAGGATCGCATCCAGTGGGCCCTCCACGTGGATGAAGCGGGTGACATCGTGCAGCACAAAGTGGAAGCGCTCGTGTTCCATCAGGTGTGCGATGTTATCCTTACTCCCGGTCACGAGGTTATCCATTGCGATGACCTCGTGGCCTTCCGCGAGGAAACGCTCGCACAGGTGGGAACCGATGAAGCCGGCGCCGCCCGTGACGAGGATCCGCATGTCCACCTCCGCTTTTCGAGGGGCGGTTCCTCCTGTGAGAACGCCCCTAGTACGCGCCCTTGCCGGTGATCACTGCCGGGATCGTACGCAACAGGATCACCAGATCGAGCCACAGGTTCCAGTTCTCGATGTAGTAGAGGTCCAACCGGACCATCTCGTCGAAGGTGAGGTCGCTTCGCCCGGAGACCTGCCAGATGCCTGTCAGACCAGGGAGAACCTCAAGGCGTTTCCGATGCCACGGCTCGTACTGTGCAACCTCGCCCGGGGTTCCTGGCCGGGGTCCTACCCAGCTCATCTCGCCCCACAGGATGTTAAAGACCTGTGGCAGCTCGTCGAGGCTTGTGCGGCGCAGGATGCGTCCCACGCGCGTGACCCGGGGGTCATCGCGGATCTTGAAGAGCGGGCCGCTGGCCTCGTTGAGCGGGGCGAGCCGCTCCTGTTCGGCTTCGGCATTGGCGTGCATGGTGCGGAACTTGAGCAGCGTGAAAGGCCTCCCTCGCCGACCGATCCGCCTCTGACGAAAGAGCACCGGCCCTGGGGAATCCAGTTTGATCGCCAGGGCGATGGCCAGGAGCAGCGGCCATCCGAGCGCGAGCACGAGGAGGCTGAGGACGATGTCGAGCGTACGCTTCAGGACGAGGTTCCATCCGCGGATGGCTACCTCTTTCAGCCCGATCAGGGGGATGCCCGCCAGCTCGGCTACATCCACCCGGTCGAAGCTCATCTCGAAGAGATCGGGTGCGATCCGAAAGTCCACCCCCTCCTGGCGGCACAGGTTGGCGACTTCGAGCGTCTGCCGGTGCTCGTGCGGTGGAAGCGCGATGATGACCTCGTCGATGCGACAGGGCTGCAGGACAAGGGGAAGGTCCTCCGTCCGGCCCAGGTAGCGAAACGTCCCCTCGATCTCGCTTGGTGCATCCCCAGGGCGGTCTTCGTTGTCCAAGTAGCCCACGAGGAAGTATCCCAGTTCCGGCCGGCTCTGGATGCTTTCCATCACGCGCTTTCCGGCCTGGCCCGCCCCTACGACGAGCACGCGCTCGACCCCGATGCCGTTTTTCCAGAGCCAGCACTGCAGCCGGCGGACAAGCGCCCGGCCCCCTGCGACGGCCACGGTGATGGTGAACCAGGCGTAGAGATACAGCAGGCGCGTGTAATAGGTGCGCGTAGCATAGAGCACGACGACGAGGATGGCTACGGCGAGCGTTGTGCTATCCGCAATGCGTGCAAGCGCTTCCAGCCAGCTCGCACCACGCGGAAGCCGGTAAAGCCCACGGCTCTCCAGCAGGATGAGGAGGATGCCCACGAGGGTCAGGCCGATCCAGAAGAAATTCTGGAACGGCAGATAGTAGATCTCGAGCACAGCGCGCCCGAGCTGAAGGTCGTACCGCAGCCAGTACGCCAGGGCAAAGCCCGCGAAGGCCATGCCGGCATCCAGGCAGAGCAAGCCAATGTGCTGAATGATGCGTCGTAGGCGTCGACTCAGCAAACCACACCTCTGCGGTCGATCCGCGCCCATTATACCACAACCGTCGGCACCGGCGCGCTGCAGGTACAGACGGCACTCGCGATATCCGTAGCCGAGCTTCTACGACGTAACAGGCCAGTCGGCCGGCCGGCCCCGCAAAAGCGCCCCGGAACCGGAGAATCTTACGGGATGACGGAAGGTGCCGCTGCATACGGAGCACGCGTGGGAGTGTCGGTTGCGAGCCACGTCGCACCGATCGATGGGAGACAGCGCCACCGCGCAGAACGGTGCAACCGATGCTCGAGACGTTCGATGTGCACCTCGCGGGCAATGTTCGGCCGCCGGGCGACCCTCTGTTGGAACTCAGCTGGCCAGGAGCCTCCTTGACGACCAGGGATGACTTGGGTATGATACGCTCGCAGTCTGCTCCCGGCAAAAGGTCGCACGAGGACGTGGATCCGTGAGAGCTTCTCGGCTTGCCGTGCTGTTTTCCCGCGAGGCGCTCTGGACAGGGAGCCTCTTTCTCCTCTTCCTCTTCGCGCTATTGGTGCAGCCGCTCCGTTCTGCCGACTTCTGGTGGCACCTGAAGGTGGGCGAGATCGTCCTGGACGAGCACGCCGTGCCCCGCGTCGATCGCTTTTCGACCACCATGGCTGGGCATCCGTACACCTACCAGAGCTGGTTGGCAGGGGTGTGCTTTGCGCTCCTCTACCGTCTGGGCGGCGCGGGCACGGTTGTGGTGGCCCACGCCTTGCTCCTCAGCGCGGCTTACTCCCTCCTGTGGAGCGTCTGTCGGAAAGCCGGCGGCCACCCGCTGGTGGCGACGGCGTGCACGTTCGCGGCGATGGTCGTTTGCGGCGGAAACTGGGGCGTCCGGCCTCAGAGCTTCTCCACCTTCCTTTTTGCGCTCTTTTTCTGGCTCTTGGTACGCCACGCGCGGGGCGAGCAGGTACCGTGGTGGCTTTTTCCTCTGGGGATGGTGGTGTGGGCGAACCTGCACGGAGGCTTCGTACTGGGTCTGGGATTGCTTGGTGCGGCGGTGGTGGGGGAAGGGATCGCGTGGTTGTTGCCAGGCCGGCCGTTCCCGATCGTTTCGGGCAAGCGCTGGACGGGGATGGTCGGAGCACTGGTCTCTTCCGTTGTTGGCACGCTGGTGAATCCGGCCGGCCTGGGAGTCTACGCGTATGTCCGCAGGATCCAGCGAAACCCGGTCATCCACGGAGCCATTGCCGAGTGGCAGCCCCCGCGTGTGGACGAGCCTGTGGGAGCGATCTTCTTTGGCTCTTTGTTCCTGCTGTTCCTTGTCCTTCTTTACCGGGGGTACCGACCGCATCCGAGGGAAGCGCTGTGGTTGCTCGGCACCGGGTGGTTGGCCCTCGGTAGCGTCCGAAGCATCCTCTGGTACACGTTTCCGATGGCGCTGCTGCTGGCCCAGTCGGTGGGAACCGTTCGTCTGCCCCGGATACGAAAGCCGCGCGTCGGCGAGGCGGTGGCGAACGGTGCGGTGCTCGTGCTCCTGCTGGCGCTCGTGGTCGCGGCGCTTCCGCCGTTCAAAGGACGATTGCCCCTTGGGGCGGACCTGCGGGGGACCATCGCCCCGGACACCCCAGTACGTGCCACAGACTATATCCTGAGCCACGGCCTCGCTGGGCCGATTTTCCACCGGATGGAGTACGGGGACTACCTGCTCTGGCGCTGTTATCCAGAACGGCGGGTCTTTGTCGATCCCCGTATCGAGCTGTATCCGCCTGCGATCTGGGAGGCGTACGAAGCCATCTCACAGGGCGGGCCGCAGGCCGCGAATCTGCTCGAGCAGTACGGCATCCGCGTCCTGCTCCTGGACCGGGTCCGCCAGGCGCGTCTGCTGGAGTGGGCGCGTAGCTCCGGCCTGTGGCATCTGTGTTTTGAGGACGAGGCAGAGGGGACCGCAGTGCTCGCACAGAGCTGTCCCGGAGACAAGGTTCAGTGAAACCATCCCCCCAGGGCGATGCCGCTCGAGACGAGCGAAGCGGCTGCCCATAGCGAGACGGCGCGGAGAGAAGGTACAGGGAGAGGGTTTGACGGGGCACGCAGGAGGGGAAGCGATTGGCCCAGGAGAGCGAAGGCCAGGAACGTCCCCCACGATGGTCGGCTGAGAAGGATCCAGAGAACCCCTGTCGCCTGAGGAAAGAGGAAGCCCATCGCGGCTTTCCGCGGGGCATCCTGTCGCAGAAGGGCTAGCCACGCGCCTGCGGCCGTGCCCCATAACAGTCCCAGGCACAGGGAGGGGATGGAAAGCGGGGCCCGGCAAGCGTGCCCGAGCCACCAGGGCCAGGCGATCAGTGAGATCCCTGCGAGGAGGAGTCTTGGCCAGGTGCGAGATCGGGCAAGCCGGAGCAAGCCGAGGAGGGCCAGGCCGGCTGCACACGCGACGAGCGGGCGATTTCCCAGGAGGGCGCAGGTCAGAAGAAGCGTGACAAGCAGAAAAGCGAACTCAGGCGTTGTTCTCTTCGCGAGTGCTGTCTGCACCTTCCGGAAGGCTTTGCCGAGTGCGCGGGCGGCGAGGGCGCTGAGGGAGCCAGGCCGGGTGTAGGGAAGATAGGGGAACGAACGGGCAGAAGAAGCGCGCCGCAGGGATGGGGGGTTGGTTGGGCTGGAGCGATCGGCCCCCGCGCCGTATCCTACGAGTCGAACCCAGACCGTACCTATGAGCAAGCAACCGAGAAACAGGCGCGCAAGGTCCCACCAGCGCAGCGTCTGGCTTCCTGCGGCGGCACCCCCCGCGACCCACGCCAACGCGCTGGCCACACCCGCAGGTGTCAGCGCGAGCCGGATCTCCGGCCCTACGAGTGCCGCAACAGGCCCTGATCTGGGTGACTCGCGGTGCTCGGTCCTCATTGCCATTTCTTGGTGTTACCGAGGGCCACGAGGCGGAACAGGAAGTAGCCAAATCCCAGGCCCCACGCCAGAAGGACCACCGCCCCGAGTATCTGGGCAGCGAGCTGGCCGAAATCGGGTGCCATGCCCGGCGCAAGGAGGAAGATGCCGGTCACGCCCTGGCCGGAAACGCCCAGGTAGCGGGGGGACCCCACCCCATTCAGACCGATTCCGAAGCTACCGTCGGCCAGGAGGCCTGTGGCGAGCATCCCCCAGAGCCCTCCCAGGCCAAAGGTGGCGACGACTCCTGCGCTGTCCTCGAGCTTCCACACGCGTTCCACGAGGTAACTCCCGAGGCAGACCAGCAGGCCGGCCACGGCGCCGACCAGGACGAGCGAGGCGAGCGGCGCAAAGGGAGCGGGCCCGGCTGCCGCGGCAGTCCCTGCCAGTATTCCCCGCCCGATCATGTCGCCCCGCAGGCGGCTCGTGGTAAAGGCCATGTAGAGCCCGGCAACGAAGCCGCCGGCGACTGCTGCGGCCAGCGTGTTGCCTGCTACCGCAGCAAGGCGAGGCGAAACGTCGCGCAGGCTGCCGAGCTGTAGCGCGAGCATTCCGACAAACGTAAGGAGCACCGCTCCAGGGGAAGGGTTGCCTTCGCGTACCGGGTTGCGGCGCTTCCCACGGGTCGCCAGCAGCGCGGCCAGCGCGAGCATGCCTCCCAGCCCATAGTGCACGCCGGCGCCGCCCGCGTCGACCGTCCCGTGGCCCAGAAACCCTGTGCGCCCCGTCGCGGCGAGCCACCCGCTCCCCCAGACCCAATGGCCCATCAGCGGGTAAACGAGGCCGGCAATCGCAACTGTCGCCGCGATCCATCCGGGTGCGTTGAGCCTGCGAAGCACGGGGCCCAGGGCGATCGCGAGGACGCACACGGTTCCGGACCCCTCGAGCAGCAGCAGCGCGGCACGCGAGGAGGAATCCGCGTCTCGGAGCCCGATACCGCTCCACGCGAGCAGGCCGGATCCTTCTCCGAACGGCTCCCACTGCCAGGAAGCTCGCGCGCTCTCTCCCAGCGCGGGAAAATGGACCGCGCCGTATAAAAGGGGGAACCCCACTGTCCCCGCCACAATCAGGCCCAGGAGGGCGGCGGCCAGCATCCGCCCTGCCTCGGTTTCCTGTGTGGATGCGCGGCCGGCGGTCATCCACGTCAAACCGGCCCCAAGGGCGAGCCCCAGCAATGCGGTGCAGGTTACCCAGAGGATACCCGTGTCGGCTGTCAATCCAGCCCCCTTTCTGTTCTTCGCGCGGCGCCATTCTAACACGCGCTCCATGGGGCTGTCAATCGTCGCCCTGGCGGATCTTGGACACGGTGGATGAGGGTCCCCACGTCATCCGGAAAGGGCCGGCGATCGGCGCCGTGTCCCGAGCTCGGTCAGAGGGCGATTGACACGCCCTGGCATCCGTGCTATTGTGTTCCCAGCCGCAGCGGACGAGATCGTGTCCGGAGGATTGTGCCATGACGGAGAAAGTTGTGCGATTTCCGGAAGGCTTCTCCTGGGGTGCGGCGACTTCGGCCTACCAGATCGAGGGCGCCTGGAAAGAAGACGGACGCGGCGTTTCCATCTGGGACACCTTCAGCCACTTGCCCGGCAGGACCTACCACGGCGACACGGGAGACGTGGCCTGCGACCACTATCACCGCTGGCGCGAAGATGTCGAGTTGATGGCCAGGCTCGGTCTGAAGGCGTACCGCTTCTCGATCGCCTGGCCGCGTGTCCTGCCCGAGGGCGTAGGCCAGATCAACAGCGCGGGACTGGACTTCTACGACCGCCTGGTCGACGCGCTCTTGGAGCGCGGGATCGAGCCGTTTCCGACCTTGTATCACTGGGATCTGCCTCAGGTCCTGCAGGACCGCGGCGGATGGCCGAATCGGGATACTGCGTTCCACTTTGCGGAATATGCGCGCGTCGTGGCAGAGCGCCTGGGGGACCGCGTTTCTTACTGGATTACCCACAACGAGCCGTTTGTGGCGGCCGTCGCTGGATACCTGCGGGGACAGCACGCGCCCGGCATCCAGGATCCCGCGGCGGCGCTGCGCGCGGGGCACCACCTGCTCCTTTCGCACGGCCTCGCTGTCCAGGCGGTCCGCGCTGCGGCACGGCGCCCGGTGTCCGTGGGCATCGCGCTGAACTTGAGCCCGGTGCATCCCGCTTCGGAGGCGCCTCTGGACCAGGCTGCAGCTCGCCGCATGGATGGGTTCCTGAATCGGCTTTTCCTGGACCCGATCTTTCTGGGACGTTACCCAGAAGATGTACGGCGGCTTCTGGGACCGCTGTTTCCAAAGGTTCAGCCAGAAGATCTGCAGACCATTGCTCAGCCGCTCGAATTCCTGGGCGTGAATTACTACAGCCGCCTGGTCGTGCGCCACGATCCTTCTATTCCCCTCCTTCAGGCCTTGCAGGTGCAACCGGAGGGAAGCGAGTACTCTCAGATGTGGGAAATCTACCCTCCGGGGATCTACGAGCTGCTCCTGCGCGTCTGGAACGACTACCGGCCACCCGCGATATGGGTAACAGAAAACGGCGTCTGCGTCCCGGATGGCGTGGATGCCGATGGGCGCGTGCGGGACGCGCGCCGGATCGCTTTCCTGCGGGACCATCTGGTTCAAGTCCACCGCGCCCTCACAGAGGGCGTGCCGGTGCGCGGTTACTTCGTCTGGTCGCTTCTCGACAATTTCGAGTGGACGTATGGCTATTCGATGCGCTTCGGGCTGATCTACGTCGACTATGACACGCTGGCGCGCACGGTGAAGGACAGCGGCTGGTGGTATGCGCGCGTGATCCGGGAAAACGCCGTAACGGTCGCCGAGGAAGCCACCCCGCGGGGAGGTCCTGGCGTTCTGCTGGAACGACGGTGAACAGGCTGACATTCCGGGAAATCCTCTTTCTGAACGGCTACTGGACCGGCCTCTCTTTCATGTGGACGGGCCTTCACGTGATCGTCCTCCCGGCCGTGCTCCTTCATTTCGTGCCGCACGAGCGCAAGAACACCTACCTTGGCCTGCTGACCTTTGTGGGCCTGGTGGTTGCGGCCGTGGTCCAGCCCCTTGCCGGGGCCCTGAGCGACCGATGGACTTCCCCCTGGGGCCGCCGACGTCCCCTGATCCTGCTCGGGACGCTTCTGGACATGGTCTTCCTGCTTTTCCTGGGCTGGGCAGGAGGACTGTGGGCGCTTGCGCTCGGGTACATCGGGCTTCAGTTGACGTCGAACCTCGCGCACGGGGCACTGCAGGGGCTCATGCCCGACCGGGTTCCGCCGCAGCAGCTCGGGCAGGCGAGCGGCGTCAAGACGATGATGGACATGGCTGGGACGATCCTGGCGTCGCTTCTCCTTGGCCGGTTGGTCAGCCCGGCGACCCGTCAGCCGGCCGCGGCGATCGGGGCGGTTGCGCTGCTTCTGGGCCTCGGTGCCGCGGTGACCCTGGGAGGAACACCAGAGCGCCCGCGCCTCGGGGATTCCATGCTCTCGAACTGGCGCGCGTTCTGGAGGGAGTTCTTCGGGATCGATCTCCGGCGGCACGCCGGATATGCCTGGCTGATCGCCTCGCGTTTTGTCTTCCTGCTGGGGATGTACGGAATTCAAGCCTTTGCCCAGTACTACCTCCAGGACCGCCTGCGGGTGCCCAACCCTCCCAAGGCCGCGGGCGACCTGATGGCGGCGCTCGTGGGAGCCCTCGTGGTTTCCGCTTTGGGCGCTGGCTGGCTTTCCGACCGGTGGGGGAGGCGCCAGGTGCTTGCGCTGGCCGGCGCGGTGACGGCCGCCGGGTCTCTCCTGCTGCTTGTCGGGCGTACGTTCGAGGCTCTGATCCCGTTCGGCAGTGTATTCGGTGTCGGCGTGGGGATGTTCCTCAGCGCTAACTGGGCGCTGGCGAACGACCTCGCGCCGGCCGAGGACTCGGGCAAGTTCCTGGGACTCACGAACCTGGCGACCGCGGGCGCGGCAGCGCTTGGTCGGCTCGAGGGGCCCCTGATCGACCTCCTGAACAGCGCCGCACCCGGGCGATGGTGGGGTTACACAGCGCTCTTCCTGTTCGGCGCCCTGTGCGCGCTGCTGAGCGTGGTCGTGCTGCAAAAGGTGCGTACGGCCGGGAGCGTTCCCGCCGAGTACGAGGGGGTAGGGGACCCGGCTGGGTAAGGTCCGGAGGGAAGACTTCTTGAAACGCCAGTGGGTGCGGAGGAGCGGACGATGGAACTGTTTCGTCTCGTACTGGTCCAACTGAACCCTACAGTGGGTGACTTGCAGGGCAACGCGCAGAAGGTGGTTGCTGCGCTCGAGGAGGCCCGCGGAGTCGGAGCCGACCTTGTGATCTTTCCCGAACTCGTCCTGACCGGCTATCCGCCGGAAGACCTTCTCCTGATGCCCTCGTTCGTGCAGGAGAACCTGGCGTGCCTCCAGCAGGTTGCCGGGGCGACGTCCGGGATCACAGCGCTCGTGGGCTTTGTTGATTGCCGCGACGACGAGATCTACAACGCCGCAGCGGTCCTGCACGATGGCGAAGTCGCGGCTGTCTATCACAAGCTCTATCTGCCCAACTACGGCGTGTTTGATGAATACCGCTACTTCCACCCCGGAGGCCGCCCCCTGGTGTTCCGGCAGGGCCCTGCCACGGTAGGGGTAAGCATCTGCGAGGATATCTGGTACCCGGCCGGCCCGGTGGAGGCGGAAGCGCTGGCGGGAGCGCGGTTGATCGTGAACATCTCGGCTTCGCCCTATCATATGGGCAAGGGGCGCGGGCGGGAGCGGATGCTCGCTACCCGGGCGGCCGACAACGTGGCCTATGTGGCCTTCTGCAACCTGGTCGGCGGCCAGGACGAGCTCGTCTTCGACGGGGGGAGCGTCGTCTTCGATCCTCGGGGAGAACTCGTGGCGCGGGCACGCTATTTCGAGGAAGACCGCCTGGTCGTCGATCTGGATCTCGGGACCGTCTTGCGCCAGCGCCTGCACGATCCTCGCCGGCGCCAGCTCCACTCCGCGGCTGCCGATGGTGTGGAGGAGCTGCGGCTCACATCGCTCGAGCCGGGAGCCCGGGCACCGGTCCCTCCGCGGATCGAGCCGCTGCCGGAACCGGATGCCGAAGTGTACCGCGCCCTGGTCCTTGGCACGCAGGACTATGTCCGGAAAAACGGTTTCCGGCAGGTGGTCGTGGGCCTTTCGGGCGGGGTGGATTCGTCGCTTGTGGCGACCATCGCGGTGGACGCACTGGGCCCTGAGAACGTGATCGGCGTCTTTATGCCCAGCCGCTACTCTTCCACCGAAAGCCGCGAGGATGCCCGTGCGGTGGCCGACCTGCTGGGCATCCGCTTCCTGGAAATCCCGATCGATGAGATCTTTTCTGCTTACATCGCAGCGCTGGCTGCTCCCTTTGCGGGGTTGGCGCAGGATGTGACCGAGGAGAACATCCAGGCGCGCATCCGGGGTAACCTGCTGATGGCCCTTTCGAACAAGTTCGGCTGGCTGGTGCTGACGACGGGCAACAAGAGCGAACTCGCAACTGGGTACTGCACCCTCTACGGGGACATGGCCGGAGGTTTTGCGGTGCTGAAAGATGTACCGAAAACCCTTGTCTACCGCCTTGCCCGTTACCGCAACGCCCGATCTCTCGCGATTCCGGATCGTGTCCTGACAAAGCCCCCCTCGGCCGAACTACGCCCCGACCAGCGCGACGAAGACACCCTGGGACCCTATGCTCTGCTCGACCCCATCCTTCAAGCGTACGTCGAGGAGGATCGGGGACTCGCGGAGATCGTCGCGCTTGGATACAGGGAGGAGGATGTGCGCCGGATCCTGCGGATGGTCGATCGCTCGGAGTACAAGCGTCGCCAGGCGCCTCCAGGGATCAAGATCACGCCACGTGCCTTTGGCCGCGATCGGCGGCTCCCGATTACGCACCGCTTTCGGCCCTCGGCACCCCGGAGCGGGGGGGCGTGCCCTTTTCCCGGGCACGCCCCCGCTGTGTCCCTTTCAGATCACGCCCTGCTCCCGGAGGCGGGCGATTTCCTCGGGCACGTAGCCGAGGTACGTTTGCAAGATTTCCTCCGTATGTTGCCCGAGGAGCGGGGGTGGGTTCTCCAGCCGCACCGGGGTGCGGGAAAGTTTCAGGGGCGAGCCCGCAACCCGGATGCGGCCGGCCGTAGGGTGAGGCAGTTCGACAACCATCCCCCTCGCGAGGACCTGGGGGTCGGAGAACACCTCGTCGATGTGGAGGATGGGAGCGCACGGGATGTTTGCAGCGAGGAGTGCCTCTTCCCACTCGCGTGCCGTGCGGGTGCGAAACCGTTCCTGCAGGATCGGGATGAGGATATCGCGGTTCTGCACGCGGAGAGGGTTCGTTGCGAACCTCGGGTCCTCGGCGAGATCGTCCCATCCGCCGACCGCGCACAGATCGCGCCACTGGCGGTCGTTGCCCACTCCCACCGCGATCCAGCCGTCGGACGTGGGGAACGGCTCGTACGGCACGATGTTGGGGTGGGCATTCCCATAGCGTTTCGGGCGCTCGCCCGAGATCAGGTAGTTGCTGCCCACGTTGATCAGCCAGGCCACGTGGGAATCCAGGAGCGCGATGTCGATGTACTGTCCTTCCCCGCTCCTTTCCCGTTCCTGCAGCGCGGCGAGGATGGCGATCGTCGCGTACAAGCCTGCCGTCACGTCGACGATGGCAAGGCCGACCTTCATAGGCGGCCCTTCGACCGGGCCGGTGATGCTCATGATCCCGCCCTGGGCCTGGATGATGAAATCGTAGCCGGGGCGGTCACGGTAGGGCCCGGTTTGGCCGTAACCCGTGATCGCACAGTAGATCAAACGCGGGTTCCGCGTGCGCAGGGCCTCATACCCGATTCCCCATTCGTCCATCGTGCCGGGGTAAAAGTTCTCCACGAGCACGTCGGCCCGCTCGGCCAGCCGCTGGACGATTTCCCGGCCTTCCCGGGTTTTCAGGTTCAGGGTGATGCTCTTCTTCCCACGGTTCACGCACAGGTAGTAGGCAGCTTCCCCTCCGGCAAATGGGGGTCCCCACTGACGGGTATCGTCCCCCCGTCCGGGGATTTCGACCTTGAGCACCTCAGCTCCGAGGTCGGCAAGCATCATGGTGCAGTACGGGCCCGCCAGCACCCGGGAGAGATCGAGCACCAGCAGGCCCTCGAGGGGAGCGCGTGTGCCTCCGGGCATCCATAACCTCCTTTTGCCCTCAGCTGTTGATGACCCCCGCCAGGCTATGCTCGAAGATGGAAAGAGCCTCGTCGAGCTCCGGATCGCCGATGATCAGAGGTGGCGTCCAGCGAAGGACATTGTCGTCGGTGCCGCAAGTAGCCAGAAGGAGTCCAGCCTCCAGGCAAGCCCGCTGCGTATCCCGGGTGCGATCCTTGTCCGGCGTGCGCCCCCCGGGAACGACAAACTCGACGCCGACCATCAGCCCCTGGCCGCGCACCTCCCCGATGGCGGGGTAGCGCTGCTGCAGCGCCCGCAGCCGGCTCCGCAGCTTCTCCCCCATTATAGCACTATTTTTCACCAGCTGTTCTTCCTCCAGCACGCGCAGGGCCACCTCGGTTGCGCTGCAGGCGACAGGAGAAGGAACAGGCACGTCCCAGGCTCCTTCTTTGTGCGGGTCCTCGAGAAGTCCCCGACGTGCGGCGACAGCCCCGAGCGGCAGGCCTGTGGACAGGATCAGGATGTCCGGAACGACCCCCGAATGCTCCAAAGCAAAGAAGCGCCCGCTCCGGCCAAAGCCGGTGCATCTTTCGTCGAAAAGGAGCAGGATGCCGAATTCGCGGCAGATGTCGCGCAGGCCACGGAGGAATGGGGCTGGAGCGACCACACATCCTCCCTCCCCCAGGATCGGTTCGACGAGGATGGCGGCTGTCTCCTGTGGCACAGTCTGGCTCTTCAAGAGGAAGCGTACCTGCTCCAGCGGCCAGCCGCAGCAGCTGCCAGCACTGTAGCGCTCGGGCGCCGCCTCCGCCTTCGGGCAACGGTAGCAATACGGGTAGGGCGCGACCAGGGTCCTGCACGAAAGGGAAGGGTTACCGGTGCATTGCCAGGCTTTGGCGGTGGACAGGTTCACAGTGGCTATCGTGTGGCCGTGGAAACCGCGCTGGAAGACGATCAGGTTCGGGCGGCCCGTGACGTGGCGCGCGAGCCGGATCGCCAGCTCGACCGCCTCGCTCTCGCTACCTGTCAGGCAAATGTCAGGGAGCTCGGCGGGCACGACATCGCGCAGTACGCTGACCAACCGGAGCATCGGCTCGTGGGGCGCAACGTTCCCCGCCAGGTGGAACAGGCGGCCGGCCTGAGCGCGGATGGCTTCGACGACCCGGGGATGGTTGTGCCCCGTATTCGATACCCCCACACTTGTGGCAAAATCCAGATATCGGCGCCCGCACTCATCCCATAGAAAGGCGTGTTCCCCTCGGACAACAGCGTGTCCAAGGAGAAACTGCGGTGATGCGTACATTTCGGTTCTACGATCGTTCATCTCACCCTTCTCGTCGGCGGCCTAGAGCCGCCGCTTGTGCCACGCTCCTTCCATCACCCCGCTCACTCTTCGGGCTCCGGAGACGCGTAGCGGGGTAGTTGCAGCGGGCCAAGCCCACGGAATCCGGGGCCCTGCGCGATCCCTTCGCTGTACATCGGAAAGTTCCCGTGAAAGTCGCGCAGCTGCTTCAGATGCTGGTTCAGGCCTAGCGTCCCCAGCTCCCTTGTCCGCCGAACGAGCTCGAGGTCCAGCATTTCGACAATCAGCTCTTCCTCTGCACCGGCCTCGTGCAGGATACGGCCGTGCGGATCTACCACCAGGGAACGGCCAGCGGCGGTGGGCGCGGCGGCGTTCACGCTGACCAGGTAGCATTGGTTGAACAACGCATGCGCCTGCTCCAGGACCAGCTCGGCCCGCCGGTCTTGGGTGTACGAAAGCGAGGGGTGGAGGATGACTTCGGCACCCAGCCAGATCAGGCTGCGCACCACCTCCGGGAACCAGGTGTCGTAGCAGATGCACAGCCCGAAGCGCCCTACACCGGGAATGTCGAAGGTGCAGAAATCGTGGCCGGGGGCGACCACTTCCCACGGCCTCCAGGGAAACATCTTGCGGTACCGTGTGACGAGTTCTCCTTCGGGCGAAAAGACCGGCGCGGTGTTGTACACGGCATCGCCTTCACGTTCGTGAAAAGAGCCGGGCTGCAGCCAGAAGCGGTAGCGACGAGCCAGTGCGGCCAGCCGTTCCGTCAGGGGCCCCGGGACGGCCTCGGCATTCCAGTCCCAAGAACGGCCGTCCGGGGGAGGCACCCGTGGGGCGATGCCGGTAGGGTAGAGCTCAGGAAAACATACCAACTGTACCCAGGGGAAGGAGCGACGGATCAGCGCGAGCACTTGCTCCATCCGCTCGACCGTCCGCTCCGCGTTCCAGGGAACGACTGGCACCTGGGCCACGGCGATTCCCAGAGATCTGGACATGGTTCAAACCTCCTTTCTCGAAACGCGTGGCGCGATGGGTTCCGCAGGCACTACTTCTTTCCCTTCCGCGAGGTGGCACGCGACGAGGTGGCCGACGTCGATCTCGCGCCAGGGAGGATCTGCCTGCTGACACAGGGGACGCGCTTCGGGACAACGGGTGTGGAAGCGGCAGCCGGGGGGCGGATTCGCCGGGCTCGGTACCTGGCCCGGCAGGAGAAGCCGTTCCCGACGGCCACCCGGCACCGGAAGGGGGATCGACCCGAGCAACGCCCGCGTATAGGGGTGCCCCGGCCGGTCGAAGACCTGCTCCACGTGCCCGCTTTCCACGAGCCGTCCTAGGTACATAACAGCAATACGGTCGCTGATGTGGTGGACGACCCGCAGATCGTGGGAGATGAACAGGTAGGTCAGCCCACGCTGCTCCTTGAGCTCCGCGAGCAGGTTGAGGATCTGGGCCTGCACAGAAACGTCCAGTGCACTGGTCGGCTCGTCCAACACCAGGAAACGCGGTTCGAGGCTGAGCGCCCGTGCGATCGCCACCCGCTGACACTGGCCCCCGCTCAGTTCGTGCGGGTATCGGGCCAGATGCTGGGCGCCCAGGCCGACCATCTCGAGGAGGGCCAGCACACGCTCCCGTTCCTCGGCCCGGGAAAGTCTGAGGTGTGTCCGCAGGGGCTCAGCCACTATATCGAAGACGTGGAACCGTGGGCTGAGCGAAGCCAGCGGGTTCTGGAACACGATCTGCATCTCACGTCTTATGCGCTGCAGGTCGCTTCGGGAAAGCCTGAGGATATCTTGTCCGTCGAAAAGCACCTCGCCATCGGTTGGCTCGATAAGGCGCAAGATGCACCGGCCCAGCGTTGTCTTTCCGCACCCGGATTCCCCCACGAGCCCCAGAACCTCTCCCCGTGCGATCCACAGGTCGACCCGATCCACGGCCCGTATGAGCCGCGGGCGGGTAAAGAGCCAGTCTCCGCGCGCGCGGAACAGTTTCGCGAGGGAACGGACCTGGACCAGCGGCTCATCCACGCGGCCGGCGACTGTCGCCCCCTTCATGGGCGGCCCTCCGTGGTTGCGACATAGCAAGCGACCAGATGTCCTGGTGCGACCTCGGTGAGCGAAGGTCGGTCGCTCCAACAGCGCTCGCGGGGTTGTCCACACCGGGAGGCGAAGGCACAGCCAGGGATCGACCCGGGATTTGCGGGTACCGTCCCCGGGATGGCCGCTAGCCGGCGGCCCCGGCTACCCGGCCGCGGGATAGCCGCCATCAATCCTTGCGTATAGGGATGACGCGGGGCACTGAAGATCGCTTCCGTCGGACCGATCTCCGCCACCCGGCCAGCATAGAGCACGGCGAGTCGGGAGCACGTCTCGGCAATAATCCCTAGGTCGTGGGTGATCAGCAGCAGCGCGATTCCGTAGCGCTGTTGCAGGTCACGCAGCAATGCCAGAATCTGGGCTTCGATCGTCACATCGAGTGCCGTTGTGGGCTCGTCCGCGATCAGCAGAGACGGCCGGCACGAAAGGGCCATCGCGATCATGACGCGTTGCTGCATTCCGCCCGAAAGCTCGTGCGGGTAGCACCCCAGGACCCTGGGCGCATCCGGCAAACCGACCGCTTCCAGCACTTCGAGCGCACGCGCCTGTGCTTCCGCACGGGAGACTGGCTGGTGTCTACGGATGACGCGCACGATCTGGGAACCCACGGTGAACACCGGATTCAGGGATGAAGCGGGATCCTGGAAGATCATAGCGATCCGTCCGCCCCGAATAGACTGCATTTCCTCTTCCGACTTGGACCCCAGGTCTTCGCCCTCGAGCCAGATATGCCCACCTGCAATCCGCCCCGGCCGTGAAATCAATCGGAGGATAGAAAGCCCGGTTACCGTTTTTCCGCACCCCGTTTCGCCGACCAGGCCGAACGACTCGCGGTGTTGGATCTCGAAGCTCACTCCGTCCACCGCGCGCACGATCCCGCGTCGTGTACGGAATTCCACACAAAGGTTCTCGACGCGCAGCAGCGGTTCGCCCACTTCTTTCCCCTTAACGGTACTGGCGTGGATCGAAAATGTCGCGCAAAGTATCTCCGAGCAGGTTGAACGCAAGCACTGTGACAAAGATGGCTAGCCCTGGAAACGTGGAGTACCACCACTGGGTGAGGAGGAAGGCGCGTCCTTCGCTCACCATCAGTCCCCAATCGGGTGCCGGGGGCTGTGCGCCCAGCCCGATGAAAGCCAGGCCGCCTGATGCCAGGATAACGGTGCCGATGTCGATGGTCGCCTGGACCAGGATAGGGGATAGGCAGTTCGGGAGAATGTGCCGAAAGATGATCCCCAGGCTCGGGACCCCGACCGCGCGTGCCGCTTCCACGAAATGCCGTTCTCGGAGCGACAGCGCGATCCCGCGGACCAGCCGTGTGTACCAGGGCCACCAGGAGATCGCGATGGCCAGCATCGCGTTCGTCAACCCGGGCCCGATGGCGGCCACGATCGCCATGGCGAGCAGCAGGGAAGGGAAGGCCAAGAAGAGGTCGGTGATCCGCATGATCAGGTCGTCGACCCAGCCTCCCACATACCCGGCTACGGCGCCAAGCAGTGAACCGATCGCCACTGCGAGCCCGACCACGATGAGCGAAGTGCTCAGCGCCGGCCGCGCGCCGATGATGATGCGGCTGAGGATGTCACGGCCAAGGCGGTCTGTGCCGAGCGGGTGCTCTCGCGAAGGCGGCAACATCCGCGTGGCCACGTTTGTCTTACCGAAGCCTTGCTCCGGGTAAGGGGCGATCCAGGGACCGGCGATGGCCAGGACCAGAAAGCCCGTGATCACAAGCACGCTGAACAGGGCCAGAGGGTCGCGTGTGATCACGTGGGCCGCGTGACGCCACCTCCGCTGCGTTTGCAGTTCCTCAGGAGAACGGGCGCTCTCTCTTGTCGACATCGTCCTTTTCCTTCAACGGAGGCTGATACGCGGGTCGATCCAGGCCTGGAGCAAGTCAACAGCCAGATTGATGCCTACGTATCCTGCAGCAGCAAAGAGCGTGATTCCCATCACTGCCGGATAGTCCACGCTTAATAGCGAGTGGACCGTAAAGAGGCCGAGCCCGGGCCAGTTGAAAACGATCTCGATGAAGAAGGTCCCGGTGAGCGCATATGCCAGGGTCAGACCGATCACGGTCAAAGTGGGGCCGATCGCATTCTTCAGTGCGTAGCCATAGACCACGAACCGCTCGGATATCCCGTATGCGCGCGCCGTCCGGATATAGTCCTGGGCCAACACTTCCAGCATAGTACCGCGGGTCATGCGGGCAATGAGGCCGATGGGGTAGGCCGCCAGCGTGAAGGCGGGAAGGACGATGTGCCAGGCGACGTCCTTGAAAGCAACCCAGTTCCCGGTGATGGCCGTGTCGAGCAGGAAGAACCCGGTGAGTGGCCGGATCGGATGGGTAAAGCGGAGTTCCGTCGCGAACCGGCCCGTGAGCGGGAGCAGGTGAAGCCAGCGGAAAAAGACCAGTTGCAGCACCAGGCCCAGCCAGAAGGCCGGCATCGAAACCCCGGCGATCGATAGCGTGCGCACCACGACGTCGAACGGGCTGCCCTGGAAACGAGCCGAGAAGACGCCCAGCGGTACACCGATCAGCACTGCAAGGGACATCCCGACTGCGAGCAGTTCCAGCGACGCGCAGACCCGGTCTCCGATTTCCCGCAGCACCGGGCGCTTGGTAGAGATCGATTCGCCCCAGTCGCCCCGCAGGAGGTCGCGCATGTAGATCAGGTACTGCACGGGAAGGGGGCGGTTCAATCCCAGGCGTTCACGGACCATCTCCACCTGCTCGGGGCGGGGATGCGGGCCGATGTAGGCGGCCGCGGGGTCGGAGGGAATGACCCGTGCGAGGGTAAAGGTGATCAGCGAAAGCCCCAGCAGGACAAAAAGCGACATACCCAAACGCCGCAGTACAAACGCCGCTTTCCGCACCGTTGCACTCCCGAAATCTACTCTGGGACTCGCCCCAGCGCAATTGTTCTCCGTCCAGGGAGCGGGGGCGGAAGGACCCGCCCCCGCCCTGAAGACTTAATTGCTCTGGCCTGCGGACTCGCGAGCGACGCTATTCCGCGTACAACGGGTAGAAAAAGAGCGTGAAGGGGTAGTTCATGTTGTACGTGAACCCCTTCAGCCACTTTGGCACTACCAGCGGCGTCTGCACGTCGTAGAGAAAGACCGCCGGGGCGTCATCAACCAGCAGATTCAGTGCCTGCTCGTAGAGTTGGGCCGATCGGGTAGGGTCAGTGGCTACGAGCGTGGCCGCCTCGTCGATCAACTGGTCGTACTCCGGATTGGAGTAGTAGCTGAGGTTGAAGAACGGTTTTTCCTCGCTGTGGAACAGCGAGTACATGTTGTCCGTTCCGGCATCCGCGTACGTCGGCCAGTACAGAAGCAGGAAGATGTCCTGCGCCTTGGTGGGGTCGCCCTTGGCCAGTTCCCACTGTTGCTTCCACAACATCGGGCGGATCTCCACGTCGATGCCGATCTCCGCCAGCGCGTCTTTGATGATCGGCGCAAAGCGCTCCTCGCTCTGGTTCTCCGCGGCGTAGGTGAGCACCACGTGGAGGCCTCCGCCCTCGAACCCGGCCTGTTTCATGAGCTCTTTCGCTTTTTGGGGATCGTATGGATACTGCTTTACGTTCGGGCTGTACGGCCACACCCCCTCCGGGACCGGCCCACGTGACTGTTTGCCGAAGCCCTGGGCGCCTACAGCGATGATATCCTCGTACGGGATCGCATAGGACACCGCCTGGCGCACCAGTTTGTTGTCGAAAGGAGGCTTGCGCGTGTTGAGGTAGGCCGCATAGTTGTACATGCTCGGTTCGACGCGGAATTCAAAGTTCGGGTTGTTCTGGTACAGGTGGATGTTCTCAAGCGGGAGGGATAGGGCGAGGTCCACTTCGCCTCCATCGAGCATCTGCTGCTGGGTGACGGCTTCCGGTACAATGCTCACCACGATTTTATCAAAGTGCGGAACGTCTGTCCATCCCCCCCAGTAGTCCGGAAAGGCCGCGAGGACTACTTCTTTATCCGGCGTATAGGATTCCAGGTAGTACGGGCCTGTCCCCGCAGAAATGCCCTGCTCGAAGTAGTTCGGGTCAGCAGTGGCGGCCGCGATCGCCTTCGGGCTCATGATCCACGCCCCGTTGGAGCTGGCGGCGATCAGGTCCAGGGCCGCGGCATATTTCAGCTGAAAGCGCACGGTGTAGTCGTCGAGAGCTTCGATCTTGTCCACCGGCGCCCAGATGAAAGCCGCGCCCAGGCCGAGCTGTATCGTACGCTCGATCGACTGTTTGACCGCTTGCGCGGTGAGGTTTTCGCCATCGTGGAACTTGACCCCCTTGCGCAGATGGAAGGTCCATTGTAACCCGTCGGGAGAGACTTCCCAGCTTTCCGCCAGGGCCGGCCGGAAGCGTTCCGCCGATCCGGGCGGATTCACGTAGAGCAGGGGTTCGTACAGGTTGACCATGTAGAGCACCTCCGTGGAGAAAGAGGCGCTCGGGTCCCAAGTGGTCACGTTTGCGGTAGCCGCGACGCGCAGAACGCGCGGGGCCGGGGTCGCGGTCGGCGCAGGGGGCGGGACGGTCGGAGCGGAGGGCTGGGTCGGTTGAGCGGGGATCGTAGCGGGCCCACACTGCACCAGGGCGAAACTCAGGCACACCAGCAGAAGGAAGGACACGCGCTTCATGACTTTTCCTCCTCCACGAAACGTCGGATCCCGCAGCCCGCATCGGTCGATTTCAGTATAGCGGTGGGCTCTCACACGGCTCTAACCCTTTCTCTTACAGCGCGGTTGCGCGTAGGCCCGGTCGCAGGTATAATCGCCTTGAGCAGGGCAAGCCTTGGCGCCCGCCGAACAGGGCGGTGAACGATGAGGGACCTGCCCCTCCTGAGCACCAAGTTCCTGGTTCCGCGGCTCCAGCCGGACCATCTGCCGCGAGAACGGCTCGTGCGGCAGCTTGGGGTAGCCTTGTACAAGCGTCTTGTGCTACTCTCAGCGCCGCCCGGATACGGGAAAACGACCCTGCTGGCGCTGTTTGCGCGGCAAACGGAGATTCCCCTGATCTGGTATCAGCTCGATGCGACGGACAACGATCCGATCCTGTTCCTGCACTCCTTGGTCACCGGGTTTCGGATGCGCTTTCCCGGCTTTGCCCCTGCGACCACAGCATTGCTGGAGGATCATCGCCAGCAGCCCGACCGGCTGCTGGCCGTGTTGCTGAACGAGGTGACAGGCGAGATCAGACCGGACGTGCTTCTGGTACTGGAGGATTATCACGCGATCCGGCATCCTGATGTCCACCGGCTGGTACAGTTCTTGCTGGATCACCAGCCGCCGCAGCTGCACCTGTTGCTTTCCACCCGGGAGGAGCCTCCTCTATCCCTGGCCGGCCTACGCGCAGCCGGCGAGCTCATCGAGTTGCGTGCTGCCGACTTGCGGTTCACAACCGAGGAGATTTCGCAACTTACGGCATCCCTGGAACTGGGCGAAACACTCGTCGATCTTCTCGCAGAACGCACTGAAGGGTGGCCTGCGGGTCTGCAGCTTGCGCTCGCGGCGCTGGCACAGAGGCCGGGAGTGCCGCCTCAAGAGGTCGTGCGGCGCTTCCGGGGGAACCACCGCTTCGTTTTCGATTACCTGGCCGAAGAGGTTTTCGAACGCCAGCCTCGCGAGGTACAGGATTTCCTGTTGCGATCTTCCATCCTGGAGCAGATGAGCGCGCCGAGCTGCAACGACATCCTCGGGATCGACAACGCGAAAGTGCTCCTTGAAGAGCTGGAGAAACGGAACCTTTTCCTGCAGGGCCTGGATGAAGAGCGGCGCTGGTACCGATACCATCAGCTGTTTCGAGATTTCCTTCTGGATCGCCTCTACCGGCAGGGCGAAGAAGAACCGCTTCGGTTGCACGCGCGGGCTGGCGACTACTACGCCGAACAGGGAATGTGGGATCTGGCCGCCGAGCACTACGTCGCGGCACGGAGCGTTCCAGGATTGAGCCGGGCGGTCCGCGCGCTTGCTCCGTGCTGTCTGCAGAGTGGCCGCCTGGAGACCCTATACCGTTACCTTTTGGCCTTACCGCCTCGGGTCTTCGAAGAGGAGCCGGACTTGCTTCTGTACCAGGGGCAGGTGTTCCGCCACTGGGGCAGGGTCGAGGAAGCGGTCGCTTGTTACGAAAGAGCACGTTCCCTTTATGAGGTGCGCGACGAACGGAATGGGCTGTCGCGCGCGCTGAGCGAGCTGGCTTACATCGCGCTCTCGCGTGGCGAATACCGGGATGCCCAGCGGCTGGCGCAGCAGGCTCTGGGTGCCGCAGGACCGCACGACCATCTGGAACGATCCTCGGCACTGATGGCGCTGGCGCGTAGCACTGGTTTCCTGGAAGGGATGGAACGCGGGTGCAAGCTCGGGGAAGAGGCACTTCGCGAGGCGGAGGTCGCTGATCCCCCGCTGCCTCGGACGGCCCGGGCGCGCCTGCTGCTTTCTCAGGCCCAGTTATGTTGGTGGTACGGGGACCCTTTCGCTACTGTGGGCCATTGTCAGGCGGCGCTGGACGCGGAGCCTGAGCCGGTTTCGCCTATTGCCTGCCGGGCCTTTGTCATTATGGTCAGCCCCCATCTCTATTGGGGCAACTTTTCGTTAGCCCGTGACCTTGCACAAAAGGGCCTGGCGTTGAGCGAGCAACTCCAGTACACCGAGTGGCGGCCGATGGCACATGCGGCGCTGGGCATGGTGCTTTCTCGCCAGGGCCAGCTGGCTCTAGGGGAGAAGCACCTCCGTGAAGCGATCTCGCTGGCCCGTCGCCTGGGTGCGGAAAGCTACGCGCAGCTGATGGCGGCCGGGTACCTTGCAGCGAACCTGAGCCAGCAGGGCCGGCTGGCGGAAGCTCGCCGCTGCTGCGAAGAGGTCCTGCATCTATACGAGGCCAACCAGGAGACCTACGAATACTCGGTGTGCCGGAGCGTGCTGGGCGATGTGTTGATGGATATGGGGGATCTGGACACGGCGTGGGAGTATTTCCTGAGCCTGCGGCAGATCGATGAGGCGCGACAGTTCCGTCTGCCGTTGGCGATGGTCCATTTTGCTCTGGGCTACCTGCATCTCTTGGCCGGCCGTCGGGACCCGGCGCTGGAGGCCATCCGGGATTCGATGGAGATCATACGCCAGACAAACACGGTCGTCCTCTATCTCGACCAGGGGCAACGCGCAGCTGCCGTGTGTCGAGCGGCACTCGAAGCTGGGATCTGCCCCGATCTCGCGCGCCGGATCCTTGGGATGCTTGGCGCCGATGGGCAGCTGGCCGTGGAGCCTTGCTATGAGGCCCGTACATCCACCGAGCCGGTCGACCGGCGGAGGCCCTTCGAGATCGTAACGCTTGGCGGGTTCCGCGTCTTCTACGAGGGGCGTGAGATCGGGAAAGAAGCCGGGTTGGTGGGGCGCCCCAGGGAGATGCTGGCCTATTTCATCACCCATCGGTACGAGCGCCTTCCCCTCGACCGGATCGTGGAAGACCTTTGGCCCGGGTGCGCTCCGGAACAGGGACAAGCCGTTTTTCACACCACGCTGCACCGGCTGCGCCGTGCTTTGAGCCGCGTCGCCGGCCCAGGAACCTATGTCCGTCACGATGGCGGAGAGTATCAGCTGGAGGCCGAGGCATTTCGCGTGGACGTCGACACGTTCGAGGCCTGTCTGCAGCGTGCGCGGAGCAGCGTCGGCACCAGTGCACAACGCGCCTGCGAAGAGGCAGCCCAGCGCTATGGGGGAGCGTACCTGGTTAACCTGTACGCAGACTGGTGCGAAGCCGAACGCCGGAGGCTCACCTCGGCCTATCTGGAAGTGCTCCGCACGCTTGTCGCGGCGTATACCGCTGCCGGGGACTATACGCGTGCCGTTTGGGCATGCGAGCGAATGCTCGAGGTCGATCCGCTGCTGGAAGAGGTGCACTGCGAGCTGATGCGGCTCTGGCACCGGATGGGGAATCGTGCGGCGGTCATCCGCCAGTACGAGCGCCTCGTCCAGCTGCTCGCGCAGGAGGTGTGTGCAAGCCCCTTGCCGGAAACGCAGCGCCTCTTGCGGGAGCTGCTGGCTCGGCCAGCAGGCGCCATCCTTGACAATCCGGGGCCTTTCTGATAGTATCACTTGTGTAGACATTATCTCCCTTTCTCCATCTGTATCCCGGCATCCCGAACCCGGGTGTGCGTTGCACAGCCCGAGCGTATTTGCCTACAGAGAGGAGGTGGTCGCCGCTAGCTGTTCCTCCCGCTTCCCGTGGATCCAGGCTGAGAGCAAGGAGGTTACGATGAACTGGAGCCGAATCCTGCGGCTACTCGGTGTACTGGTGCTCCTCGTGATCGGCCTAGCGGCGCTTCCTTCGGTCGCGACCCCGAACAGCAAGATCGAGCCGGCACTCCTGGAGAAACTCGCCGCGGAACGGACCGCTGATTTCATCGTCCGCTTTGGCGAACAGGCGGACCTCAGTCCTGCCTATCAGATGGGCTGGAAAGAGCGCGGCGAGTTCGTTGTGCGCGCGCTGACCGAAGTGGCCGAGCGCAGCCAGGCGACGGCAAAGACCTACCTGGACGGGCGCGGTATCGCGTACCGGACGTTTATCGCGGGCAACGAACTATACGTCTGGTCGGGCGATCTCGCCGCCGCCAACCGTCTGGCCGAGTTTCCCGAAGTGGCTTTCATCCGGGCTACCCGCACGTACTACGTGGATCCGATCATCTCCAACGAGACAAACGCCGCGCCGCACGCGCTTGACTGGGGCATCTTGGATACAGGAGCAGATGACTTTTGGGCCGCTTTCGGCGTCCAGGGCGACGGCATCGTAGTTGCGAACATCGACACCGGCGTCCAGTGGAACCACCCCGCCCTCGACCAGGCCTACAAGTGCGCTTCGAACCCGACCAGCCCTGCCTGCTGGTACGATCCTTCCAGCATCTGCGGGGGTACCGTGTGCGACAACAACGGCCACGGCACGCACACGATGGGCACGATGGTCGGGGACGACGATCCCTCGCTAGCCTATCAGGTCGGGATGGCGCCGAACGCCCTGTGGATCGCCTGCAAGGGGTGCGAGACGAACTCGTGCTCGGATTTCGCCCTGAACGCCTGCGCGGACTGGATCCTGCAACCCGATGGCAACCCGGCGAACCGCCCGCACGTGGTGAACAACTCCTGGGGCGGGGGTGGGTGCGACACCTGGTACCAGGCGAAGGTACAGGCCTGGCGCGCGGCCGGCATCTTCCCCGCCTTCTCGGCCGGGAACTCGGGTTCTGGCTGCGGCACGCTGGGTAGCCCCGGGGACTATCAGGAGTCGTTTGCCAGCGCGGCACACGATGTCTCCCGCAACATTGCCTCCTTCTCGAGCCGGGGTCCTTCCTGCTTCGGGCACGATCCGTACACGAAGCCGAACATCTCGGCCCCGGGTGTAAACGTCTGCTCCTCGGTGCCCACAAACGCCTGGAGCTGCACCTACAGCGGCACCTCGATGGCCAGCCCGCACTCCGCGGGGGCGGTGGCGCTGCTCTGGTCGTGCAACCCGAGCCTGATCGGCCAGATCGACCTGACCTTCGAGGCCCTCCAGA
Source organism: Chloroflexia bacterium (assembly GCA_041082245.1). Taxonomy (GTDB): domain Bacteria; phylum Chloroflexota; class Chloroflexia; order DTKN01; family DTKN01; genus DAOTVY01. The sequence continues at coordinate 76,626 of JBDOIE010000015.1, forward strand.
ACACCGCGGATACGCCGCCGGCCGGAAACTGCAATGCGCCTCCGGACGGTGAGGGGAACTATACCTACGGCTACGGATACCTCAACGTGTACCAGGCCGGCCTCCAGTACTGCGGCGGTGTCGCGCTGGGCTACCTGCAGGGCCACGTGTACGATGCCGACACCGGCAGCCCGATCGGGGGAGCCAACGTGATCGCGGTACCGGGTGGCCAGATCCTCGCGGTCACGGATCCCACGGGCTACTACACGATGTCCCTGGTCCCCGGGGTCTACGACGTGACGGCCTCGAAGAACGGCTACGACTCGCAGACGGTCCAGGACATCCACATCTACACCGACACTGTGACCACCCAGGACTTCCAGCTGCACTTCCTTGGCCAGTGGACGTTGCTTCCGGACAACCCGTTCGACTACACCCGCTTCGACTGCGTCTGGTTCGACGACGGGACGGGACCCTCGGCCTACAACCAGAAGGTCTACTGCCTCGGCGGGCGCACCGGCTCCACGACCGAGGATCCCTCTATCTGGCGCTTCGATCCGGTAACCCAGGTCTGGACGGATACCGGGCACGACGTCTACGAGGATGTCTCCAACTACACCGCCAACCTGCTGCGGGACGAGAACTATGACACCCAAGGGCTAGCGATCTACATCGTCGGTGGGTACGACGCGGAGGGCGGCGGCTATATGCCCATTGTGCAGCGTTACTACCCCAAGACCGGGCTTGCGCAGAACGTCCCCGACGACCCCTGGCCGGTAATGGTCGGCGGGTACAACACCATCCCCGGAGCGTGCGTCAGCACCTCGGATCTGACCAAGATCTACTGCTTCGGCGCCTGGGAGAGCAACGCTGCGCCCTATTTCTCCGCCCAGACCTGGGAGTATGACCCGACCCGGCCCGACACCCAGCGCTGGCAGCAGATCACCACGGCCAACCTGAGCGTGCCACGGGGTTACATCCTGGCCGCGGTCCAGGGCACCAAGATCTATGCCATAGGCGGTGACTACCAGTACACGGGCGGCGATCTGGTGCCCACGGACATCGTCGAGGTGCTCGATGTGACCAACCTGGCCGCGGGCTGGTCGACCGTGGCCTCCATGCCCATCCCGCTGTCCCAGGGGCGTGCCTTCGGCCTCGATGTCGACACGCTGGGAGTGAACGTCCCCGTGGGCAAGATTTACACCGCGGGCGGCGGCGACTGGCCGAACGAGACCACCGAGGCGATGGAGTACGACGTGGCGTCCGACACCTGGAATCAGGCCTTCCCCGATCTGAACATCGCCCGCCGCAACCACGCTGGTGTATACATCCCGCTGTGCACGCCCGATGATCCGACCGACCTGATGCCTTCGCTCTTGGTGGTCGGAGGCCGGAGCGGCTCGGATGTCCCGCCCTACCCCCAGCCGGAGTACTTCCCGTTCTCCTGCTCGATCTGTGAGCCGGTCGAGATCCTGTCGGTCATTACCACGACCGAAGGGTGCGTCGTCTCCTTCAGCGCGGAGGTAACGGGTACCGAGCCGATCGACTTCCTGTGGGACTTTGGGCCCTTCGGGACGACCACGGAGACGAACCCGATCGTGGACTTCCAGGCGAGCGGCACCTACGCCTACACGTTGACCGTCTCCAACTGCGGCGGTACCGACAGCTGGAGCGGTACAGTCACGGTCGAGTGTGCGCCGCCGATGTGGGAGATCTACCTGCCTGTCGTCTTCAAAGCCTACGAACCTTAGGGTGTAACGCGGAAAGGAACGGGGCCCGGGGAATGCCCGGGCCCCGTTTTCTTACTGGCCGGCGAAGGTATCCAGCAGCAGCGCGAGTGCCTCGGCGACGTCGCGATGCGTGTCCCCGGTGCACTGGCTGGCCAGCACGTCTACGAGCTCGTGCAGCCTTGTGGCGGTTTCTGGCGGAAGGTGCGACAGCATGGCGCGCGCCTGTTCGGCCAGGTCAGGGGCGTGGGCAAAGAGGGGACGTGCGTAGAGCAACGGGCGCAGCTGGGCGGAAAGGTAGAGCAGGCGGGCACGGGGCTCCCAGCGGGCCATCTTCCAGATCGTGACGTCGTCTTCTTCCTTTTCCATCTGGTAGGCGGCCAGGGCGACCTGATCGTCGATGAAACCGTGCTGCACCAGCAGCCGCACTGCTTCGAACCCCTTGATGGCGATGGCGACATAGTAGAGCACCTGCTGGAGCACTTCCATCTCCACGCCCCGCGCGCGGCTCAGGAGGATCAGGCGGCGCGGGATGGAGAAACGGTAATAGTCCGGCCGGCCGTGCAAGACGCTATGGGCGACCACCTGATGTAATGCTCCCCGTTGCAAAAGGGGTGGGTGGCAAAGGAGTCGCTCCAGGCATACATTCAGCCGTGGGACGCCCTCCCAGGCATCGTGCGTGGCGAGAAATCCCTCCTCCCCGGCAGTGACCACGCCGGCCTCGAGCCGCTTCTGCGCGCTGTATGTGCGCCACGCCTCGAGCGTCTCGAACAGGGCAAGCACCACGGTGTCAGGCGTACGTACGGTGAGCGCCCGGTAGCACAACTCGATTTCCCGGAGGATGGCCCGGCAGGTGTCTTCCGAGACTTCCCCGTACGTCTCGATCTCGATCTGAGGCACGTCTTTCAGACCATGGTCCACCGGCTGCCCTCCTCCGTCCGTTCGATTTCGATTCGCACCGGGAAACGCTCCTTCAGCTCCTGGAGGTGCGTGATCACAAGGATTTTCTCGAAATCGCCTTCGACTGAGTGGATCGCCTCGACGAGCTTTTCCCTCCCCTGGGTGTCCTGGCTGCCAAACCCCTCGTCGATCACAAGCGTCTGGAGGCGTGCCCCGGCGCGCCGCGCAAGCAACCGGCTCAAGGCGATCCGCAGCGCAAAGTCGATGCGGAGCTTTTCGCCGCCGGAAAACATCTCGTAGGGCCGGGTACCGCGCAGGTCCGACACGTGGATATCGAGCGTCTCCTGGACCGTGCCCTTTTGCGTCACCCGCTGCATGGCGACCTGCACGGACATCTCTCCGTCGCTCATCTGGCGCAGCAGCAGGTTCGCTTCCTGTTCGATTTCCGGTACGGCGGATTCGATGAGCATTGCCTGTACACCGCGCTTGCCGAGCGATTCCAGGAGCTCCTGATAGATCGCTACCTGATCGCGGCGCTTCTTGAGTTCTCGTTCCTTCTCCTTGCGCTCTTCACCCAACCGCTCGAGCTGCTGCAGCTCCCCCAGCGCGGCGCCGAGCGCTTGATCCGCGCGCTGGAGCTGGAGTTGCGCCGATTTCCAGGCGCTCTCCAATTGCTGCCGGCGGTGCTGCAAGGCCGCCCATTCGGCAAGCACCTCTTGCAGCTGCTGCAGTTGCGTCTCTACGCATTGAAGCTCGTCTTCCCGCTCCAGGAGTGCAGTCCGTGTCTCGCCGAGGAGCCGTTCCTCCGCCTCGAGCTGCATACGGGCCGCGGTGAGCTGCCGGTATTCCCCTTCGATCCCTCTCAAGCGCAGCAACTCCTTCCGCAGGGCATCGTGCTCCGCCCGATCGTAGGGAAGCGTCTCCAGTTCCTGACGCACCGCCGTTAGGGCCCTGCGTGCCTCGTGGGCGAAATCCCCGCCTGCGAGTGTATTCTCTATGCTCGCCAGCGCCGCTTGGTCCCGAGCCTGATCCTGAGCAAGATGCTCCAGTTCTGCGAGCATCCGCTCCAGCACCGCCCGCTCCTGCTCGAGCAGGCTGCGTCCTCGCAACTGCTCTTCCAATTCCTGGAGCTTGCCGCGCAAGCGGGCGATCTCCTTCTCTTCCTGCTGGGCGGCGGCTTCCCTGGCGCGGTAGAGGTCTCTTTTCTCCTTGTCCTCCGCTTCATAGCTTCGCCGCACGCGTTCCAGACCCTCGGCACCCAAAGGGCTCTGGCACAGGGGGCAGTTCGCCTCGCCTTCCGCGAGAAGCGCCAGTTTCTCCCGCAGCAGTGACATCTCCTCCCTAAGACGCTGGCATTCCGCGCGAAGGGTCTGGACGGTTTCCATCCGGGCACGCTCTTCCGCCTGAAGGGCTGTTCGCTGCTGCTCCAGTTCTTGAGCCTGCTCGAGCTGTTGGGCCAGCCGATTCAGTCGCTCGAGGAGCTGCGGGCGTTCCCGTAGCCGGTGCTCCCGTTCCGCGATCTGCCGGCGGAGGACTTCGCGCTCCGTCACGTAGCGACTGCGTTCCCTTTCGATCGCTTGCTCGAGTTCACGAACCTGTTCCGCAAGGGCAAGGCGCTGCCCGGCCATCCGGGAGAGCTCTTCGTTCCGCTCCTGGAGCTGCCGGAAATGCATGTACGCCGCTTCGATCTCCGGGGCCTGCTCCAGGATCCGACGGGCGGCCTCTACGCGCTCCTGTTGTTGCGCGCAACGCGCGCGGAGTTGTTCGACTTCCGATTTCAGGCGGGTTCGCCGTTTTTCCGTCTCCGTGAGGTGTAACCGTTGAGCCTCGAGTTCGGACATCCGCGCGCGAACTTCTTCGAGGGCGCGCCATTGCCGGTCGAGTTCTTCCTGCCATCGGGCAACATCCTGGGCTGCCTGCTCTTTCGCCCTTTCCAGTTCCTCCTGGCGTGCGAGCTGGCGCTCCAGTGCTTCCAGCGCGATCGCCAGGTCCTGCACCCGGCGCTCTTCGAGCCGGAGGCGCTCGCGTGCCCGTTCCTCTAGGCGCTCGTAATACGCTAACCCAAGGATATCCGCGAGGACTTGTTTCCGTTCGGCTGGTGGTTTCAACGTGAACAGATCTGCTTTTCCCTGAAGCAGGAAGGACGAGTTCACGAAGGTTTCATAGTCCATACGCAGGAGATCGACGATCCGCCTTTCAGTCTGTGGTACATTTTCCCCGGCGATCGAGCGCCAGCCCAGAGGGCCAAAGGCTTCCAGCTCCAGACGGGTGCGCCCGGACTTTTTCCCTGCGCCGGCCCCGCCTCTCTGCGCCCGTTCTCGCTGCCGGCGGACCCGGTAAGGGGTTCCTTCCAGAAGGAATTCGAATTCCACCTCCATCTCGTTCGCCCCGGTGGAGATGAGGTCGTCATCCGTGCGTCCGCGGGCGCGCCCCCAGAGCGCCCAGGTGATCGCGTCGAGCAAGGCGGACTTGCCGGCGCCGTTCGGGCCGGAGAGGCACGCCAGGTGGATATCGCCGAATTCGAGGGGTGGAAGGCCCTCGCGGTAGCACATGAAGTTGCGTAGTCGCAACGCGACCGGGATCATCGTGCACCTCCGAAGGTAGTCTAGCATATAGCGACTCTCGGCGCAACCGCGTTTGTCCCGGGGGCCTATGTGTGCTATAATCGGTATATCGTGGGGTACAGGAGAGCGCATGGAAGAGGCGTGGCAGCCCGAAGTCCTCGTGATCGGCGCAGCGTGCCTGGATATCAAGGGGCACGTGTCCGGCCCCGTGCATCCCGGAACCTCGAATCCCGGGCGCGTACGTATCAGCATTGGCGGGGTTGCCCGTAACATCGCCGAGAACCTCGCGCGATTGGGGACACGCACGACGCTGCTCGCCGTCGTGGCGCGTGATCCGTTCGGGGAGCAGATCGTGAAGCACACGGGCGCCGCGGGCGTGGACGTGAGCCAGGTGCTCTTCAGCCGCGACCAGCGGACCAGCGCTTATCTAGCGATCGTGGATGGGGAAGGGAACCTTACGGCCGCAGTGGATGACACGGCCACGACGGCAGAATTGACCCCGCGCTACGTCTACCGGCGGCGCCGCCTGTTTCGAGCGGCGCGCATGGTTGTGGTCGATGCCAACACACCGGTCGCCACGGCACAGACGGTACTCCGGATCGCGCATCACTACCGAGTTCCAGTATGCCTCGATCCTGTTTCCTATGAGTTGGCGCGCAGGTACCGGGAGCTGATCGGCCAATTCCACCTGTTGACCTGTGGACAAGTGGAAGCCGAGGCGCTGCTCGAGCAACCTGTACGTTCGCGCCGCGAGGCGACCGCAGCGGCGCGGCGGCTCGTCAGCACTGGCACTGCGGTGGCCCTGATCAGCCTAGGAGGGGGCGGGGTCGTGTATGCGACCACGGAGAACAGCGGCTATGTTCCAGCCCTGAGGTGTCCCATCGTGGATCCGACGGGTGCGGCAGATGCACTTACGGCCACGGTGATCTACGGGCTGGTGAACGGATTCTCACTGGATGAAGCGGTCTGGTTGGGAGTCTCCGCGGCTACCGTTACCCTGCAGTCGACGGAAACGGTGCGCTCGGACCTCAGTCTGGACCTGCTATATCAACAGCTGGTGAGCTGAACCATGGCGGAGCACCGGGCAACCATTCTCATTGCGGACGACGATCCGCGGATCCTCCAGTTGCTGCGTACGTATCTGGAAAGCCTCGGCTACCGCACCCTCCTGAGCCAGACAGGCAACGACGCCGTTCAGGTTGCTCAAGAGAATGTACCGGATCTGGTAATCCTGGATGTGATGATGCCCCAGATGGACGGATTCGAGGTCTGCCGCCAGCTGCGCAACGATACCCGCACGAGCCATGTCCCGATCCTGATGCTCACCTCCCGGACTACGCTCGAAGCCAAGCTCACCGGTTTCGAGTCCGGGGCGGATGACTATATGACCAAGCCTTTCGAGCTCGCAGAATTGCGCGCGCGGATTCACGCGCTGTTGCGGCGTTCGAGGGAAATGCAGGTGCGCAGCCCTCTGACGGGCCTTCCAGGCAACCGGCTGCTGCTGGAAGAGCTGCGCCATCGGATTCAACGCCAACAGCCGTTCGCGTTCCTGCTCGTCGATATCGATTACTTCAAGGCATTCAACGACGCGTACGGTTTCCTGCGGGGCGACGAGGCGATTCGCCTTCTCGGACGCCTCGTCGAGGAGACGGTGCATGCAGCGGGTGTGCCGGGCGATTTCGTGGGGCACATCGGGGGCGACGACTTTGCGGTCATCACGCACCCCGAGCACGCGGAGTCGATTTGCCGTGCCTTGATCGAGCGTTTCGACGCGAGCGTCGGAGAGCTGTACGACCCGGCGGACCGAGAACGGGGCTATCTCCGCGGCTACGATCGCCACGGAGTGCCGCACCGTTTTCCCCTGATGACGATCTCCATCGGGGTGGTCATGACCCTCGAGCGCAAATTCACCGACCCGGAGGAAGTGAGCCGCACCGCCGCAGAGATGAAGCAGTATGCGAAACGGTTTCCGGGCAGCAACTATGCGGTCGATCAGCGTGGACGGCAACCTCCGCGCCTGGTGATGCCGGAGCGCCGCGGCCGCCGGCGCGCGGTATCGATCGCGGTGTGCGGAATGGAGCGAGACCTGCTGGAACTGATCCAGCTCGAGATGGAAAAGAACGGGCACACGGTCGCCCTTTATGAGCGTGGAGACGAATTGCTGGAAGCCTGTCGGCGTTCCTCTCCTGGCATCGTGGTGCTCGATGCGTTCCAGCAGGGTATGTCCGTGTGGTCGCTTTGCCGCGAACTTCGAGCGATGGATAGCCTGCGCTATCGCCCGATCCTGCTCTTGTCGACCGATCCGGAGGACGAGGAACGCGCGTTTCAGGCTCACGCGGATGCCTTCCTCCTGAAGCCGTTCTCGCTGAGGCGCCTTGTTGCCTGTATCGACGACCTGCTCGACCGGTCGCCGAACCATAACGAACCGAACAACACGGAGTGAAGCGATGGGCACTGTGTTGGTGGTAGATGACGAACGGGCCATCGTGAAGTTGATCGAGGCCAACCTGCGCCTGGAAAACTTTCAGGTGATCACCGCGATGGACGGCCTTCAGGCCCTTCAGCAGGTGAAGGAAAAGAAGCCCGATCTGATCATCCTCGACATCATGATGCCGCATATGGACGGATGGCAGGTATTACAGAGGGTACGGCAGGACGACGAACTGCGGGACATCCCTGTGGTCGTGCTCACTGCACGCACCGGCGACGCAGATATCATCCGCGGGTGGGAATTGGGGGCGGACGAGTACATCACCAAGCCGTTCAGCCCGCTTGCGCTCGTCAAGACCGTGCAAATGGTGTTGAAGCAGTCGCCAGAGGAACGCCGCGCACGGCGCCAGCGGGAAATCGTGCGCGCTCAGCTGCTCCATAACCTGCGCGATCGAAGGGACCAGGGCCACGAATCGCTCGTTTGAACGTACACAGGACAGGGCGCCCTGCCTTGGGCAGGGCGCCCTGCGCTTGTTCCTATTCCGGGACGACCCTCTCCACGACCGGGACAGTCTCCGCAGCCGGGCACGGTCCCTGGCATCGGAAGACGATCCTCCCTTCCTCGGCGTCGACAACGATGGTGTCGCCGGGGCGGAACTCCCCTTTCAACAGGCTCCGGGAAAGCGGGGTCTCGACGAGGCGCTGGATGGTGCGACGCAGCGGGCGCGCTCCATAGACGGGGTTGTATCCCTCACGCACCAGAAGCTCTTTCGCAGCGGGCGTGAGCTCGACCTGTACCCCCTGCTCGGCCAGACGTTTGCCCACATCCCGCATCTGCAGGTCGACGATCTGCAGGAGCTCCTCGAGGGTGAGGGAATGGAAGATGATCACCTCGTCGATGCGGTTCAGGAATTCGGGCCGGAAGGTTGCCTTGAGGGCTTCCTCTACCTTCCTCCGCATCTCAGCTTCGTCCAGGATGTTCGCCTCACGCCGCGCGGCTGAAAAGCCGATGCCCGAAGAAGCCCGGATGTGCTCCGTGCCCACGTTGGAGGTCATAATGATCACGGTGTTCCGAAAGTCGACCGTGTGCCCCTGGCCATCCGTGAGCCGGCCGTCGTCCAGCACCTGCAGCAGCGTGTTAAAGACTTCCGGATGCGCCTTTTCCACTTCATCGAACAGGATGACCTGATACGGCCGCCGCCGGACGGCCTCCGTGAGCTGGCCACCCTCCTCATACCCTACATACCCCGGGGGTGCGCCGATCATTCGCGAGACGGTGTGCTTTTCCTGGTATTCGCTCATGTCGATGCGCGTCATGGCGTTTTCGTCGTCGAAGAGGAACTCGGCAAGGGCTTTTGCGAGCTCCGTTTTTCCCACCCCGGTAGGGCCGAGGAAGATGAAGGAGCCGATGGGCCGCCTTGGGTCCTTCAGCCCGGCGCGGGCGCGGCGGATCGCGTCCGAGATCGCCGCGACCGCTTCCTCTTGGCCCACGACACGCTGGTGCAGTCGGGCCTCCATCTCCAGAAGCTTTTCTTTCTCTCCCTCGAGCATGCGGCTCACAGGGATGCCCGTCCAGGATGCGACGACCTCGGCAATGTCCTCGGCGTCCACCACCTCATCCAGGCCGGCCTCCTGCAGCCACCGCTCCCGCTTTTCCCGCAGCTCCTGCTCCAGTGCCAGGTGCCGGGAGCGGGCGTAGGCAGCCGCTTCGTAGTCCTGCCGCAACGCCGCCTCTTCCTCTTCCTGGGCCAGCCGGCGCAGCTCCTCCTCCATGGCTTTCAGCTCTGGAGGCATGCTGTAGATGTCGATGCGCAGCTTCGCGGCCGCCTCGTCCACAAGGTCGATCGCCTTATCCGGGAGGTGCCGCTCGCTGATATAGCGGGCAGCAAGGCGGGCAGCAGCCTCGAGGGCCTCATCGGAGATCCGCAGCCCGTGGTGCTCCTCGTAGCGGCTGCGCAGACCGCGCAGCATCTCTACCGTCTGCTCCACGGAAGGCTCTTCGATATAGACCGGGGAGAAGCGCCGCTCCAGCGCCGAGTCCTTTTCGATGTAGCGTCGGTAGTCGTCCACCGTGGTCGCGCCGATGCACTGCAGCTCGCCCCGGGAAAGGGCGGGCTTCAGCATGTTGGAAGCGTCGATCGCTCCGGAGGCTGCCCCGGCGCCAACCACAGTGTGGAGTTCGTCGATGAACAGGATGATCTCGCCCTGCGCGTTCCGGACTTCGTCCAACACTGCTTTCAGGCGTTCCTCGAACTCCCCGCGGAATTTGGACCCAGCCACCAACGCGGCCAGGTCCAGGGCCAGGATACGCTTGTTCCGGAGTGGCTCCGGAACGTCGCCCGCAACGATCTTCTGAGCCAGGCCTTCCGCGATCGCAGTCTTGCCTACCCCGGTTTCGCCGATGATTACCGGATTGTTCTTCGTGCGCCGGGCAAGGATCTGGATTACGCGCCGGATCTCTGCATCCCGGCCGATCACCGGATCCAACCGGCCCTGGCGCGCCATCTCGGTCAGATCGTGGCTGTAGCGCTCCAGGATGCGGTACTTGCTTTCCGCGCGGGGATCTGTCACCCGCTGGCCCTTGCGAAGGTCCATAATCGCTTGATAGAGCAGATCGCGTGTGACCCCGTGCTCCCGCAGCAAGCGCGCGGAGGGAGAATCCCGCTCCGAGGCGATCGCAAGGAGGAGGTGATCCGTACCGACGTACTCGTCCTTCAAGAGCTGTGCTTCCCGTTGCGCCTGGTCGAAGACCCACTTGGCTCGCGGGGTCAGATAGACCTGTCCGGGCGTTCCGTACAGGGGCGGCCGGAAGCTGCGGGGCAACCCCGCGAGTTCCATCTCCAGCCGATCGTCCAGTTCCGACACCGGTACGCCGAGCTTTCCCAGCACGGCACGGGGAACCCCTTCCTCCTGGCGCAACAGCGCAAGGAACAGGTGCTCAACATCCAGCTGGCTGTGCTGGAACTGTTGCATCAGGTCCTGCGCCAGTTGCAGGACTTCCTGCGCATGTTCTGTTAACCGATCGAATCGCAACATAGTCGATCTCCTGCAGCAGGAGATTTCCCGCTGCACGCCGCAAGATATCCCAAATGCGGCACTGGTTGCGGTAATCTACAGCACCATTATAGGTTTTCGCCCGCCGGGCGTCAAGAAGAGCCTGCCTTCGCCGCCAGGCCAGCGTACGCATGGAGGAAGCGTCGCGGTAACTTGCCCCGCAAGTAGACCCCTTCAGGGCGATACTCCTCTTCCGCTACCTGCCCACGCTCGCGGAAAAGAGCCACGAGTTCCTGGTGCGTATACGGTACCGTGACCTCCAGAGGAACACTGTCCGTGGCCAGGCGTTCCTCGATGCACTGGAGCAACCGATCCAGCCCCCAGCCGTAGCGGGCCGAAATGGTGACATAATCTGCGGGCATGCCCAGTTCTACCGCCATCCGGGAAACCTCTTCGGCGTCGAGCGTGGGGGCGATGCGGTCCACCTTGTTCAACGCGGTGATGCAGGGGATCCGGTCGGCACCGAGTTCACAGAGCACCCGCTGGACCGTCTCGGCCTGCTCCTGGGCGTTGGGGTGACTGATGTCCAGCACGTGGATCAGAAGATCGGCTTCCGCGATCTCTTCCAGCGTCGCACGGAAAGCGGCGACCAGCGTCGTCGGGAGCCGCTGGATGAAGCCTACGGTGTCGGTGAGCAGGGCCTCTCGTCCGCTCGGGAGGGAAAAACGGCGGGTCGTCGGGTCCAGCGTTGCGAACAGCTGGTCCTGGACCAGCACGTTCGCGCCGCACAATGCGTTCAGCAATGTCGACTTTCCTGCGTTCGTGTAGCCGACCAGCGACACGACCGGGATGCCGGCACGCTTGCGCCGGGCGCGGTACAGTTCGCGGTGCGTGTGCACCTCCTGCAGGCGCCGCTTCAGGGTGCGGATCCGCTCCCGGATATGCCGGCGGTCCGTCTCGAGCTGGGTCTCGCCCGGGCCGCGAAGGCCCACTCCACCGACGCCTTGCCGCGAGAGGTGCGTCCACCGCCCACGTAGCCGGGGAAGCAGGTACTCGTACTGCGCCAGCTCTACCTGCAGCCGCCCCTCCGCGGTGTGCGCGTGCCGGGCAAAGATGTCCAGGATCAGACCGGTACGGTCGACGACCCGCACGTCCCACGCTTCTTCCAGGTTGGATGCCTGTCCTGCGGTCACCTCGTGGTCCAGGATGACCAGGTTAAAGCCCAGCGTTTCTTTCAACCGGCCAATTTCTTCCACCTTGCCACGCCCCAGGAATGTCCCCGGGTGCGGTCGGGCCAGTCGCTGAAACGTCTGCCCGACCACTTCCACCCCCGCCGTCCGGGCCAGCTGGACAAGCTCCTCCAGGGAATCCTCGGCACGCCACGAGGTTCCGCGGCTGTCCTGCAGTTCGATTCCGACCAGGAAGGCCCGCTCCTCCAGCGTAGCGACGATCGGTCGTCCCTGGCTTGGTTCCCCGCTTTCCCCTCCACGTTCCATTCCGCTCCTCCCGCCACTGGGCGAACGGCTGCTATCCCTTGACCACGCCCAGCGGGCGCAGGCGTACGACCTTGCGGCAGAGCCCCGCCCCGTGCATGACGTCCACGACGTTGCTCACGTCCTTGTAGGCCTCTGGCATCTCTTCGGCCAGGATGTCGCGCTCCGTGGACATCACGATGATTCCCTTGGCCTCCAGTTCCCGACGGATGTTGCGTCCCTGGCCACGCTTGATGGCTGCAGCCCGGCTGAGCACACGGCCGGCACCGTGGCAGCTGCTTCCCCAGGTCTCTTCCAGAGCCAGCGGAAGGCCGACGAGGATGTAGGAGGCGCGTCCCATGTCCCCCGGGACGAGCACGGGCTGGCCGACGGACCGGTAGTCCTCGGGGATCTCGGGCCGGCCGGCCGGAAACGCGCGCGTTGCCCCCTTGCGGTGCACACAAAGCAGCCGCTCCTTGCCGTTCACTCGATGCTTCTCCATCTTGGCGATGTTGTGTGCCACGTCGTAGACGAGCTGCATGTCCAGTGCTTGAGGGGTTGTCTTCAGCGCGTGGGCAAACGCCTGCCGAGCCAGGTGCGTCAAACACTGGCGGTTCGCCCAGGCATAGTTTGCCGCGCACGCCATTGCGGCCAGGTAAGCCTGTCCTTCGGGAGAGCGTACCGGCGCGCAGGCCAGCTGGCGATCGGGCAGGGAGATGCCGTATTTCCTCGTCGCCTCACCCATCACTTTCAGGAAGTCATCGCAGATCTGGTGGCCGAAACCTCGCGAGCCGGAATGGATCTGCAGCACGATCTGGTCCTTGTACAGCCCGAAAACCCGCGCCACTTCCGGGTCGAATACCTCATCTACCACGCTGATTTCCAGGAAGTGGTTGCCCGAGCCCAGCGTACCCAACTGGTTCCGGCCACGCTCGAAGGCACGCGGGCTGTAGCGACGTGCGATCCCTACGTCTGCTCCCGGAAGCGCACCCCGCTCCTCGCAGTGCTCTACGTCCTGCGGCCAACCGTAGCCGTGCTCGACGGCCCACTGGGCACCCCGGACGAGCGCTCCCTCGGCACGTGACAGGTCCGAAAGGATATCGCCCCGCGAGCCTACACCGGCCGGCACATCCCGATGGAGCGCCGCCACGAGTTCCCGAATCTTCGGTTGGATGTCCGAGAGCGTCAGGTTCGTACGCACGACGCGGATCCCGCAGTTGATGTCGTAGCCCACTCCTCCCGGGGAAACCACACCGTCTTCCTCCGGATCGAAAGCGGCAACTCCGCCGATAGGGAACCCGTAGCCCCAGTGCATATCGGGCATCGCGAGCGATCGGCCGACGATCCCGGGCATGCAGGCGACGTTCCGCGCCTGCTCCGGGCTACGGTCCTGCACGATTTGCTCGATCAACTGTTGGTCCGCGTAGATGCGTGCAGGAACCCGCATGTCCCCGCTTCGGGGGATATCCCAGCGGTAAGCATCGACCTGTACCAGTCCATATTCCTTGATGCCCATGGGATGTCCTCCTGTGACGCATTTCCGGGCAGCGCCACGCTGACCTTTTCATTTTACCACATTTTCTTCACAGTGCTGGGATGCCGACGAAGGAAACCAACCCGGGGGAACACTCCACGTGCAGGAAGCACGCGGGTACAGCAGGGGCGGAGCAAGGCTACCTCTACCTGTCTTGCTGGGTGGCTTTCCGGCGCCACTCTTCTTGCTCGGCGATCAGGGCTTCTACGGTGGAGTCACCTCTGCGTCGGGCATAGTCGATCGCCGGCTGCAGGCGCGCTGCCGCCTGCTGGTAATCGCCGCGCGCCGCGGCCAGCCGTGCCAGGCCGATGGCGATCTGCGCCAGGCCGGCCAGCTCGCCGTCTTCGCGCGGTGGCTCGTTTGCCTCAAGAACTTCCTGTGTCCCCCCGACAGATTCCGCAGAGGAACTGGCTTCCGAGGCGACCGGATGGGACGATTGTGCCGTTTCCTCAGAGCGCCGTTGCGGGACTTCCCCTCGTTCGAGTTCGAGCCGCCGGATGTGGTACAGCGCCTCCTCGATGAGCCGGCGAGTTCCGGCAACCATATCGGAGAGCACTCCGAAAAGGAAAACCAGGAACCCGATCAGCAGAAAGAACCCACCGATGATCACCGACTGCAGGTAACGCCCTTGCGCCGCCCCGGGGTTCTGCAGGTAGAAGATGAGGAAGCGGCCGAGAAGCACAGCCCCGGCCAGTCCGAACGGGAGCGCCAGGTAAAAGAACGTTCGTAACGGCTCATAGAGGGCATAGGTGCGGAGGATGGTCGCCCCCTGGCGCTTGACAAAGTGCCACATCCCCTTCATCAGGCGCGATTTGCGTCGCACCTCGTGTACCTCGACGGGGACGTGGGCAATGACCAGCGCCTTCTTGCCGGCCTGGATCAGCGTTTCGACCGTGTACGAGTAGTGGCTGATCACGTTCAGCCGCAGTGCGGCCTCCTTCGAGTATGCCCGAAAGCCGCTCGGCGCATCGCGTACCTCGGTGCCGGACGTTACACGCACCACCCAGGTGCCCAGCGCTTGCAGGAAACGCTTCGCGGGCGAGAAGTGCCGCACCTGCAGGGGACGTCGATCGCCGATCACAATGTCGGCCCTGCCTTCCAGGATCGGACGGATGAGCTCCGGGATGGCCTCTCCTGGGTACTGGTTATCTCCGTCGGTGTTCACGATGATATCGGCCCCCAGACGAAGGCACGCGTCCAGCCCGGTTTGAAAGGCGACTGCGAGACCCTTATTGCCGATGTGCCGCACCACGTGGTCCACCCCGTGCTCCAGGGCTACCTCGACGCTTCGGTCCGTGGATCCGTCGTCGATGATCAACGTTTCCACGCGGTCAACGCCGGGGATCTGACGCGGAATCGCATCGAGCACGGTACCGATCGTCTCCTCCTCGTTGTAGACCGGGATCTGCACGATCACCTTCATCCAAGCACCCCCAGGGAACCCAGGTAGCGCAGCCCGTCTGCCAGCGCCGGCTCCTCATAGGCCGAGTCCACCTCGATCACCCGCCACGCGCCCTCTGGAAAAAGTGGCGCCAAGCGGCCAAATGGCACGGCGCCATTTCCCGGTGGCCGGTGGTCGTTTAGCCCCACGCAATCGTGCAGGTGGATACCCAGAAGACGCCCGCCGTAGGCACGCAGCCACGCTTCTTGCGTCCAGAAGCCCATCGCTTCCAGACGGAAAGCATGCCCGGCATCGTGCCAGTACCCTACAGCGGGGCCGAAATCCTGCAGGAAATCCCCCATCTCCGTGAAAGACGGTATATCGCGGAAATGGGCCCGGTTCTCCAGCGCGATCTGTACCCCGAGGGCTTGGGCCTGTGTCGTCAGCCGCGTCAGGGCTTCCCGCACCCATTCCAGATGGCGCGGGGCGAGAGCTTCCCTCCGCTGCACGAGCTCCTCCCGCAAGCGAGCGTACGCCGGGGAGATTGCCTGTCCGGCCTCGAAAAGGGTGTCCAGCTCTTTCTCGAGCACGCCCAGCGGCTCGATGTTCCCCGCGTGAAGCACCACGACCTGTGCTCCTCTTGCAGCGGCCTCTTGAAGCGAACGAGCCACCAGGGCCTCTGCGTGTCGGCGGGCTTCCGGGTCCGACGCGGCCAGATCTGCCTGCCTCAGGGGATGGGGTCCGGGAGGCCCGGGGAAAGGGGCATGCACACTGCTCACCGCGAGGCCGGTTGCCGCTATCGCTCGATCCAGCGCGGGAAGCGCGTCCTCGGTCAGGCGGTATCCGAGCTCCACGTAGCCAAAGCCGAGCTCGCGTGTACGCCGAGCGAGCCCCTCCAGCGAAGCGCCGTCCCGTTCCCACCACATCGTAGAGAGCGCGACCTTCATTCCTTCGGGCTCCGCAATCCCTCGAGAGCGCGGCGGGCAGCTTCTTGCTGCGCGGCCTGTTTGCTCGGGCCTTCCCCCACGCCCAGGACTTCGTTTCCCACCCACACCTCGACACGGAACCTGCGCGCATGGTCCGGACCCCAGGAGGCCACGGTGCGATATTCCGGCGTGCGGTTGTATCGTCCCTGCACCTCGATCTGCAGTGCGCTCTTGAAATCGAGCGGCTGCCGCCCCTGCCACCGTTCGGCTTCTGCCTCGAGCAAAGGCCCGACGAACGACCGTACCGCTTCGAGCCCTGCGTCCAGGTAGATGGCACCGACGAGCGCCTCGAACGCGCCCGCGAGGATGCTGGGACGTTCCCGGCCTCCGTCCGCCTCCTCGCCCCGGCCCAGCACCAGGAACGAGCCCAGCCCCAGCTCTCTGGCGAAACGGGCCAGCGTGTCGGTGCGTACCAGAGCGGAGCGGAGCAGCGTCATTTCGCCTTCGCCCTTCTCCGGGTAGCGCCGAAAGACATACTCCGCAGTGACCATGTCCAGCACCGCGTCCCCGAGGAACTCCAGCCGCTCGTTCGAATCCAGGTGGCTCTCCGGGTTTTCGTTGAGATACGAACGGTGCACCAGCGCCTGAAAGAGCAGGGAACGGTCCCGGAAGCTCGTGCGCAAAGCACGCTCCAGGGCGTGAAGGTCCTGTTCCATTGCCCCCTCTACTCCTCGTAGCGGGCGAACACCAGGCTCACGTTGTGGCCGCCGAACCCGAGCGAGTTGGTCAAGGCAATCCGCACGTCGGCCCGGCGGGCGACGTTGGGCACATAGTCGAGGTCGCATTCCGGATCGGGCACCTCGTAGTTGATCGTCGGATGGATGATGCCGGTCAGGATCGTCTGGATGCAGGCGATCGCTTCGATCGCACCCGCCGCCCCGAGCAGGTGTCCCACCATGGACTTTGTGGAACTGATCGCCAGCCGGTAGGCGTGTTCACCAAAGACCGCCTTGATCGCTTGCGTTTCCGCCACGTCGTTCAGCGGGGTCGAGGTGCCGTGCGCGTTCAGGTAGTCTACCTCTTCGGGCGCCAGTCCGGCCTGCGCGAGCGCAAGTCGCATAGAGCGGGCCGCGCCCTCCCCGCCGGGCGCAGGGGCGGTGATATGGTTGGCGTCGGCCGTAGCCCCGTAGCCGAGCACCTCGGCAAGGATGGGCGCGTCGCGCCGCACAGCGTGTTCCAGCGCTTCGAGGATCAGGATCGCGCCGCCCTCGCCCATCACGAAGCCGTCCCGCAGCGCATCGAAGGGGCGGCTTGCGCGCTCCGGTTCCTCGTTTCGGGTCGAAAGGGCACGAGCGGCGTTGAAGGCGGCGATCGCCATCGGTACCACGGCAGCCTCGCTGCCCCCTGTGATGACCACGTCCGCCGCGCCACGCCGGATCGCTTCGAACGCTTCCCCGATCGCGTGGGCGGAGCTCGCACAGGCGGAGACCGGGCAGTAGTTGATGCCCTTGGCGCCGTACACGATCGCGATCTGGCCGGCGGCCATGTCACTGATCATCATGGGCACCAGGAATGGACTTACAGCACGGGGGCCCTTCTGCTGCAGGACCTCAAACTGCTGGAAGAGCGTCGTGAACCCTCCGATTCCGGAACCGACGATGACACCTACCCGGTCCGCGTCGACATCGTCGAACTTCAAGCCCGCCTGACGCACCGCCTCGTGCGTGGCGGCCAGAGCGAACTGCACAAAGCGGTCGTTCCTTCGGGCCTCCTTGCGGTCCATATAGTTCAGCGGGTCGAATCCCTTCACCTCTGCCGCGATACGGGTCTCGTACCCCGTGGCATCGAAGAGTGTGATCGGGCCGACCCCCGAACGTCCCCGACACAGGTTGTCCCAAAACGTCGGGACATCCAGTCCGAGAGGGCTGATAACGCCCATCCCGGTGACCACCACGCGTCGCGTCATATCGAGCCTCCCGATGCAGTGAGTGCCGTGATATAAACTATTGTACCATGGCGACCGGGGTGAGGCAAATCTCCCCTCTTGGATGTTCGGACGGGAGCTGGGGCGGGCAGCTTTACGGCCCGTCCCGGATCCCTATTTCGGCCTTCTCTTCGCTGCCCAGCGGTGGCCTGCAGGGGCTCAGAACTGCCAACGCGAAGGGCCAGGGGCGAGATGAGGATGCCGTGTCGCAACTCAAGACTCCGCCCCAATTCGCCGGCCCCCAAGGTTGCGCCCCGCTCACTTTGAGGGTATACTATCGCCGCCATCGCGACAAACGAACGGAAGGAGGAGAAGATGCGACCTGCAGTACCTGTGTGGCGCCTCCTGTCGCCCGCTCCGGCAGAGGTGTTGCGGCGCTTCCCGTTGCCGCCGCTTGCGGCGCAGGTCCTCTGGAACCGCGGTGTGCAGGAGCCCCAGGAAGCGGAGGCTTTTCTTTCGCCGGATTACCACCAGCTCGCCGATCCGTTCGCGATGAAGGGTATGGAGGAAGCGACGCGACGGATCTCCCGTGCCCTTGCTGCACAGGAGCCGATCGTGGTGTTCGGCGATTTCGACGCGGACGGTGTCACTGGCGTGGCGCTGCTCGTGCAATCGCTTCGCCGCATGGGCGGGAAAGTGGAAGCTTACATCCCTCACCGCATCGAGGAAGGCTACGGGCTGAACCGGGAAGCAGTCGAGCGGCTCGCGGCAGCGGGCACGCGAGTGTTGATCACCGTAGATTGCGGGATTTCCAATGCCGAAGAAGTTGCGCGGGCGCAAGCCCTGGGGGTCGATGTTGTCGTCACGGATCACCATCACCCGCCGCCGGTGCTTCCGCCGGCACACGCGGTGCTGAACCCCTCCCAGCCGGGCTGTGGATACCCCTTCAAAGGCCTTGCGGGTGTCGGGATCGCGTTTACCCTGGTGCGCGGCCTGGTGAGGGCAGGCGTAACGCGCAACGGCATGCGGGCTCGAGAGCTGCTGGACCTGGTCGCTCTGGGGACCGTTGCGGATGTTTCTCCCCTGGTGGGCGAGAACCGCATCCTGGTTGCGCTGGGGTTGGAAACGCTCCGTCGGACGGAGCGCCCAGGCCTCCGCGCGCTGATGGCCGCTTCCGGCGTGCGGCAGGAACGTGTAAACACCGGTACCATTTCGTTTGTGCTCGGGCCTCGCCTGAATGCTGCTGGCCGGCTGAAGCACGCGGTGCTGGCCTACCGCTTGCTCCTCTCCGAAAGCCCGGAAGAAGCCGCAGTGCTGGCCTCAGAATTGGATGCCCTGAACCGCGAGCGCCAGGAGATGACGATGCGCGCGCTCGAACGGGCCAGGGAGCGTGTCCTCTCCCTTCCGGACGATGTACCGCTGATCTTCTTGGCGGATCCAGATTTCCATATCGCGATCGCGGGCCTCGTGGCGGCCAAGATCGTGGAGGAATTCCACCGGCCGACACTGCTTGCGGAAATCGGCGAGGGGGTTTCCCGCGGTTCCGCGCGGAGCATCCCGGCGTTTCACATCACCGAAGCGCTGCGGGAATGCTCCGATCTCCTTGAGCGCTTCGGTGGCCATCGGGTTGCGGCCGGCTTTACCCTGCCCACCGCACATCTGGAGGCGCTGGAAACGCGGCTTCAAGCGCTTGCCCGGGAGCAACTGGACACCGTGTCGCTGACGCCCGTCCTGGCCCTGGAGGCAGAAGCGTCCCTGGGCGAGCTGAACTGGGATCTGCTGCGCGTGCTGGAGCGCATCGCCCCCTACGGGGTACAGAACCCCCACCCGGTTTTCCTCTGCCCGCGGGTCAAGGTCGTGCGGGCGCGACAGGTCGGCACGGAAGGGGAGCACCTGCGCCTCACGTTGAGCGATGGGAGGCTTGCGTGCGATGCGATCGGGTTCAGGCTGGGACCCCGCATCGCCGAATGCACGCCGGGCTGTTACCTGGACCTGGCCTGTACCCTGAGCGCCAGCAGCTGGACAGGGGAAGAGCGGCTGGAACTGCAGCTGCGCGATTTCCGCCCCGCGCGTGCATAGCGGTCGGCTACTGTAGCCCGTACAGCTCTCCGTACTTGGCACGGAGATACGCGACGTACGGCCCGATCTCGAGAGGCCGGCCGGTGACGCGCTCCACCATTTCGCTCAGCGTGAATTTGCCGCCGTGGCGGTAGAGGCGCTCCCGGAGCCAGTGGAGAAGCGTGGCAAAGTCCCCACGGGCGAATCGCTCCGGAAGGTCCGGGTGCTCGCGGCACACCGCCTCGAAGATCTGCGCCGCAAGCACGTTCCCGATCGTATAGCCCTGGAAAGCGCCTCCGATAATGCCTTCGAACCAGTGCGAGTCCTGGAGTACGCCATCGCGGTCGTCCGGCGGTACCACGCCCAGGTCGGTGCGGTACCGTTCACGCCACGCTTCAGGCAGGTCGCGGACGGAGAGCTTCCCCTCGAGCAATTCGAGCTCCAGGTCGAAGCGCAGGATCACATGGAGGTTGTACGTCACCTCGTCGGCGTCCGTGCGGATGAGCGATGGCTTCACCCGGTTGATGGCCCGGTAGAACACGTCCAGCGGGACGTCCCCCAGTTGCTCGGGGAAGTACTGCTGCAGCCGCGGGTAGAAAAAGCTCCAGAAGGGGAGGCTACGGCCAACAAGGTTCTCCCAGAGCCGCGACTGGCTCTCGTGTAGCCCGGAGGAGAATACCACTGCGAGCGGGGTGCCCTCGAAGGCAGGGTCGATCCCCTGCTCGTAAAGAGCGTGGCCTGCCTCGTGGATGGTACTGAAAAGCGCTTCGCTCAGGTCGTCTTCGCGCACGCGCGTGGTGATGCGCACGTCCCCCAGCCCCAGGGTGGTGGTGAACGGATGGGGCGTGAGGTCTTGCCGGCCGCGCTGGAGGTCGTAGCCGATCCCCTGGGCTACCTCAAGAGCGAAGGCGAGCTGCTGCGACGGGGGAAAGTACTGGTGCAGACATCTATCGTCTGGAGCCGGGCGGTCGGCGATCGCCCGCACGAGCGGCACGAGCTCGCGCCGGAGCGCGGCAAAGAGCGGCCGTACGGTCGAGACCTTCAGCCCAGGCTCGGAGACATAATCGATCAGGGGGTCGGCGATGTGTTCGTACCCCGGGAAAAAGCCGGCCAGCTGGCGGCTCAGCTCGAGGGTACGTTCCAGAAGCGGCTGGACGAGGGAAAAATCGTTCGCCGGTCGTGCGCGGGACCAGGCGTCGTATGTTTGCGCCCTGTGGCGAGCGAGTTCCGCTACGAACCCGGCAGGCACGCGTGCGGCGTGTTCGTAGAGGCGACGGGTCACACGGATGAGAGATGCTTCATCGGAATCGTAGGGAAGGGACTCCTCGACCGGCCGGAGATCCTCGAGAAGCAGGCCGAGCTGTGGATCCGTGAGTTTCTCGTGCGCGAGCTGCTCGAGAGTCGCGATCTGGCGCGCTCTGCTGGCTGCGCCTCCAGGCGGCATATAGGTCGCCTGGTCCCATCGGAGGACAGCAGCCGCCCCTTGCAGGTCAAGAATCTCCTGCAACCGTCTGCGGAGTTCGGTGAGGTTCTCTTCCAAGGACATTTTCTCCGGTCGCCGTTTGTGCTCGCTTGTAGGCGATTGCCACTGTGCTGCCATCCTGCTCCTGCCGGAGCTCTTGAAGGGCAAAGGCGGCAAGGAGCTTGCGGATTTCTGTCTCGCTGTAGGGCCTCCATACCAGTCCCCGGTAGGGACCGCGGATGTACAGGCGGGTTCCGTCCCCGAAGCGATGGTACGGATGTCCTTCTTTCCCCTGCGGATCGTCGAAGGAGGCGATGAGCAGACCGCCGGGCTTGAGCACGGCCCAGGCCTCGCGTACGGCACGGCGTGCCTCCGACAGGGGCATATGGTCGAACACAGCATTGGCGACCACCGCGTCAAAGGTCGCGTCGGGGAACAGAAGGTTTGCCGCGGAGCCGACCTGGAAGTGCACGTTTGGCATCTCTTCGTCGCGGGCCCAGGCCTGCGCGAACTCGATCGCCTTCTGGGAAATGTCTACCCCGTACACCTCGATGCCAGCCGCCGCGATCCGCATGCTGAGCCGACCGATCGCGCAGCCCAGATCGAGAACCGTCCGGGCCCGGTGGGCAAGCAGCAGGTCCACGATGCGGTTCGCCCGGTCGCCCGCAGGAATGCGGCGCCAGCTGGGGTCAGCGGCGGAGAACACCCTGTTCCAGAAGCTTGCGTAGTCCAGTTCCGCGAGATCCAGCTCGATCATCGCTCTGGGTAGGCGACGAACTCGCTCAGCACACCATTCAGGCAGGACGGGTGCACGAAGGCGACAAGCGCGCCACGCGGTCCCGGGCGTGGCTGCTCGTCGATCAACTGCCACCCCTGGGAGCGCGCGTGGGCGAGCGCGGCTTCGATGTCGTCGACACGGTAGGCAATATGGTGGAGACCGTCCCCGCGCTTCTGGAGGAAGTTGCTGATCGGCGAATCCGGGGAGGTGGGTGCGACCAGTTCGACGCGGCTCTCCCCCAGCGGAAAGAAGGCGATCTCCAGGTGTCGCTCCGGCAAACTCTCCCGCTGCGCGGGCTGTCCGAGGAGCTGCGTGTAGGTCTGGATCGCCCGTTCCAGGTCCTGTACGGCGATTCCGACGTGGTCGATCGCTACGGGGTACATCGTCGCCTCCTCCTCACTCTGCCTTCTGTTGAGCGAGCCGGGACGTTCGCAGTTCGTCGCCTACCCGGAAACCCACCTCGAGCGCGGCGCGGTTCAGTGCTTCGGTTCCCTTCGGTGTACCGGCCAGAACAGCCGCCGTAATCGCACGGCGCGAGACCACACCGGAGAGCGCCACGATGATCCCGAGGGCAACGACGTTCGCGACGACTCCCTTGCCCACCTCTTCGCGGGCCAGGCGGCCGATGGGCACGACGAAGGCGCGGTTGGTGGGCACGTGTCGCACCTGCTCGGCATCCACGATGAGGATGCCGTCGCGCTTCAGGGCATAGTAGTTGCGGTCGCATGCCATCTGGCTCATCGCCAGGAGCAGGTCGGCCTGGATCACGTGGGGGTAATCGATCGGGACGTTGCTGATGACGACGTCGGAGCGGCTATCGCCGCCGCGCGACTCCGGGCCGTACGACTGCGTCTGGGTTGCGTAGAGGTCGTCGTAGATCGCGGCTGCCTCGGCGAGCAACCGGCCGGCCAGGATCAGCCCCTGCCCTCCCAGGCCGGAAAGGCGCAGTTCGTAGCGCCAGGGTGTGAGAGCCTCCGGGGCATTCATGATGCCTCCTCCACAGCTGCCTCTCGCATCGCGCGGGCGATCACCTTCTCATACTCGGTAACGTATTCGGGTGCGTCCTTCTCGAACAACACGCCGCGCGGGATCTTGCCCTGTCGCTCCTCGGGGGACATCTTCTCGTACCGGGCGAGTGGAATGACGTTGTCCCGCTGCCATTGCAGCATCTCTACGGCGCCCCCTTTGCGGTTCAGTTTGCCATAGTTCGTGTGACAGTGGCTGATCACCTCGATGACGGCAAAGCCCTTCTTCTGGATCCCTTGCGCGACCAGCCGGGGCAGTTCGGTGGTATGGAAAGCCGAAGTGCGGGCGACAAAGCTTGCTCCGGCACTCCGGGCCAGATCGGCGACGTTGAACGGTTGGTCCAGGTTGCCATAGGGTGCCGTGGTCGCGAGGTCCCACTGTGGGGTAGTGGGCGAGTACTGACCGCCGGTCATGCCGTAGGTCAGGTTGTTCACCACGATCGCCGTGAGGTCGATGTTCCGCCGGCAGGCGTGGATGAAGTGGTTGCCTCCGATCGCCAGGGCGTCGCCATCCCCCATCACGACGATCACCTTCAGGTTGGGCTTGGCCATCTTCAGGCCGGTCGCGAAGGCCAGGGCCCGGCCGTGCGTCGTGTGGAGGGTGTTAAAGTCCAGGTAAACCGGCATCCGCCCCGTACAGCCGATGCCGGAGACCATCGCAACCTCGTCGTTGTCCAGCTTCAAGCTGTCGATCGCGCGAATGATGCCGCCCATGATGATCCCGAGGCCGCAGCCCGCACACCACACCGTCGGGAATTTCTTGCTGGTGCGCAGATAGCGTCGTTCCACATCGGAAAGGACGTGGTGTTCCATAGCTCTTACTCCTCCCGCAGCGCGGAAAGGATCTGCGCGGGGGCAATCACCTCACCGTCCGCACGGTTCACACGGCGGATGCGCGCCCGGCTGCACACCACACGCTCTACCTCGAGGGCCATTTGCCCCAGGTTCAACTCCGGCACCACGATGGTCCGGCACTGCTCGGCTATCTGGGACACAGGTGCGCTGGGAAACGGCCAGAGGGTCAGCAGCTTCAGGAGGCCGACGCGCATTCCCCGAGCACGTGCTTCCTTGACCGCGTGGAGGGCGGCGCGGGCCACGCTCCCGTAGGCGATGACGGCCGTCTCCGCGTCTTCCAGGGCATATTCTTCCCACTGCAGGATCTCGTTCAGATGCAGGTCGATCTTGGCGAACATGCGCTCGAGCGCCGGGTTAATCTCGTCCAGCCGGGCCGTGGGAAAGCCGTTGATATCGTGGAAAAGCCCCGTGACATGGAAGCGGTACCCCTCGCCGAACGAGGCCAGCGGAGGGACGGGGCCTTCGGCTTCGCTGTAGGGCGAATACCACTCCGGGGGCACGCCTGGACGCAGCCGCTCGACCACCTCGTAGGTGCCAGGCGCTGGCAGTTCTACCTTCTCGCGGAGATGAGCTACATCGGCATCCATCAGCAGGATGACCGGAGTACGGTACCGTTCGGAGAGGTTGAAGGCGCGTACGGTGAGGTCGAAGCACTCCCGGACCGTAGACGGGGCAAGGGCAATGATCGGGTGATCGCCGTGTGTGCCCCAGCGAGCTTGCATCACGTCGCCTTGTGCCGGCTGGGTGGGAAGGCCGGTCGAAGGACCGACGCGCTGGACGTCCACGATCACGCAGGGGATCTCGGCCATAGCCGCAAAGCCGATGCTCTCCTGCATCAGGGAAAACCCGGGGCCGCTTGTGGCCGTCATCGCCTTGAGCCCTCCGAGGGAGGCTCCGATGACGGCGGAGATGCTGGCGATTTCGTCTTCCATCTGGATGAACTTGCCGCCCACGCGGGGCAGCCGGTAGGCGAGGATTTCGGCGATTTCGGTCGACGGGGTGATCGGGTATCCGGCGTAGAATCGGCAGCCCGCAGCCAGGGCACCTTCGGCACAGGCCTCGTTACCCATCATGAAGCGGACGCGGTTCTGCTTGGTCATTTCTTCGCCTCCCTCAATGCGTCTCCCCGCGGCTGCCCTCTGCCTTGTCCTGTCCCAACGAGGTAGGGGTGAACATCTCCCCGTACTTGTCTTCCCACGGGGTCAGGGTGATCGCAAAGTCGGGGCAAAGCCGGTCGCACAGTTCGCAGTTCGTGCACGCCTCGGGCTGCACGACTTCGGCTCGGCCGTCCTCGCCCAGGGCAAACACATGCTGGGGGCAAAACGCCACGCAGATCCCGCAGCCCTTACACCAGCGCTTGTAGATGTAACGGCGTCCAGGGGCACGGCGCACATGCGCTTCTACATGCTCGCCCGGTTGCACGCTAGTTTGGCTCTCGGTGGGTTCTACAGCGGTTTCTTCTTCCGCGGGCTCGACCGACGGCTCTTGTTCCATGGCCTCCTCCTCGAGGCACAGCCTGCCACGTTGGCTCCGGCCGTTGCGGAGCGGCAGGTATTGTACTGCAAAAGAAGAGGGCGCGCAAATCTCGGGAACGGCTTCTTGAGCAGGCTCGCGGAATGTGCTATAATATAGTTAACAGGCGATCCCACGACCGGCTTCCCGCGGTGCTTACCGGACCGCGGAACTGGCCGTGGGGCTTTCGGGGCCCGTGGCGCAACGGCAGCGCAAGTGACTCATAATCACCAGGTTCCAGGTTCGAGTCCTGGCGGGCCCACAAAGAAGGCCGGCCGACGCCGATGTGCGCGGCCGGCACGATTTCCGATGAGCATGAAACACTCTACCGTCGCCGGCGGGCAAGCTCCGCCTCCACATCGCCCAGCGAAAGCCCGCGCACGGCGAGCAGCACCATCAGGTGGTAGACAAGATCGGCCGCCTCGGAAACCAATCGCGCGTTTCCCTCGTCCTGCGCGGCAAGGATGACCTCCACCGCCTCTTCCCCTACCTTGCGCAGGATCGCCTTCTCCCCAGCCTCCGCAAGTTGCACGGTATAGGAGCCCGGGGGCCGGGTCTGCAGGCGTTGTTCGATGGTCGCGAACAGTTCCTCAAATACCTGGCTCACGGTGCAAGCCTCCGGAAGAAGCAGCTGCGTGCACCCGTATGGCAGGCTGGCCCCGCAGGATGCACTTTCAGCAGGAGCGTATCCCCATCGCAGTCGATCCAGATTTCCTGTACACGCAGCCTGTTCCCGGATGTCTCGCCCTTGTGCCACAGCATCCCCCGGCTCCGGCTCCAGAAGTGCGCCTCCCCGGCCTGCTGCGTCCGTCGGAGCGCCTCTTCGTTCATCCAGGCGACCATCAATACCTCGCCCGAAGCTGCATCCTGCACCACGGCCGGCACCAGGCCCCGCTCGTCGTAGCGGATCGCGAGTGCTTCTTCCATTCTCTTCTCCTCACAGGCGGACACAGATCCCTTGCGCAGCCAGGTACCGTTTCAGCTCGGGGATGCTTACCACGCGCTCGTGGAACAGTGACGCAAGCAACGCTGCATCTGCCCGGCCTTCGATCAGCACCCTGGCCACGTGTTCTGGTGCTCCAGCCCCCCCAGAGGCGATCACCGGGACTGGAACGGCTTCGGCAACCGCGCGGGTCAGAGCCACGTCGTAGCCGGCTCGGGTGCCGTCCGCATCCATGCTGGTCAACAGGACCTCGCCCGCGCCGCGCGAGACCGCCTCGATGGCCCACTCGACCGCATCGAGCCCGGTAGGCACGCGGCCACTATTTACATAAACTTCCCACCTGGGCGGATCGAGCGAGACCCTTCGCGCGTCGATCGCGATCACGATGCACTGGCTTCCGAAGCGAGCGGCTGCCCGGGTGAGGATCTCCGGGCATCGCACCGCCGCGGTGTTGATGCTCACCTTGTCCGCTCCTGCAAGCAGCAGTGCCCGGATATCCTCCACCGTGCGCACGCCTCCACCCACCGTGAGCGGCATGAACACCTGCTCGGCTACCCGCCGCACCACGTCCACCGTTGCTGCGCGTCCCTCCGGGGTCGCGGAGATGTCGAGGAATACGAGCTCGTCTGCCCCTTCAGCGTCATACAGCCGGGCGTTTTCCACCGGGTCGCCCACATCCCGAAGGTTCTGGAAATGCACCCCTTTCACCACCCGGCCATCTTTGACGTCGAGGCAGGGGATGATCCGCCTCGCAAGCATCTCTCTATCCTCCGACGGCGAGTGCCTTTCGCAGGTCGATCCGGCCGTCGTACAGCGCGCGGCCGACGATCACGCCTGCCAGGCCGGCCGCCCGTGCCCGTGCGACATCCTCCAGGCTTGCCACGCCACCCCCGGCGACCACCCGCAGCCGTGGGTCTTGCGCGATCCGTACCGCAGCGGTCACATCCAGGCCTGCCCCGGTACCATCCCGCGCAATATCCGTACAGATCAGCCAACGCACGCCGGCTTCCGCACACCGCCGTGCCAGCTCCTCGCCACGGCATCCCGCGGCTTTGCGCCAACCCTGCGTGTGGACCCACCCCTCGAGGACATCGATTGCCACCGCGATGCGCTCCGCTCCGATGGCTTCCACGGCCCACGCCAGGATCTCCGGTTGCTCTACGGCCACGGTGCCCAGGACGATCCGGTCGACCCCTTGCTCCGCGAGATCCAGGATGGTACTGCGATCTCGCACTCCTCCACCGAACTGCACCCGAAGTCCCGATTGCAGGATGGTCCCCAGAGCTCTCCAGTTGGCGACGCTCTCCAGGCCGAGCGCGCCGTCCAGGTTCACCACGTGTATCCAGGTTGCCCCGCAAGCCCGAAAGCCGCGCGCGACGGCTGCAGGGTCCTCCGCAAAGACCGTCTCCTGGGCGGGATCGCCGCGCCGAAGGCGAACCACACGGCCGTTCCGGAGGTCGATCGCGGGAAAAACAACCCACGGTTTTTCGCTCATAGGCGTATCCGCACGAAGTTGCGCAGGATCTCGAGCCCTACGCGCTGGCTCTTCTCCGGGTGGAACTGCACGCCCCAGACCGGTGGTCGAGCGACCAGGCTGGCAAAGGTCCCTCCGTAGTCGGTAAGCGCCACGACGTGCTCCGGCTGCGCACAGGCGATATACGAATGGTTGAAGTAGGCCCAGACCCGTTCGGGGAGCCCCGCAAGGAGCGGCGTATCCCGTACGCGCTCGACAGAGTTCCAGCCTGTATGTGGAACCTTGAGGCCACGTGCTGGGAGGTCCGGCGGGAAATGGACAACGCGCCCTGGCAGAAGCCCCAGGCCCGCGTGCTCGCCCATCTCTTCCCCCGCCTCGAACAGCACCTGCATGCCAACGCAGATTCCGAGCAGGGCCTTGCCTGCACGGACGGCAGCGCACAGTCCTTCTGCCAGACCTGTGCGCTGGAGGGCATCCATACAGTCTCCGAAGGCTCCCACACCCGGGAGCACGACGTGCGAAGCGAGTTCCAGGTCCTTCGGCTCACGTGCAAGCCGCACTTCTGCCCCGACGGCTTGCAGCGCCTTCTGGACGGATCGCACGTTCCCTGCGCCATAGTCGATCAACGCGATCATAGCACCTGCTTTGTCGAAGGGATGGCCTCCCCACGGCGCGGGTCGAGCCGTGTAGCTGTGTCGAGCGCTCTTCCGAGCGCTTTGAAAAGGGCCTCGGCCTTATGGTGGTCGTCCTCGCCGGCGAGTACCCGTGCATGGATCGTGGCCCGAGCGGTCGTAGCGAACGATCGGAAGAAATGCGCTACGAGCGTCACCGGGAGGTCTCCGACGGCCGGTGCGTTCCAGGCCACGTCCACGCGCGCGTAGGGGCGACCAGACAGATCGATCGCGACGAACGCCAGCGTTTCATCCATGGGCACGTAGGCGGCTGCGATGCGCACGATGCCCGCGCGATTTCCGAGGGCGCGGTCCACTGCCTGCCCCAGCGCCAGCGCGACATCCTCGACCGTATGGTGAGGATCCACGTGGAGGTCCCCCTGTGCGCGCAGCGTGAGGTCAAAGAGCGCATGCAGCGCCAGCTGAGCCAGCAGGTGGTCGAGAAATCCCAGCCCGGTGTCGAGCGTGTGCTCTCCCCGGCCGTCCAGCTCGAGTGTGAGCTCGATCGACGTTTCCGCAGTGCGATACGTGACCGTAGCTGGTCGCATCTACAGCCTCCGGAGCGCTGCGATCAGGCGGTCGGTCTCCTCCGGCCGGCCGACCGTGATGCGCAGGCAGTCTTCTACCCCGGGTTGATCCACATGGCGGACCCAGATGCTCTCGCGTTCCAGAGACTCTTTGAGTCCACGCGCGCTACGTCCCAGTACCCGACAGAGCAGGAAGTTTGCCTCGGAGGGGTAGACCTGGAGATAGGGGATCTCGGCAAGCAGTCGCGCCAGGCGTTCGCGTTCGGCGACGATCTGAGCGATCCGCTCCTCCATCCGTGGCCAGGCTTCGAGCGCGGCGATCGCGGCTGCGGACGCCGCAACCGAGACGTTATAGGGCAGCTTGATTTTCCAGAAGTGCTCGAGCGCGCCGCGGGGAAGCGCAGCATATCCCACCCGAAGCCCTGCCAGACCAGCCCATTTGCTGAAGGTGCGCAGCACGATGAGTCGCTCCTCCTGCGGCACCCTGCGGATGCGGCTGCGCTCATGACCGGCGAACTCCACGTATGCCTCATCCAGAACGACCACCACAGGCAGTGCTAGCAATGCGTCGAGCTCCTCGTCCGAAAGCCAGCTCCCATCCGGGTTGTTCGGCGAGGCAAGGAAGATCACGCGTGGCCGACACTTTCGGATCGCGCCCCGCAGCTCCTCAACTGGGATACGGAAGTCGGCTTTGCGGGGGATTGTGAGTACCCGTGCTCCCGCGATCGTGGTCACGACGGGGTACATTCCGAAGGAGGGGGGACAGTGAATGGCCACGTCGCCTGGGCCGAGGAACAGCCGGGCAATCAAGTTGAGCAGCTCGTCGGAGCCAGCTCCCGCGACAATCTGTTCCGCCGGGACGCCCGTCCAGGCCGCGAGCGCTTCGCGCAGCGCGCTGCTCTGCGGGTCGGGATAACGGTGCACGTTTTCGAGGCGGCGGAGAGCTTCCCACACTTCAGGTGGCGGGCCGTAAGGGTTCTCGTTCGCATCGAGCTTCACGATGTCATCGGGCGCAGCGCATGGGGACACGGGTACCGGGGCATAGCAGACCAAGCCCGCGATATCGGGGCGGATGAACGCCTCGATGCTCGGGTTTTCCTGCGCCTGCGGTGGCCCTTGTCTTTCTTCGCCCGGCGCCTCATCGGCGCGGCACCTTGCCGCGTGGGCATGCGCGGTGAGCGACTCCGCCTGAGCCAGGCGAAAGGCCGGCCGGGCAAGCTGTACGGAAAGCGAACGGTCGAGCGCGACCACGGACATCACGCGCACAAAATCCAGGACGTTCACCGGGGAAGCAAAGCGCGCTGTGCCGCCCGTAGGCATCAGGTGGCTGGGGCCGGCCACATAGTCGCCCAGGACCTCGCAGGAGTATTCTCCCAGAAACACCCCGCCCGCATTGCGGATGCGCGGGAGCCACCGTTCAGGTTCCCGCACGGCGAGGCAGAGGTGCTCCGGGGCAAATTCGTCCGCGAGCCGGACCGCGGTGTCCAGGTCAGGGGTAAGGAGGATGCCGCCCTGAGCCGCGAGCGAAGCCCGGATCACCTCGTTCCGGTCCAGCGATCCCAAGAGCCGCTCTGTATGCTCGGCCACGGCCAGGGCAAGCGGCCGCGACGGGGTCAGCAAGATCGCGGTCGCCAGCACGTCGTGTTCGGCCTGTGCCAGCAGGTCCGCTGCAACCCACAGCGGGTTGGCGCTTTCGTCCGCCACGATCACCGTTTCCGTAGGCCCGTAGAGGCCATCAAGGCCGACGAATCCAAACACCTCCCGCTTCGCGAGGGTGGTGAAAAGGCCTCCTGCCCCGACGATCTTGTCGACGCGTGGGATAGAGCGGGTGCCAAACGCCATCGCCGCGATCGCCTGAGCACCCCCTACGGCAAACACGCGGTCCACGCCCGCTACATCTGCGGCGGCCAGGGTTACGGGTGCCACGGAGCCGCTGTCCCGGCGCGGCGGCGTGCACACCACGATCTCCTCGACGCCGGCCACACGGGCCGGAATCGCGGCCATCAGCAGGGAGGACGGCAGCGGAGCAGTTCCTCCCGGCACGTAAATCCCGACGCGCTTGAGCGGCACCACGCGCTGGCCGATGTATCCCGATCCCTCACCTATCGACCACGAGGTGACTTGCTGCCGCTCGTGGAAAGCACGGATGCGTCTGGCGGCCAGTTCCAGTGCTCCGCGCAAATCCGGGTCCAGCGTGCGGCAAGCTTCCTGCCAGGCCGGGCGCGCTACTTCCAGGGTACTCGGCTCCACGCCGTCCAGCTGTGACGTCCAGAAGCGCAGCCCCTCGTCGCCACGTTCCCGCACGTCGGCGACGATCCGCGCCACCGCCTGAGCAGGGGAAAGCGCCTGGCCGAAAATGCGCTCGATCGCCTTGCGCAGAGGGAATGGCACAGTTGTCGCTTCGGACATGGGCCGCCGTGTAAGGAGCAAGCGTGCCGCTTCTTCCCAGTTTTCGTACAGCGGAATGGTCGTCATCGGAGCCTCTGATCAGGAACGCAACGCTTCCATCATCGCGCGGCATCGGGCCGGCTCTTCCTCGAAGATGTAGGTCACGGGAGCGACTACCACCCCGCTTCCGCCGATGGCCCGGAGCTCCGTAATGGCCTGGTAAAGACGGTCTTTGCGCACAATGATATGCACCGCGAACCACCCCTCCGCGCTGTCCCGGACGACCACCCGCGAGATCGTTGGCCCCTGGAGCCCGCCCAGCGTCTCCTGGGAGAACATACGCTCGGCGATGGCATCGGGGGAAGAGCCACGCATGTTCGCAAAGATGGCCACGTGGTCCTGGGCGCGCAGGTGGCCTTCGATGAACTCGAGCAACACACGGGCGGTCTGCAGCACCTCGGGCCGGTCGCGCAGCGCCGGCCGGTGAGCGATCAACACCGCCTGGGAGCGAAGGATGGTGCCGTCTTCCAGCGGCCGCAGCCGGTTGTCCCGCAAGGTTTGCCCGGAGGATACCAGGTCTGCGATCAGGTCCGCATACCCGATCGCAGGGGCGACCTCCAGTGTACCCTCGGCTTCGATCAGCTGGTAGGGGCGGATGCCATGCTGAACCAGGAACTCCTCGGTCAGGCGGGGAAAGCGGGTCGCGATCCGCAACGGCCGGGCGAGCGAAGCCGCATGCCGGGCGAGATCTGCCGTCGTGCGCACGTGGTTCCACTCTTCCGGGACGGCCAGACACAGCCGGCATTGTCCGAAGCCCAGTGCATCGTGCAGGACCAGAACGGATTGCTGCGAACCTGACCGCTCGGCGAGCACGTCCATTCCTGTGATCCCAAAGTCGACGCTGCCCTGCTGCACGCTAACCACGATGTCCCCCGGACGCTGGAAGAGGACGGTCAGGCCAGGCAACTTCGGGATGTGCGCAGCGTACTGTCGGGGATTAGGCTTTTCCACTTCGAGGCCACAAGCCGCCAGGAATTCCAGAGCGGCATCGCTGAGGCGCCCGTGGCTCGGCAAAGAAAGGCGAACATCTCCGGGTCGTTCCAAGGGAACACCTCCTACTGCACTCCCCCTGGCGGTCGGGGACGCACGCACAGGCGTGCGGTTGGGACGACGCAGGCGCCTCAGAGGGCAACGCCTAGCAGGTCAGGTGTAACGCCGCAACAGCGCGTGTTCCCGTGGCGAGGAGCTGGTTGAACGTCTGGCAGGCTGCAGCGGTTCGCAGCGCGAGGAGCTGGATGCCCTCCGCTTCGAGACGCCTCTCGACTTCCGGGGAAATGCGCATGCGCCCCATCTGGCCCGTTCCTACGACCAGCACCTGTGGGCGGTAGGGCCAGACCTCCTCCAGGTCCTCCGGGTGAAGCATGTGCCCCTCCCGGCGCCACCAGCCCTCGCGCACGCGTTCGGGGAAGACGATCAGGTCGGCGGTATAGCTCTTGCCGTCCACAACCACCCGGCCGAATTCGCAGCGCTCGATGCGCACCCGTACCTCCGCGGCCAGCCCGTGCCGCACCTACAGCTTGTACCCGATCTGGCGCAGGAACTGTTTCCGCCAGAGGATATCTTCCTCGCCCTCGATGCCCTGGGTGCGGATGCCGTCGATCACCCCCAGAATCCCGCGGCCCTGCTCGGTTTCGGCCACGATCACTTCCACGGGGTTTGCAGTCGCACAGAAGATTCGGCACACCTCGGGCACCTGCTTGAGGGCGTTAAGCACGTTGACCGGGTAGAAGCCCGGCGCGAGGAACAGGATGAAGGAATGCCCCGCGGATAGCGCCAGGGCGTTCTTCCGCGCCAGCTCGAGCATGGCCTCATCGTTCCCGCTCCAGCGAACGAGCGCTTTCCCGGACGACTCGCAAAAGGCGAGCCCGAAGCGGATCCCTGGAACGCTGTTTACCACGGCTTCATGGATGTCTTCGACGGTTTTGATAAAGTGGCTCTGCCCAAGGATAAAGTTCACGTCGTCCGGTTTCTCGATCCGTACCACGTGCAATTCCATGGGGACCTCCTCCTTTGACCGCCCAGACTGTCGGCAGCTGGCCGAGAAGGGCATGATAGACAGGCAGGATCTCCTGTTCCAGCACGCATTCCCAATCGCGCTCCCGCGCTGAAGCGAGGGCACCCTCGCGCAGGCACTCCCGCAGCTCCGGAGCACGGGCCAGTTGCACCATTGCGCGAGCGATCGAGTCCGGTCCATCCGGGCATAGCAGCCCGTTGTACCCGTTTCGTATCCAGTACCGATGCCCTGGCGTATCCGTGCAGATCACCGGGAGGCCGCAGGCCAGGTACTCCCCGGTCTTGAGGAAGGGCCGGAGGTTTTGTCCGACCGGGGTAATCGGGATGAACTCGCCTACTGCCTTGTTGATCGCGAGCACTGCATCGAAGCGCCGGCTCTCCACCCGTATCAGCCCGGCCAGCCCCCTCTGGACGGACCGTTGCGCAAAGAGAAAGGGACCTGCCTGGACGTCCAGTACCCACCTGGTCCGTTGTCCGAGCTGCCCCACCGTATGCACGAGCCGCGGGAACAACGATGCCCCAACGACGTTGTACACGTGGACCAGGTCGTAGCGCTCCCGGGACAGGATACGGAACGCGGCCGGGAAAAAAGCCGGATTCACAAAGCGCGCCGCTTCCACAGGACCGCTGGCGATACGATGCACCTGGACCCCCTGGATTAGGAACCGAACCAAACCAGACAGACCTTGGGCGGCAATTCCATAGGCTCCTCTCGCGAGGGTCGCATCGCGTGCCATTGTACAATGGCCTGCAGGATTGTCAAGGAGCGTCCGAGCGGACAGGAAGCTCCTTGCGCAGCCGGAGCCAGCACGCCTCCCCCAGCAGAAGGCCGGCCAGCAACGCTGTGCGCCGCCGTTCTTGCCGGTACCCGAGGTGGCGGTACAGCCGGATGGCAGGCTCGTTGCGTGCGCTCACGTCGAGCACCACGGCGTGCTTCCCCCACCCGCGAGCGACCTCCTCGGCCTTGAGGAGCAGCGCTGTCCCGATGCCCTGCCGGCGCATCGGTGCCGCAACCGCGACGTCCGAGATATACGCCTCGTTTCTGCGGCACGGTTGGTCGAGCAGCGAGAGATAAAAGAGCGCGCGCAGACCGCCGAGCAAGCCGAGCTCTTCGAAGAGAATTGCCGTTGCTGGCCAGAACGGAGCCTCCGGGTCCTCCCGTCGCCGTAGCGCGATCGTGCCGACGACGCGTCCCCCGTAATCCGCAACGAACAGGCCACCCAGGCGGTGCCCTTCGGCCTCCGTGCTCAGCGTGCGGAAGACGATCCTGTGGGCACAGTCCATCCTTCGCCCGAACGCCGCAAGGAACTTGTCGGCGAATCCCTCCACCAGGATCTCGGCGATCGCCTCCAGGTCGTCGCGGGTCGCTGGCCGCACACGCAGGTCACTCATAGCGAAGCACCTCGCCGACCGGCCACCGTGTGGAACAGACCGCCGGTACGACCCCTGCAAGCATGCTGAGTCCCTCGGCGAAGAAGGCCGCTAAGGCAAGATCCACTGCACGGACGGTCAGCGGCACATGAATGAGGGTAGCGCCGATCACCGACGCGAGCCCTTGTCCCCCAAGGATCCCGCCTGGCAGTGCGGCCAGGATCGCCAATGCCCCGCAAATCGCTCCTTCGACGGCAAAGAGGCGGGCCAGATGGCGACGTCTGGCGCCCAGAGCGCGGAGCACCGCGATTTCGCGCAGCCGTTCCCAGATGGCTAGCCACTGGATGTTGCCTATGCCCACCGCCCCCGTGAGGGCGACCAGGGCCACCGTTCCGTAGAGCAAGCCTGCGACGATCCGGGTTGCGTCCCGGGCCTGCTCCACTCCTGTACGGGCCGGCTCGGTGCCCGGCCCGAGCGCACGGAACTTGCGCTCGATCACCGCCAGCAACTGCTCGACATGCTCGTCATCCGGTGCGATGCACTGCACCGCAAAAACCCCGACGCGATCTTCCGACCGCGCCATCTGCTGCACGGTGTCCAGTGGCAGGAACAGCTTACCCGTCGGCGCATCGCCCAGTCCGAAGATCGCTTCGTCCCGTACGATGCCAACGACCCCTACCGGTCGCACTCGCCCATTGACTTCTGCCTCCAGCGTGTCGCCGAGGCGGATCTGCTGACGCTGGGCAAGGTCTAGTGAGACCACGGCTGCATCGGCCTCCCCGGGCAGGAACCAGCGCCCGCGGGCCAACTCGTACCGGTACAGGCGGGTCTGCGGCGGCAGCCCCCAGAGGCGTACGGACTCTCCCCCGACAACGGCCCAGCGCACATCCCACCCTTCGGCCTCTGTGATTCCCGGTATCGTCCGCAGCTGGGCTGCGAACCGGGCTCCCACCGGGGCGTCGAACCATACCCAGGCGTCCGCGGCGTAGATATGGAATAGGTCGCGGATCGCGCGGTGCAGGGAGACCTCGGTGATGCGCGCAGAGAGAAACGCAGCTACCGCCGCCGCGGTGACGCCCACGCGGACGATGGTCCGTGTGGGCCTGCGCCGGATCTCCCGCAATGCGAGCCACCACCAGATGGGCAACGGGCGATGGGCGCGCGTCATCGCTCCACCCTCGGAGCGGATGCCGTATCCGCCGAGGGCATCCCGCACGCAAACGCGGCTTGCCCGCCATACAGGCACGAGCGCGCTGGGCAAGGTGACCCCGATCCCGACGGCGCAACCTAGCCCGAGGCTTAACGGGTCGAGGTGCGGCATCCCGACCTCTACGTTCAGCAGTTTCCCCAGGTATCGGAGGAGTTGCCATCCTACCAGCCAGCCCAGGACGATCCCTCCCAGGGTGCCTGTCCCGGCGAAGAAAGCGCCGCCTTCCAGATAGAGGCGCACCACGGTTCCCCTGGTCGCTCCAAGCGCTTTCAGGATAGCGATCTCGCGCACCTGCTCGGAAACGAGGACAGCGAACGTGTTGCTAACCAGGAATGCCCCGATCAGCAGGCCCATACCTGCAAGTGCAGCCATCAAGCGGACGATCGTCCGCAGCTCGCGGTAGCCTGTGAACGCTTCCGGTCGGCGAAGTTCGAGCTCCCCATGGGGCACCCGACGCCGTTCCAAGAGCGCCCGGATCTCGGCCGCACCCGCTTCGAGGGCCCGCGGATCCTGCAGGCGGATCAGCAGGCGGTTGTCCCCGCGGGTGCCGAGGAAGGGACGCACGGCGGAAGCAGGAAGGTACCCGACGGCCAGCCGCATTAGCCCTGCGGAAGGGTAGTAGGGGGTGCGGGTAAAACCGCTGACCCGCAGCGACCGGATCTGACCCTCCGGACCGCGCAGCTCGATGGTATCCCCCACAGCAATCGGGGCCAGTTCTTTCACCGAGACTTCCAGGGCAATCTCGTCTCGCTCGGGGGGATGTCCTTCCAGCCAGGCCATCTCGTTGACCCGCACGTCGGCGAACGTCTCTACGCCCTGGAGCTCGATATCCATCCAGTACCCGCCCGCACGCCATTTGGAAAAGGTTACCGCGCGCCGCTCAGCAGCGGATAC
Source organism: Chloroflexia bacterium (assembly GCA_041082245.1). Lineage (GTDB taxonomy): Bacteria > Chloroflexota > Chloroflexia > DTKN01 > DTKN01 > DAOTVY01. Next base: position 113,698 of record JBDOIE010000015.1, read on the forward strand.
AGCAGGAAGTTGCTCGAGTGCGCGGACCAAACTCGCATCGGCATCCCATACCCACACCGTGATATCGGCCTGCGAGTGATGCTGGTAGGCCTGACGCTGCGCATGGAGCAACGTGCGGCTGGTCAGGGTGATTGCCACGATCCCTGCCACGCCGATCGCAACCCCAGCCCAGGTAAGCAGTGAGCGGCCTGAGCGCAGACGCAGGTCCCGCCAGACCTTCTTTCCGTAGAACAGCATCTTGCGGCGCCCCGTTCCAAGTATGGGGAAGGGAGCGGTCGTTTCCCTGCAATGGTCTGTGGCGCGCTCGCGGGCTGCCTTCGTGCAGCCTAGGGGAAGAAGTGGGTGCCCGTTTCTCCCCGAAGCGCCCGTTCGAGGTTCTCCGGGTTGGTCACGATAGCGTGCTTCCCGCCGGCCTCGAGGTAGTCGATAATCGCCTGGATCTTGGGACCCATGCTCCCCGCGGGAAAATGCCCTTCGGAGAGGTAGCGGCGCGCCTCTTCGAGGCTGACCCGATCCAGCCACTGCTGGTCGGGTTTGCCGTAATGGAGCGCGACCTTTTCGACCGCGGTGGAAATGAGGAAAAGGTCGGCCCGCAAGCTGCGCGCGAGCAGGGACGAGGCATAGTCCTTATCGATCACCGCCTCGGCCCCGATCAGGTCCCCCTGCTCGTCTTCGACCACCGGGATACCGCCTCCCCCAACGGCGATCACGGTGATCCCCTGACGGATAAGGGTTTCGATCGCCTCCAGTTCGATGATCCGTTTGGGAAGCGGCGAAGGGACAACGCGCCGCCATCCCCGGCCGGCATCCTCGCGCACGGTCCAGCCTTCCTGGGTCGCGCGCATGCGTGCCGTCTGCTCGTCCATGAAGGAACCGATCGGCTTGGTAGGGTTCTGGAACGCAGGGTCGTTGCGGTCTACCAGCACTTGCGTGACCACCGTTGCTGCGGTCTTCACGATGCCGCGCCTGCGGAACTCGTTGTAGAGGGCTTTTTGCAGCATGTAGCCGATAGCGCCCTGGGTATCCGCGCCGCACGAATCGAGCGGGACCTCGTGCAGCTCGTGGCGTGCGAGTTCGGAGCGCCTCAGGATGAACCCGACCTGTGGGCCGTTGCCGTGGGTGATCACCACATCCCAGCCCTGTTCGATCATCGCCGCGATGTGGTGGCACGTCTCCGCTGCCGCGCGGTACTGGTCGGGCACCGTCTGGTGGTTCTTGTCCTTGATCAGCGAGTTTCCTCCGATCGCAACGACAGCGACTCGATTCATGGGGCAGTCCTCCTACCAGTTTCCCATGGTCAGGGCCATGATGGCCTTCTGGACGTGCAATCGGTTTTCCGCGACATCGTAGATACAGGAACGCGGCCCGGAAGCGACTTCGTCGGTGACCTCGTGTCCGCGGTCGATCGGCATCGGGTGGGTAAAGATCGCGCGCTCGGTACGGGCCATGCGCGGCGCATCGCAGATCCACTCCGGGTACCGCAGTGCCCGTTCGATTTCTTCCTGCTTATGGAACACCCCGTCGCGGTACGCCTCCGGGCTCATCCAGTGTCGCGAGTAGACCACGTGGGCTCCTTCGTAGCCGGAGTACGGATCGTGCACGATCTCGAACGAGCGCCCGTTGGCGCGACAGTTCTCCCGCGTCTGGGTGATCACCTGGGGATCGAGGTCGTACCCTTCCGGGTACGCGAGGGTGATGTCCATTCCGAAACGCGAGGCGATGAGCAGCGCTTCCTGAACGCTGCACCAGGATCGGGCAAGAGCCCCGTGTCCCCACGTGAGCAGGAGCTTCTTGCCGCGCAGTACCGAGAGGTCGAGTGTCTTCCCTGGCCCTGCGCCCCACCACTCCGCCCAGCCCATGATATCGGCCAGTCCCTGGCACGGGTGAAACTTGTCGTGCGCCATCGACAGCACGGGCACGTCTGCCCAGTAAGCGTACTCGCGGATCAAGGCGTCTCCCTCGCCGTAAGCACCGATCTGGTCTTCCAGGATGCGGATGCCGATACCAGCCGCGTAGCGGCTCATAACCTTGGCCGCATCCTCAATCGTCTCGCCGGCGGAAACGGCCGTTTTCAGGCGCATAGACTTGGGCTCGAGGAACTGGGCGTGCCCCCCGAGCTCGGTTGCCGCACACTCGAACGACTGACGCGTCCGCACCGAGGGGTTGTAGAAAAACATAAAGAAGGTCTTGCCCTGGAGCAGGTTAGCCCACCGTGGGGAGTACCGCTCTCGCTTCATATGAGCAGCAAGGTCCAGGACCCGCTCCAGAGCTTCGAGCGGCCATTCCTGGGTACAGATCAGATCGCGTCCGTACAGGTCCATCGTTTCCTCCAAAAGCAAGAAACCCTGGTGGACCCAGGGCCCCGCCAGGGTTTCCCTGTTCTAGCGCATCGTGAGCGCCATAACCGCTTTCTGTACGTGAAGGCGGTTCTCGGCCTGGTCGAACACAGCAGATTGGGGGCCGTCGATCACCTCGTCGGTCACTTCAAAGCCGCGGTCGCACGGAAGGCAGTGCAGGTAGATCGCTTCGGGGTGTGCAAGCCGCATCAGCTCCGAGTCGCAGATCCAGTGGCGGTTCCGTTCGAACAGTTCTTTCGCCTTCTGAGGGCTGTCTTCTCCCACGGGAGGCTTGAACATCGGCACCGCCGTCCACGACTTCGGATAGACCACGTGAGCGCCTCGCACAGCTTCCCGCATATCGTGGCAGATCTCGAAGGATCCACCATAGCGCGCCGCATACCCCTCGCAGGCCTGGATCACCTCCGGGTCCAGTTCCATTCCTTCCGGATGGGCGAGGACCACGTCCATACCCATCTTGGTTGCGGCAATGATCGCGCTCTGGGGGACTGCGCGCGGCTTGTGGACGCTCGGAGAATAGGCCCACGACATGACAAAGCGCACACCGCGGAACCCGCCGAACTTTTCCCTGACCGTAAGGATGTCCGCGAGCGCCTGGAAGGGATGGTACTTATCGTCCTCCATGTTGAACACCGGGATGTCGGCCCAGTAGGCAAAGTTGCGGATCATCTCGTTTGCCGCACCGTAGACCCAATCGACCGGGTCGCCGTAGCAGCGGATCGCGATCGCGTGACCCATGCGGGAAAGAACCCGGGCCACGTCGGAAACGCGTTCTGTGGTGTAGGCGATTTCCCGGCCCGGCAGCGCAGGCGTATAGATCTTTTCCGGATCCAGGTAATGCGCGTGCCCGCCCAATTGGGTCATCCCTGCTTCGAACGAGTTACGGGTGCGCAGGCTCTGGTTATAGAAGATCATGAAAAGCGTCTTGCCGCGCAACAGGTGGTCGTGAGGCTCCCCCAGAGCGAAGCGCCGTTTCAGGTCGAGTGCCACGTCGAGAATCTGCTCCACTTCCTCGCGAGTCCATTCCAGCAGGGTGATGAAGTCACGTCCTCGAAAGGTCTCGGTCTTCACGCTGTATCCTCCTGTGAACGAGAACGACGGGCGCCGTTCCCCACACCTTTCCCGGCGATGAAATGCCCGGCAGCCGAACCTGGCCGGCGGAGGCAGAAATCGTGATGATTCTACCATCCTCGAGCACGTTGAAGATGATAGCACAGTGTAGGTTGTTTGTCAAAGCCCGGATTTGCCTTTCTTTCGAGCATATGCTATCATTCTATATTAGTCGTGCGCGGCGTCACAAGAGCGAGGAAGCTGTGCGGGGTATGACGCGGCTTTCGCGCGGGTCGGTAGGGGGTGGCCGGCGGTGCCGCCGGCGGAGGAGGCGCGGAGATGGAAACCATTTGGCCGAGGTGTCAGAAGTGCCATACGGGTGTGCTTGTGCCGCTTTCTGACTATGGCCAGGATGGCGCAACGGTCCTGTTCAAGGCCTGGGTCTGCACGAATCCCGCCTGCGGTTTCAACCTGAAGATCCACAAGGGGAATCTGTACATCAACGAACCGGTCAGCGAACGCCCCGGGTACGACCTGCGGTGAGCTGACGGGGTAGGGAAAGGACCAGGCTTAATCGCCCGGTCCCTTCTTCGCGTGCGCGGAAGTGCCGCCCTTTCGGCGCGGCGAGGCTGGAGCGGCCCCAGGGCCCACGAGTGCCTCGTGCCACACGCGCAGTACTTCTGCGACACTCCACGCTTGCGCAATGCATCCGCGCGGCGTGTGGGGAGGGTCTCCGTCAAAGATCTCGCTGATCGTACCCAGGCCGGCATCCTGCAGGTGCTCGAGCAACGAGCGAAGCAGGCCCAGGGTGTCCGGCTGCTCCCCCTCCACCCGGCGCAACGCGGTGATGTAAGGACCCAAGAGCCAGGGCCACACGGTTCCCTGGTGGTAGGCGGCGTCGCGCTGCCATCGATCTCCTTCGTACCGCCCGTGGTAGGCGGGATCACGGGGCGAGAGGGTACGCAGCCCCACAGGGGTCAAGAGCTCTGCTTGTACCGCCCGGAGTACCGAGCGCGCTCGCTCTCCCGTCACGAGCGGGTAGGGGAGAGACAGGGCGAGCAACTGGTTGGGCCTCAGGGAGGGATCATCGCCGGCCGGGCCGTCGATCACATCGTACAGGTAGCCGCCTGGCGCGTACCAGAAGCGCGGCGCAAACGTAGCCGCGATACGCTCGATCAGAGCACGGACACCCTTGCGTCCCGCCCGTCGGTGTAGCCGCGTTCCCAGAGCATCGAGGATGCACAGCGCGTTGTACCACAAGGCGTTCACCTCCACAGGCTTCCCGTAGCGCGGCGTGACTACCCAGTCTTCGACTTTGGCGTCCATCCAGGTCAACTGCACGCCTGGCATACCCGCGCGCAGCAAGCCATCCTTCGGGTCTACCCCGATCCCGTAGCGCGTCCCGCGCACGTGCCAGTCGACGATTTCATCGAGCAGGGGATACAGCTCTTGCGCCAGTTCCAGATCGTCCGTCGCCTGGAGGTATGCATGTAGAGCCACGAAGAACCAGAGTGTAGCATCCACGGTATTGTACTCGGGGATCTCGCCCGATTCTGGAAAGCGGTTCGGCAGCATGCCCTGGTCGACATAACGTGCATAGGTGCGCAATACAGCGGCCGCTTCGTCGACCCGGCCGGTAGCGAGAAACAGGCCGGGAAGGGAGATCATCGTGTCGCGTCCCCAGTCGCCGAACCAGGGATAGCCCGCGATCACCGTGGCCGACAATGGACCCTGTGCCACGAGGCGCTTTCCTGTCGGCGCGCGCCGCACGATGAACGCGTCCGCCGCAAGCACGAGCGAACGGGCTTCCTCACCCTGGGTGGACAAACGGGTGCGCTCGAGCAACGCCTGTCGGCGCATCCTTTCTTGTTCGAGTGCCCGTGCTGCGTTCAGCTCGAGCGCGTGATCCGCTTCCGAGGACAGGATTACGGCTTGCGTCTCCCCGGGCGCGAGTGTGCACCGCAAGATCCCCGGCGCATACAAGTCCTCGGTATGCTCGAGCCCGCGTTCGCGCTCCTTCCGGTAGAGGAAGTTCCAGTACCAGTAGCCGGTATGTACGTGTTCCATCGCAGGAACCGTGCGGATGGCGAACGGATGAGCCCCGTCGAAGGCCTGGAGGATGCAGCAGCCGTCCTGGCCGGGCTCCAGTTTCCGAAAATCCCAGTCTGCTCGCCCGCGTGTCACTCCGTGGAAGTCGCGGTAGTTCACGAGCGGGCGCAATGTGAGGGTCACTGGTTCAGGGCTGCGTGTGAGGGTATAGGTGATGTAGGTCGTGTTCTGGCCATAGGCCATCCAGAGACGCTTCTCCAGCTCCCACTCCGCACCGCGATAGATCCAGACGGGCAGGCCGTCTTCCAGACGAAACGCTTCCAGGTGCACGAATCCGCACGGGTGGATCGTCCCCGGGCTGTATTCGTTCGTTCCAAGAGCATAGATCACCGACGCGGCCTCGACCTCTTCGTCCAGCTTCGAGACGAGCACCCAGCGCGACCTGGGGCTCCCGATCGCCGCGACGAGCAATCCGTGGTAACGCCGCGTGTTGGCACATACGATGGTCGAAGAGGCATATCCCCCCAGCCCGTTCGTTACCAACCATTCCAGCTGGAGCGCGCGTTCGAGATCGCAGCAGACGCTCCGGTCCAAAACGATCGGCATACCGGGCCTCCTCAGCAGGCACTGCTGCACAGGGAAGAGACCGACTTTCGGGCGCCGTGGCCGTTCATTCGCGCTTGCCGACCGGCACCCGCAGGGTCACTGTAGTTCCCTGTCCGGGGACGGAAACGAGTGTCAACCGACCCCCGAGGATCTCTGCCCGTTCCCTCATGTTCATCAGCCCAAAGCTCCCCCGTTCGTCGTACTGCTGCAGGACCGTCGCCGGGTCAAACCCTTTCCCGTCATCCTCGATATCGATGATCAGCTGGCCACCTCTCTCCTCGCCGCGTACCCATACATTGCGCGCTTCGGCGTGTCGCAGGGCGTTGTTCACAGCCTCCTGGATAATGCTGAAGACACTGCTTTCCACCTGGGGGTCGTAGCGGCCAACGCTCTCGTCAAGACGGACATGCAGGCGTGGTCCGGTTTCTTTCCGATGGCGCTCGAGGAAGAGGCGCACTGCGGCCGCCAGCCCCTGCGTTTCCAGGATGATAGGCCTCAGGTCGAAGAGCAACACCCGCATCTCGTGTACCGCCTGTTGGGCCAGTGCGGCTAACCGATCCAGTTCCTCCTCGACACCGCGTCCCTCCTGCGCCATCAGCTTCCTGAGGTAATCGATCTGCATCACGATATTGGCCACGAGTTGCGTCGGACCGTCGTGCAGGTCCCGCGCCAGCCTTCGGCGCAGCTCCTCCTGGGCGACCAGCACGCGGTCCCGGTCCTCGCTCAGCCGCTCGTACAGCCGGACTCGTTCGATCATCGCAGCCGCAACCGAGGCCAGGAACCTCAACCGCTTCAAGTCGGGGGCTTCGAAAGGTCCAGATCCGGCTTTGTTGACGGCCATCAGCACGCCGAGTAGTCGCCCCTGAAACTGCAGTGGCATGCACAGGAGGGAGCGGATCTCCCCCGTGCTTAGCCCGTCCGCTACTGGAGAAAAGCGCGGATGTCCGGGAATGTCGTTCACCACCGCTGGCTCACCGGTCTGAGCAACCCAACCGACGATACCCTCGCCGATCCTTACCCGGTGGCCAGCAACGAGCTCGCCCACCTGACCAGTGGTGACCTGGACCACAAGCTCTTCGCTCTCTGGAAGCAGGAGGAACAGCGCGCATCCGTCAGCGTCCAGCAGGGACACCGCCGCGCTTACGACACGTTCGACGAGCGGGCCGGGCTCGAGGACAGAAAGAAGCCCAAGGGTGACCTCCTGGAGGGCCGTGAGTGCGACGATCTCCTCGTATGCCGAACGCAGGTCCTGTCTCTGGCGCTGGTATTCCAGCTCCAGGGCGCGCAAGCGTTCCTCCAGTTCCGCAACGCGTGCCCCAGCACCAGTCTCCTCCGACATCGGACGACCCCTGCAAACACGGTCTTGGCAGTCCACTGTGGAGCGGGACCGTCTGGCCGTAGCAGATCAGGAGGTTTCCTCCGCCTCTTTCCCCTCCCGGGAGACGAAATCGCGGGCTGTTTCGACACCTTTTTCTACCTGCTCGCGGAGCTGTGCCACCTGTGCGCGCGCCTGCTCTCCCAGCGTTTGTGCCCGCTCGCGCAGCTTCCCCGCGGCTTCCTGTGCCCGTTCGCGCAGCTCGATCCCTTTCTCGCGGAGCTGCTGGCGGGTTTCTTCACCGGACCGGGGCGCATAGGCCAGAGCGAGCACGGCTCCCACGATACCGCCGAGCAGGAAGCCGAATAGGAACCACCCAAAGCCACCATCGCGTTTCTCGTTCATCGCTACCCTCCTGGTTGCTTCTTGGTTCTGAAAAGCGCTCTTACGCCAGCACCGAGCCCTGCTGTCCAGGCGGAGAGCCGGATGAGCGGAGACACCACACGTTCCCCCACGAAATCGCTGGTCGCCTTGACCGTACCAGCAGTTCCCTTGACCCGCTCCAGTACTTCACCCCCTCGCCCGAGGAGCCCGTCCACCCGTTCCGTGAGACGCCGTACTGCCCAGAGGAGCACCACGAGCAGCACCACAGTCAGCACGGCGCTGAACGCAGCAACGCCCGCCAGGAACACGATGCTGACGTCCCGAATCTGACGGAGCACAGGCTCCCGAAGGAAGAACAGGCCGATCAGGAAAGCGGTCATCAACAGAAGGCTGGCCACCAGGCTCCCGAGCAGGACACGGGTCCAGTCCCTACGGGACCGCTGGGACTCTGTAGAAGACAAGGGGTCGTCGCTCATTGCGACCTCCGGGAATGCCGTCCTGCAGCCATTCTATCATAACCGCAGTCGGTACACAAGGAGCAAGAAACTCCACGAGAGGACCGTTGTCTCGGGCAGAGGGAAGCTTCCCAGCCAAAGGAAGCGCATCCCAAGCAAGTGGCCGATGCCGTAGCCAAGCACGCCACCTACAAGGCTCGCCAGCCACCCGATGGCAAGGGCGCGGTATCCCCGACCTGTCAGCACAGTGTACAGGCCGGCGTACAGGGTGGCAAAACCGAGCAGGAGCAGAAGATCCACAAACGGCCACATAGGTTGCCGACCTTTCTTCTTGCGGGAACCTTTTCCACATTATAGCATACGCTGCCCTTCTTCTCAAAGACGCGTTTGACAAATCGCGCGCTTTCTGATATCGTGAGGATGGCCGCGGAACCGCGGGCCACTTCGGTAGTTGGTCGTATCTTGTTTTCCCAACGGAGGAGGGCGGGACATGGGCCGCATCTACGATGCCATGGTGCAGTTTTTCCGCGAGGATGAGTGGCCGTTCACCGAGATACAGGGAAAGCCGATCCTGAGGACGGGGTTCTCGGGCGATAACGGCCAGTGGGCATGCTTTGCCCAGGCACGGGAGGAACAGGAGCAGTTCATCTTCTACTCCATCCTCCAGCTCCGGGCGCCGGAAGAAAAGCGTCCGGCCATCGCCGAGTTCATCACGCGGGCGAACTACGGCATGGTGATCGGCAACTTCGAGATGGACTACTCGGATGGAGAAATCCGCTACAAGACCAGCATCGATGTCGAGGGGGCCGAGCTCACTTTTCCCCTGATCCGTAACCTGGTCTATGCGAACGTGCGTGTTATGGATCGCTACCTCCCCGGGATCATGCAGATCCTGTATGCGGACGTTTCCCCGGAAGAGGCGATCCGCAGCATCGAAGGGTAAGAATGGGGCGCCGGCCCTTCGAGTTTTCCTCGTGGGCCGGCGTCGCTACCGTCCGCAGCGGTCCCGCGTCGCAGCTCTTTCTCAAGAAACGCGCCCGGGCGGGGTGAACCGCAAGACCCGCTGATAGGGGCGCACGTGATGTGCAACTTCGTCCTTCATGAGGTTCCCCGAGACGTGCATCAGCGTATCGTGGAAGATCGGGTCTTTCTCCATGCTGGCCTGGCACGGGTAATGATGGTGGAGCAGCCCGGCCCGTTCGACGGCCTCGTCTGCGGTGAGGCCCACGAGTTGCTCGGCCACAAAGCGTGCGCAGCCGCAGGATGCGTCGCGCACTAGCCGTACCTCGACGATGCAGCGGCTCTCCGGGTCCACGCGGATCTCGAACGCAGGCCGGCCAAAATGGCGTGCAAAGGCAGCGATCCGGGCATCCTCGACCGGCTCCTGCTCGTTCCGAAGTCCGCTTGTGCGTTCCGTCAGGGAGCAGAACGGACGCGGGCAGACCACACTCACGCCCATATCCCTGAGCCACTTCCGGAGCTGGTTCGCGAGCCCCCGGGGCAACCAGGCGTTGTTGTCCGCCGGCGCGATCACGGCACGGGCCCCAGTGCGGCGCACGATCTCCGGCACGAGTTCGGCAACCCCGGGGTTTTCGCCCAGGGAGAGGATCAGATCGGACGGCGGGAGCCCCTCGGGGACAAACTCCTCCGGATAGTCGATGACCGGGGGCAGCACCAGGGGCGCCCGCCACGATCGCACAAGCCAGTCCGTCGGCGCATGTCGGAAGATGTTTTCGAGGTGCCGGCGCCCGTATTCCCCCTGATAGACCACAAGCAGCCGCATCTCACACCACCAGCAACCCCATATCCCGCCCGAAGAGCGCCACACGATCCCCTGCGCGAAGCACCGTTTGCCAGGGATCACCGGCGCTCGGGAGCCGTCCCTCCGGCTCCGGATAGCGCAGCCAGAGGGCCATCGGGGAGACACTCAGCAACAACCGTCCGTTCAGGAACACATGCGCGATCTCTTCGCGTGCGACCCCTATCTCCTCCAGCAGGCTCTGCACGGTCGTTTTCCCGGGCAGGCGTACCAGACGTCGGGAGACGCCTTTGGGGCTCGGGTCTTCGGCATAGCGCCGCAGTTCTCCGTAGAACCGTACTTCTACCATGCCAACCCCTCTTCCGCGCTGTGGATCAGCGCGGGAAGGCAACGGGAGCACACCCAGAGCGAGCGGCCGGCGTGCCGGCAAGGCAAGAGGACGGCCTCTGCTTCGCTCCGACCACAGCGGAAACAGTGCTGCGGGAGGTAGTGGGACGCGCGTTCCGCGGCGCGCTCCTCTCCGGCATGTGCATCGAAAGGCTTGGCCTCGCGCAGCTCAATGGTGAGGGCACCGGTCGGACAAATGGCGAGGCAGAGCCCCGCTCCGTCGCACAGCTCTTCGCGCACTACCCGTGCCTTGCCGTCGACGAGCTCGATTGCCCCTTCGGCACACGGCTGGATGCAAGCTCCACAGCCGTCACACAGTTCCTCGTCGATCCGCACGATGGAACGCAGTGCGCGAAGGTCGCTCATCGCGCGACCTCCCTGGAATCGCTGTCCGGTTCGCTGAAGACGATCTCGAACGGGAGAGCGATGGCGCCTTCGGGGCAAAGTGTCTCGCAATCGCCGCAGTACCGGCAATCCTCCGGGCGTGCCAGGACGGCCTTGCCCTCGCGGAGTTCCAGGACCCCCGCGGGACAGGCTTCCAGACAATCTCCGCAGCCGGTGCACCGCTCGGCACGGATCATCGGCAACACAGGTGCAGGGCTCATCATACGGTCTCCTCCTCGCGCGTAGAGCATGCCTCGCGCGTCGGTATTGTACCACCCCAGCAGGCGCACTTCTGCGACCTTTGTCTCGTTCCCGGCTTTGACAGAGGCAGTGCGCTGTGTTATGCTGCCGACAAACCTCCTGAGGATCGGGATCTGCGCCATGGAAGCGTGCGCGCGTCACCGCGAGACCTTTTCGGTCGCCGTCGACCTCGTTGTGTGGACGCTTCAACAGGAGGACCTGTCCCTTCTCCTGGTCCGGCGCCGGAACGACCCATTCCTGGGCTTCTGGGCACTGCCAGGGGGCTTTGTTGGCCCGGGGGAAAATCTGGAGGAAGCCGCGAAGCGCGAGCTTCGGGAGGAGACCGGCGTAGAGGAGGTGCCGCTGCTGCAATTCGGTGCCTTTGGAGAACCGCGGCGCGATCCGCGCGGCAGGGTGCTGTCGGTAGCGTATACGACGTTGGTGGACCGTCAACGGATGATGCCCCGTGCTGGTAGCGACGCCGAAACGGTTGCGTTCTTTCCCTTCCGCTCGCTGCCGCCGCTCGCTTTCGACCACGGGGAGATCGTGCGTTGCGCATACCGTTTCCTCCGTCGGGCGGTCTGGTGCACCGGGATTGCGGCGTCGGTTTTACCTGCGGTCTTTTCCCTGACGGAACTGCGTTCCGTGTACCGCCGGATCCTGCAGGAGGAGCCGGCGCGACGACTCATCCGAGGCCTGTTGGGACCGCAGGGTCTTCTCGAGGAAGCCGGTACACGCGGCTCTCGGCGGCTCTACCGCTTTCGGGGGCAGGGGCTGGACTGGCTGCGCGCAGGCGAGCCGGCATGAGGGACCGTGCCGGGGATATGCGTCCGCTTAAGTTCGCTTGGCGGAGGTGAAGTAGGCTTGATCGAGCTGGAGCACCTGCTTCGGGCAACGGGAGGGCGTCTGATCCGGGGCCCCGTGGCGCGGGAGTTCCCGGGATTCTGCCACGACTCCCGGCTGATCTCACCGGGCGAGCTCTTTGTCGCCGTGCGCACGCCGTGGGGAGACGGCCACGATTACCTGCAGGCTGCGATCCAGGCCGGGGCGGGTGGGATCCTTTGTGAACGCCTGGATGTGCTCCCGGATGCGCCGGTGACCGTGATTCAGGTGGAGGACGTGCGCCGGGCGCTGGTGGATTGGGGTAGCTACATTCTCCGCCAGTATCGCCCGCAAGTCGTGGCGGTTACGGGCAGCCTGGGAAAGACGAGCACCAAAGAGGCCATTGCCTCGTTGCTTTCGCGCCGTTTTCGGACGTTCCGGAGCGCGGGCAACCGCAACGACCTGCTCGGTCTGCCGCTTACGCTGGGGGAGTTGCTGCCGGGTTACCAGATGGCCGTGCTCGAGATGGCCTGCGACCGCTTCGGAGAAATCGAAGCGCTCGCGCGGATGGCGCCTCCCCGCGTCGCCGTGGTGACCTGCGTGTGCGAGGCGCACCTGGAATACTTGGGCTCCCTGGAGGCTGTAGCTCAAGAAAAGAGCGCGCTGGTGGCCGCACTGCCCCCTGACGGATGGGCGGTGTTGAATGGGGACGACCCACTTGTACGCTCGATGGCCCGTCTGGCTCCGCGGGCCGTTACGTTTGGGCAAGAGCCTCCTGCGGATTTCCTCTACCGGGTACTCGGGTTCGATGCTCGGGGAAGCGAGGTGCTTATCCGGGGCGAAGGGCAATCCCATCGCATCCAGGTTCGCCTCGTGGGTCCCCCGAGCGGTCCGATCGTTGCGGCGGCCGTAGCCGTGGCGCGCCTGTACGATATCCCCTGGGAGCAGATCACTGCTACGCTGGCCGATTTCGGGCCTCTTCCGGGTAGGCTCTGTCCGCTTCCGGGGGTACAGGGCCTCCTCATCCTCGACGATACGTTCAGCGCGATCCCCACCTCGGCCTTTGCCGCGCTGGAAGCGCTTGCGGGGATTCCCGGTAGCAGGCGCATAGCGGTCTTTGGCGACATGCCGGCCGCGCACCCATTGCAGGCAGAGCGGCTGCGTGCGCTGGGCACGCGGGCGGCCCGCTTGGTGGACCGCCTGGTAACGTGCGGTGACCGCGCCGCTGCGATCGCCGACGCAGCGCGGGGCGCCGGCCTGCGGGATGTGCATACGACCTTTACGATCGAAGATGCTGTAGCGTGTGCCCGTGTGGGGTTAACGGCGGGAGATCTCGTGCTTGTAAAGGGCGAACCGGAAGCCCGCATGGAGCGTGGGGTGGAACGGCTCCTTGCCGATCCAGGAGAAGCACGCACGCTGCTTGTCCGTCAGGAGCCGCCGTACCGCGTGCGTTCGCGCCACACGCTCGAGCGTCCGACCTGGGTGGAACTGGACCTGGATGCGATCGCCCACAACTGCGAACTCCTTGCGGCGGCGGCCGGCCCGGATGTCGAGGTCATGGTCGTCCTGAAGGCGGACGCCTACGGACACGGTGCGGTCCGGGTCGCACACACAGTGCTCGCGCACGGGGCACGCCGGCTTGGTGTGGCGTGCCTGAGCGAAGCCATTGCGTTACGGGAGGCGGGCATCGAGGCGCCGATCCTGGTGCTGGGCTACTTGCCTCCCTGGCAGGCACGGCCTGCTTTGTTGCATCGGGTGACCTGCACCGTCTTTTCCGAGGACGTGGTGGAAGCGCTTTCGGCGGCGGCCCAGGACCTGCGCACGATGGCTCGCGTGCACCTGAAGGTGGACACCGGGATGGGGCGTCTGGGCCTCTTCCCCGAGCAGGTGCCGGATTTCCTGGCGCGGGTCGGCCATCTTCCGGGGATCGTGTGGGAAGGCATTTTTACCCACTTTTCGGTCGCGGACGACCCGGATGAGGATCCTTACACCGAAGAGCAGATCCGGCGCTTTGTCGCGCTGCTGGAAGACCTCGAACACCGGGGGTACCACTTTCCGCTGGTGCATGCAGCGAATTCGGCTGGCCTGTTGCGTTTCCCCAAGGCGCGTTTCAACCTGGTGAGGCCGGGAATCTCGCTCTATGGGTTGCGCCCTTCTCCCGACGTGCAGCTGCCACCGGGTTTCCGCCCTGCGCTCCGTTTCAAGACGACCGTCGCCCAGGTCAAGACCTTTCCGCCGGGTGCGTCGATCGGCTATGGGCGCGCGTACCGTACGGAAACGGAACGGCGCATCGCGGTGCTCCCGGTGGGGTATGCAGACGGTTTCCGGCGCGGGCCGCGCCACTGGGGAGAGGTGCTGATCCGCGGCAAGCGTGCCCCCATCGTGGGCCGGGTGTGCATGGACTATACGATGGTGGATGTGACGCACATCCCGGGCGTGCGCCCGGGAGACGAGGTCGTCCTGATCGGCCGCCAGGGGGACGAGGAGATCACGGTAGAAGAGGTAGCCGAGCGCCTGGGCACGATCGCCTACGAGGTCGTTTGCCAGATCCTGGCGCGCGTTCCCCGGCTCGTCTGAGCCCGCAACTAGGGCAGGTACTTCTGCAGGAGCGGACGCAGCCGCGCGATTTCCTCGGGCGGGATGGTGTCGCGCGCGGTCACGATCGCGTTCTGGAGCGCAGAGGCGCAGGGACAGTTGCGTACGCTCGGGAGGGTGGGAACGACAGCGCGGATCACCTCCTGGGCCAGCGCTGTGTTCCGCTTCAGGTTCTCCAGGATCATGTCCACGGTTACCGCGGCCTCGTTTTCGTGCCACACGTCATAGTCGGTGACGAAAGCGAGCGTGGCATAGCAAATCTCCGCCTCGCGGGCGAGTTTGGCTTCCGGAAGGGCGGTCATCCCGATGACGTCCACACCCCACTGCCGGTAGATGCGCGATTCGGCACGGGTGGAGAAAGCCGGCCCTTCGATGCAGAGGTACGTGCCTCCGAAGTGGACGCGGGCTCCGAGGCGCGTAGCGGCGTCGTAAAGGAGGGCGCGGAGGGTAGGGCAGGTAGGCTCGTCGAAGGAGATGTGGACGGCGAGTCCAGGGCCGAAGAAGGTGGAAGGCCGGCCGCGCGTCCAGTCGAAGTACTGGTCGGGGATGACGATATCGAGCGGGCGGATTTCTTCGCGCATGCTCCCTACCGCGCTAATGGAGATGATCTGTTCCACGCCGAGTGCTTTCAGGGCAAAGATGTTGGCGCGTGCGGGAACGTATCCAGGGATGAGGCGGTGGCCCCGGCCGTGGCGTGCCAGGAATGCCACGCGTTTGCCTTCCAGCGTGCCGAGCAAGATCGTATCGCTTGGCGGGCCGAAGGGGGTTTCAACCCGCACTTCCTCGATCTTTTCAAGGCCGGCCATCTGGTAGAGGCCGGTTCCTCCGATAATGCCGATCGTCGCCTCGGGCATAGAGCCTCCTTTGGGAAAATCTTCGACCGCTCGTACGGCGCGAGATACGCCGGGGCTATTATACGATGCCCTCTATTGCAGCGCAAGGCCGCGCTTTCCCCAGTTCGCAACAGCGTGAAAATGGACTTGTTCCGGTAAAGCCCGTGGCCCGTCGAGGCCTGCGACCCTAGCCGGCATCCTTCGGACTTCTTCGGGCCCACGCCGGAACTGCCCCGCGAAGGGAAATCGCTGTGCTCCGCTCGCTGCCAAGGGACAGTTCGTTGAAAACTGGAGCGCGCCTCGCAGTTCCCGCGGTGCAAAACGTAGGCCGCGCGCCGCGTGATGTCGGCGTAACGCTGCGCACAGCGCCGCGCGGATCAGCCGGCTTGGTGCGCCTCGAGGGGCTCTGCGAACTGGGCTGTGGCTCCTTGCGCGTGAAATCGGGGCGAAAGGCGTTCGGTCAGCGCCGCGCAAGGGTGGCATTCCGCGACAAAAGCCAAGCAGGATTCCAGTGCGCTGTCCCCGGGAACCCCAACGCCCGGCTTTACTTTTCGCCCGGGTACTCCGCCAGGCGTGCCCACAAGCCCCGAAGCGGTGCATCGAGTGGCGGACGCAGGCGGCCGTCACAAGCCGAGTCGCGCGTGATCATCTCCTGCACGGCCCGATGCAGTTCTTGAGGGGGAAGCGGCTGCACGGCGAGCCGCTTGAGGGCAAAGCAGAGGTCGTAGCACGCGTCCGGGCTTTCCATCAACACACGGCAATAGGCTACGGCGAAGCAGAAAGCGCCCTCCTGGACATCACGGGCCTCCCGCAGCGAATAGGGGGTATACAGCCAGGATGCGCAGGCCGAGGGGGTAGGCCATGGAGTAGGGGCGCGGAACGGCGCGGCGGTTGTACATCCGGAGCAGACGAGCAGCAAAGCGCACAGCGCACGTGCGAGGGGCAAGCACCGGTGAGAGGATCCTGTGCCCTGGCCATCTACTCGCAACACAGGACCACCTCCTGCCGCTGTCGGTCCAGCGGGCGGCCAGTAGCACCGAAGCGCTCCGGGAACATTGTATCACAGATGCCACGCTGGCGCGATCCGCCAAACTGCGGTACAATGTCCTCATCCCGGTACCGCGTGTATTTGCCCAAGAGGAGGACTCCCGTGGCACACCGCATCCTGACGTCGGCGGTCATCGTGTTTCTGCTCTTTGGCGTCCTGGCCCCGGCGCAGGCCAGCGTCCATATCCCCGGATCGCAGCGGCTTGCGCTCGTGCAGGTCGTCCTTTCTTCCCCGGTAGACCTTCAGCGCTTTGTAGCGACCGACATCCCCGCCTACGTGCGCCTGCAAGGGGCCGGGGAGACCTACCTGCTTGCGGGGACAGACCCGACAGGGCTGGATATGCTGGCGCGCGCCGGCCTGGAGTTCCGCGTGCTCGACCCCGACATCTCGGGCGCGTCCTACGTCTATGCGATTCCCTCGCCCGCCCGACCGGTACCTGACTGGGGATCGTACGGACGTGTGCTCCTGGACGACGGCGAGGGTGTGCTCCTGCGCACGTGGGACGGGGCCGCGTCGGCCCTGGCCGTCCAGGGCGTGGAAAGCATCGCTATCCACCTGGAGCCGATTGCCCTCGAGACCCGGGCGGAGCGAAGCGCGGTTCCTTCCGTTGTGACGCCCGATCCTCTGATCCAGACGATGATCGATCAGGTCGTTACCCAGACGGTGAGCTACTACAACCGCCAGCTTGCGGGCGAACTCCCGGTGTGGGTGGACGGCGAGTGGTACTATATCCCCACGCGCTACACCTACAGCGGCACCCCGATCGAAAAGACGACGCGATGGGCTGGCCAGCACTTTGCCAGTCTGGGGCTCGATGTGGAGTATCACCAGTGGGGTGGTTCGACCTATCCCAACGTGATCGGGGAGATACCGGGTCTGCTCAACCCCGACGACATCTATATCATCTGTGCGCACATCGACGATGTGCAGGGGACGCCGGGGGCAGATGACAACGGCAGCGGATCTACCGCCGTGTTGCTCGCCGCCGACATCCTCAGCCAGTACCGGTGGGGGTGCACACTGCGCTTTGCCCTCTGGACCGGCGAGGAGCAGGGGTTGCTCGGAAGCTACGCGTACGCACAGCGTGCCAGTAGCATCAACGAGAACATCCTGGACGTGCTCAACCTGGACATGATTGCCTGGAACACGCCCGGGAGCAGCCCGGGCATCGACCTTTATGCACGCACCTATCTTCCGCGGTCGGTCGCCCTGGCGCAGCTGTTCAGCGACGTGGTGGACGCGTACGACCTGAACCTCATCCCACAGGTCTTGACCTCGGGGGGAAGCGGCAGCGACAATTCCTCCTTTTGGCAGTTCGGCTACTCGGCCATCCTGGGCATCGAGGACAACGATGACTTTAACCCGTATTATCACGGGCCCGGTGATACCCCGGCGCACACCGATCTAACCTACTTCACCGAGTTCGTAAAGGCTGCGCTGGCGACGTTCGCCCACGCGACCGGGTGTCTGCTTCCGAGCGGTCTGGGGGCGGTTCAGGGGCACGTAACGGACGAGAGCACCGGGCTGCCGGTCGCAGGCGCCACGGTCACGGCACAGGACGCGCTGGGACATGCCTTCTCGGCCGGCACGGACGGTACTGGATACTACACGCGGACGCTGCTTGCCGGGACATATACGCTCACAGTTCGGCATCGGGCATACGAGACCGCCGTAGTCACGGGTGTTCAGGTGCTGACGGACACGGTGACGACGGTCGACTGGATGCTCCGTCCGCGCGGCCGGCTCTGGGGGTACGTGAGGGACTGGGATAACGGGTTCCCGCTGGAAGCAACGCTGCGGGCAGACGATGGCACCACGGTGCAGAGCGACCCCTCGAGTGGCTACTACGAAATCTTCCTGGACGAGGGGGCGCACGCGATCACCGCCACCCTGGAGAACTACCTGCCGGAATCGGTGACCGTCGAGCTCGTCTCGGGTGCGAGCGTGCGCCACGACTTTGCGCTCGTTGCCGAGGTTTCCTTTATCCCCAGGCCGGTCCAGGTGGTCGTACCACTCTCGCTGACGATCAGCCAGACTGCGGAGCTTGTGAACCGGAGAGCGGTACCGTATCTGTTCCAGACTTACGAGATCCGTGGCGGTTTTGTCCCTGGGGGAGAGGCGCTGTGGCCGGGGCCGGACGGATTCGGCTACACGGGTGAAGCGGTCGATTTCGCCTGGATCGAGCTGCGCGGGAACGGAACGCCTGTGCCCGGGCTGACGGACGATTCATTTGCGGGGCCCTATCCCATCGGCTTTGCATTTCCGTTCTACGGCGTGAACCGCAGCCAGTTCTACGTGAGCAGCAATGGCTTCCTTTCGTTCGATTCGGGCAGCAGCGACTATACGAACGATTGCCCGCTACCGAACGGAACCGCCCCCAACAACATCGTGGCACCCATGTGGGACGACTTGTACCCGAACTATGCGACCGGCGGGGTGTACTACCGCACCTTCTCGTCGTGCCCCATCGGGAGCGGCAAGTGCCTCGTGGTGGAGTACGACAACTGGGCGCACTGTTGCTCGGCGAGCAACATTGCGGGCACCTTCGAGGTCGTGCTCTTTGAGAACGGGAGTGTGCTCGTGCAGGTGCTGGATGGTGGTTCAGAAGAGGGTGCCGGTTCTACCACAGGTATCGAGGGGAACAATCCTTCGGCGAACCATGGACTGACCTATGCCTGTGATACGCCGGCTTCGCTCACGGACGGCCTGGCGATCTGCACCGTTTACCCGGGCTCGTCGGGGTGTGTGGCGTCGAACGTGCCGTGGCTAGGGGAAAGGCCGACCGCGGGCGAGGTCCCCGGTGGCGGGTCACTCGCCGTGACCCTGTGGTTCAGCGCGACGGCGACGGCGGGAGTCACCCGCACCGGCGACTACTACGCGACCCTGGTGGTGAACGGAGAACCGAGGATCCGGGTGCCCGTGACGATGACAGTGGTCGCCGAACCGATGGCGCCTGTAGCCGCGTTTGATTCGAACAGCCCCGTGTGCCTGAGCGGGGAAGCCGTCTTCACGGATACGAGTTTTCCAGGCATTCCGCCGGCGAGCGAGTTCCTCTGGGATTTCGGTGACGGGGTAACCTCCACGCTGCGGAATCCGAGGCACACGTATGCCGCGGTAGGCGATTATCCGGTCACCTTCACCCTGTGCAACGGCGTGGGGTGCAGTACGGCGCAGGATCTCTTCTCTGTATGGCCCCTGCCTGTAGCTGGCTTCAGCTACACGGTTGTGCTGCGTACGGTGACGTTCACCAACACCTCCCACGCCGCGACCTCGTTCCTCTGGGACTTTGGCGATGGGACGACCTCGTCTGACGTGAACCCGGTACACACCTACGCGTCCGACGGGGTGTATGGGGTCACTTTGCGCGCGTTCGGTCCGTGCGGCGAGGATGTGGCGCAAGGGACGGTCGGTGTACACGGCGCGAGCAGGATCTTCCTTCCGCTGATCCTGCGCCACGAAGGATGACCGTCGATTTCGTGGGGCGAACCGGGATTCATCGGTGGCCGCGGGCTGGACAGGTTGCCCCGGAGCCCGCTGTGTGATAGAATTCGATCGACGGAGGCGGTGGGCAACGTGAAGCAGACAGTGCGGCACCGGCGACTACTGGGAGCAGGCCTGGCCTTCCTGCTGGCGATCCTTACGGTGTTTCCTGCTGCGGGGCAGGGAGGGGAGGTCTTTGTCCTTACGCTGGACGGCGTGATCAACCCGGTGACGGCGTCGTACCTGGCGCGTGGGATCGCCACTGCGGAAACCGCTGGCGCGGAGGCGCTGATCGTACAGCTCGATACGCCGGGCGGCTTGATGGATTCCACTGAACAGATGGTGCGCGCCATTGCGAACGCCCGCGTTCCGGTGATCGTATACGTGGCGCCGCGCGGGGCGCGAGCTGCTTCGGCGGGCGTGTACATCACCTATGCGTCCCACGTGGCGGCGATGGCCCCGGACACGCGGATCGGGGCGGCGACGCCGGTTGCCTACGGGGAGCAAGGAGAGCCGGTCTCCCTTCCCGAGGCGATGCAGCGCAAGATCGAACAGGACGCCCTGGCGGCACTCCGTTCTCTGGCCCAGGAGCGGGGCCGCAACCTGGAGTGGGCCGAGCGTGCGGTGCGGGAGGCCGCCTCGGCCACCGCGCGCGAAGCAGTGGCGCAGCGGATCGTAGAGATCCTGGCGGAGGATCTGAGCGATCTTCTGCGCCAGCTGGACGGCCGGGAAGTTGCCCTGGCGTCGGGGAACATCGTCACACTGCGCACGGCGCACGCCTCTGTGCGCTTCCTGCCGATGCGTCCACTCGAGCGGTTCCTGCTCACGATCACAAACCCCACGGTGGCCTATCTCCTCCTTAGCATCGGCCTGCTCGGGCTGTGGATCGAATTCTCGCAGCCGGGTGTTTCCCTGCCTGGCGTGCTCGGTGGGGTGTGCGTGCTGCTCGGGCTCTATGCACTGGGTACACTTCCTGTGAACTGGGCGGCCGTGTTCCTGATGCTGCTGGCGTTCATCTTCTTCGCCTTTGACATCTTTGCCAGCACGCATGGTGTATTGACGATCGGAGGACTGGTGTCGTTCATCATGGGCTCGCTGCTGCTCTTTCAGTCCCCTGAACCGTATCTGCGCGTGCAGCCCTGGGCGATCGCACTTGTCGCGGCGATCGTCCTGGCCGTAGCGGTGCTCATCGTGCGAGCAGCGGTGCGTGGGCAGCGTCGGCCGGTCGTTTCCGGTCCCGAAGCGCTGATCGGAATGGTGGGAGAAGCGAGACAGGATCTCGACCCTGAGGGCCTGGTCTTTGTGGACGGGGCGCTGTGGCGCGCGCGTTCCGTAGCGGGGCGGATCGAGGCCGGCCGGGCCGTAGAGGTGGTGCGGATCGAGGGGTTGCTGCTTCACGTGAGGCCTCACGAGCAGAGTTCCCAGGAAAGCTGATCGCACTTCGCGGGCGCGGGGATGGCCCCCGGGCCTTCTCTAGAACCGCAAGGAGGTATTTCCGATGGAAGCGAGCGGTTACCTGGTTCTGGGTATCGTTGTGCTCGTCGCGCTCTGGCTGCTGCGGGCTTCGGTGCGGATCTGCCGCGAGTACGAACGACTTGTCGTGTTCCGGCTGGGCCGTTTCTCCGGCGTCCGGGGACCTGGATGGGTCTGGATGATCCCCTTTATCGAGCGGGTCGAGCGCCGCGTCGATATGCGGATCCTTACCCTCGACGTTCCTTCTCAGGAGATCATCACCCGTGACAACGTGACCATCAAAGTGAACGCAGTGCTCTACTTCAAGGTCATCGATGCCCAGAAGGCGGTGATCAATGTCGCGAACTATGTCGCGGCGTGCCTGCAGATTGCCCAGACGACGCTGCGGGACGTCGTAGGGCAGTCCGAACTGGACCAGCTCCTTGCGCACCGCGATGTGATCAATGCCCGGTTGCAGTCGATCATCGACGAGGCGACAGAGCACTGGGGCGTGAAAGTAACGATCGTGGCGATCAAGGACGTAGAACTGCCGGCCGGGATGCAGCGCGCGATGGCACGCCAGGCGGAGGCGGAGCGCGAGAAGCGGGCGAAGATCATCCATGCCGAGGGCGAGTACCAGGCGGCGCAGCAGCTCACCGAGGCAGCCAAGGTGATCGGGGCGATCCCGGCGGCGATCCAGCTGCGCTACCTGCAGACGCTGACCGAGATCGCCGTAGAGAAGAACTCGACCATCCTGTTTCCGCTCCCGATCGATCTGGTCCGTCCGTTTCTCGACATGGCGCGCTCCGGTGCCACACCGGTGACGGAAACGCAGCCGGAGCAATAGCCGAGGGGAGGGGCAACAGTGTGCGAGGGCGAACGCGGGGACCCGAGCCCCTTTGTGTTCGAACGGGGCGAGGTCGGGTGTCTCCTGTTGCACGGCTTTCCGGGTTCGCCGGCGGAACTGCGCGGTCTGGGTACGTTTCTGGCGGAGCGGGGCCTCACCGTTGTTGCCCCGCTTCTTCCGGGGATGGGGACGAGCCCGGAGGCGCTCTTGCACGTTTCCTGGAAGGACTGGGTACAGGCTGCGGAAGGGGCACTTGGGGAGCTGGGCCACCGGTGCAGGGTGCGGTTCGTGGCCGGGCTTTCGCTGGGTGGGTTACTGACACTGTATCTGGCGGCGCGCCATCCCCTTCACGGCGCAGTAGCGCTCGCACCGGCGATCCGTGTACGGGATTGGCGGTTTCGGTTCGCGCATCTAATGCGCTGGTCCCGGCGCTGGATCGAACCGAACCCGGAGAAGGAGGACCTGGCCGATCCCTCTGGTAGGATGCTAACCTGGCACTATCCCCGCTATCCGGCGTGCAGTGTAAGCCAGGTGCTCCGATTGGTGCAGGAGACCCGACGCTCGCTCGGGCAAGTGCGCTGTCCGACGCTGATCGTCCAGAGCCGGCGGGACGGCACTCTTGTCCCCGAGGGCGCTCGCTGGGCATACGAAAAGATCCCGGCGGCCGAAAAGCGCCTGGTATGGTTGGAGCGGAGCGGACATAACATCCTGGTGGATGTGGAGCGGGAGGCCGTATTCGAGGAAGTATGGCACTTCCTTTCAGGGGTGATGAACCGGCCGGGGTAAGGTGCCAACTCGGCGACCTCAGGCGCTTGCATGGTGCTGGAACCGGGTCTCACCCTGTCGCCGGAGCGCTTCTTCCACATCCTCGGGAGTTGCATAGCCCAGGGCGACCCAGATCTCGCCGATGCGGCGCCGGAAGCCCTCCGCCTTCTGGACGGCCAGGCCGGCCTCGAGCTGCGTCCGCGTGATCTTGTGCATGTCGAGCAAGATCTTGCCCAGCATGAGGTGGAGCTGCTCGTTGGCGGCCTCCCAGTAGTCCTTACCCAGGCTCAGGCAGGCATGGGCCTTGCGCTTGATCAGCTGGTTCGGCCAAACCTGGCGCACCGCAGGGTGCGTACACATCCCCCATCCCTGGCGGTGGCCTGCACGGAAGTGAACGCAGGTCGCACAACGTCGATCCGCCATGGTGCGCCTCCCCACGTTTTCCCGTTCCCAAAGCCCAAGATGACGGCTCTACATCACCACGCGCTGGTAGCCTTCGCGGAGCATGGTCTTGATGGCTCCCACCACCACGCGAAGGTGCTCCGGATTGTGGACATAATCTAGATCGTTCGTATCGATCGCGAGCAGGGGAGCGCGGTCGTAGGTTTCGAAAAACGCTTCGTAGGCCTGACGCAGCTGTTCGATGTACGATTCCTCCACGTGTCGCTCGAAGGCGCGGTCGCGCTGCGCGATGCGTCCCATCAGCACATCCAGACGAGCGCGGAGGTAGATCACAAGGTCTGGTCGGACGGTACGGTCAGCGAGGATCTCGTACAGCCGCTCGTACATTTCCCATTCATCGCCCGTGAGGTTGATCCGTGCAAAGATGCGGTCCTTTTCCAGGAGGTAATCGCTCAACAGGTTCGCGCGCTGGAGCGTTTCCGGTACCACCACACGCTGCTGTCGGTATCGGGATAGGAGGAAAAAGATCTGTGTCTGGAAGGCGTACCGGGCACGATCCTCGTAGAAGCGCGGGAGGAAGGGGTTCTCTTCGACCACTTCCAGGAGCAGCTCGGCCTGGAAGTGAGGCCGTAGCAGCCGGGCCAGGGTGGTCTTGCCTACCCCGATGACGCCTTCGATGGCGATGAACACATGCCGTTGTGTTTCCACGTGCAAGGCTCCTCTCGGTGTCGGTCGCTGCCCCGAGTATATCACAGCGATTTGTCCAGGTCAACGGCCGTTTGACAAGCCCCTTTGCCTTTGCTAGAATGAAAACCAAGAGCGACGGATCTGTTCGGGGTGTGGCGCAGCGGTAGCGCACCTGGTTTGGGACCAGGGGGCCGCCCGTTCAAATCGGGCCACCCCGACCTTCGTTCTTCGGCGAGTTGTAAGGAGGCCCCCTTGAGCAGGAGGACGTTTCGCGTTACCCCCGGTCTGGTCCTTCCGGTTGCGTATTTTGTTGTGCTTGCGATCGTGATGGTGGTGCGGGGAGTACCCACCTGGCGTGGCGAGGGACACCCAGAGCTGTTCCAGATCGGCGGCTTCTCCGTGAGGTTGTACGGAGTGATGCTGATGACCGGCGCGTTCGCGGGGGCCCTGGTGGGCCAGGCGGAAGCGCGTCGGAAAGGATTGAACGAAGAGCATGTATGGAACCTCCTCTTCTGGGGGTTGATCCTCGGAGTGATCTGTGCGCGCCTGTGGTTTATCCTGGGCCGTTGGGCCTACTATACCGCCAATCCGCTGGCGATCATCGGTATCGAAGGCGGAAAGTTCGTCGGCCTGCGGGGGCTCACGCTGCACGGGGCCCTCATTGGGGCGATCTTGACGCTATTCTTCTACACGCGGAAAAGGCGCATCGACTTTTTCACCTGGCTGGACATCGGGGGGCCGGGGTTCGTGATGGGACAGGCGGTGGGCCGGTGGGGCAACTTTTTCAACCAGGAGGCCTACGGCTGGCGGACACATCTTCCGTGGGGCTTGCGCATCGGTGCGGAGTTCCGGATCGACGCGGTTCACAAAGTGAACGGCGTGCGATATATCTTGCCGGAATACAGCAAGCTGGCGTTGGGCTCCCCGCAATGCGGGCCGGGTTTGGGGTGCTATACGGATCTGAGCTTGTATCCTCCGGAAACGCGGTTCCACCCGACCTTTCTTTACGAGAGCCTCTGGAACTTCTTGCTCTGCCTGTTTCTGCTGTGGTTCGCGCGGCGGTTCGGCGAGCGGCTAGTGCGGGGGGAGGTCTTCTGGGTCTATGGTCTGCTGTACTCGGTAGGACGTTTTGCAAACGAGTTCTTGCGCGTCGATAGCGAATACCTGGGGCCGTTCCCGGCTGCCCAGGTCGTGAGCGTGGTGATCGCGCTCATCTGCATAGGGTTCTTTGTGGGAAGACGGTGGATCTGGAAACGACCTCCGGGCCCGTTGCCGCCGGAGATCGCAGGACCGTAAGGTGGGTGGTGGATGCCGGGCAAGGCTTGTGCGCTGCTGTGCCTCGTAGTTGTGCTCGTCGGTGCTGCCTGTGGGCAGGCGCCGGCGACAGGGCCTGGGACACCGACGCCCGCGAAGGAAGTGCTGGATGGTGCGATGTTGCTTCAGGCGCGGTGCACGCGCTGTCATACGCTTGCGCGTGTGGAGGGAGCGCGCTTGACGCCCGCGGAATGGGAACAGACGGTCAGGCGCATGGTGGAAAAGGGCGCCGATCTGAGCGAAACGGAGATCTCGGTACTGGTCGCCTATCTGGCGGAGAGGTACCGCTAGGGCGTGCCGCATGATCCGATGGGTGCGCGAAGAAGGCCGGATGTTCCTCCGGACGGTGGGGGACTGGCGGGTGTGGTGCCTGCTGGTCCCCTTCCTTGTGGGCTGCTGGTTGCTGGTATGCCGACCGCTGCGGCTCGCTGTGGATGTAGGCGCGCGACTGGAGGCGCCGAGGCCCCAGCCATTCACGCACCTGATCGGGCGCTTCTTCGACCATCGTGTCGGCCGGCCTATCGATGAAGCCTACCTGAGCGGGGTGTATGCGGGGGAGTCGGAGAATGGGGTGTCTTTCCGGTGGACGGAAGAGCGTGCGGCGCTTGTAGTGCACGGAATGCCCGGTGGAACGGCGCAGGTTTCGTTGCGACTGAAAGGTGCGGTGGACGGACGTACCCGGCTGCGTGTGACCGCCGATGGACATCTGGTCGCCCAGCTCCCGGTCGGGCCGCACTGGCAGGAATACGTCTTTGTGGTGCCGCAAGCGTGGTGGCGGGGCGATTGTCTCCGGCTGGAGCTGCGGGCAACTCCCTACAGGACCGGTGGCGTGGAGGACCGGATCGTCGGCGTGGCTATAGACCGCGTCTTTGTCGAGGGATGGGGGGATGGCCGGGGTGTGCTTCCCTGGACGGCGCTCTGGCTGACGGTAGCATTGCTGGCGGCTTATGGGGGCCTGCAGCGAGCCGGCGTTACGGGACGACTCGCGCTGTGTGCGATGGCGTTGCTGGCCTTGCTGGTGCTGATCGTGCTGGCGGGCGCCGGTCGGCCTTTCCTGAGTGCCTATGCACCGCGGCTGCTGGTGGCGCTGGTATGCAGCTGGGTTGTGGCCGCGATTACTTTGGGGGTAGGGCGGCACTGGCTTGGTGGGTCCACTGCGCCCGGGGAGCGGGAGTGGTGCATCCTGGGCGTGGTGGTTCTGGCGGCCTTTGCGCTGCGTTTCGGTGGAGCGCTTTCGCCTCGCTTTTCGGCGCACGATGCGCTATTCCACGTCCACCGCCTGGAGGCGATCGAGAAGGGGGAGCTCTTTTTCGAGCATGTATCGCTGGAATGGGGGATGCGCAACGACCCTTACCCCGGCGCCCTTTACCTCTTGTTAGCTCCGTTGCGGCTGGTGTACGGAAACGGGGAGCATCTACTCGCGTTCGCGACGGCCTGGATGGATGCGGTATCCATCCTGGCGGTGTGGTATCTGGCAGAGGAGCTGGTGGGAAGACGAGCTGCACTGTGGGCGAGTTGCCTGTACGCCTTCATGCCGATCGGCTTCGCGGCCAACTGGGCGGGAATTTACACGAACCTGTTTGGTTACGACACATTGTTGTTGCTTTCTGCGGCGCTGGCCATGGCCTGGAAGAGGAGCGCCGCCCTGCGTGCGCTACGATGGGTGCCGCTGTGGACTGTCCACTTGCTTTCGCACTTTGGCACGGTTGTGCTCGGGATACCGTGGTTCCTCACGTGGACAGGATGGTGGTGGCGCTGCGCAGAGCCACGTCAGCGGCAGTGGCTTCGCAGGCTTGTGCTGCTCTGGGCCGCCGCGCTTGGGTTTGCACTGCTGCTGTACTACAGCCATTTCGCTGGGACGATGGTGCACGGTGCCAGGTCACTGCTCGCCGAAAAGGCGACGGAGCTGGGGACTCCCGATGCGACGCTTCCCACACGGTGGGCGGCGTTTCAGGTTTGGTGGCGGTGGGGGGCTGTGGTGGACTATGCCGGGATCGGACTGTTCCTGGGCGCGCTGGGATGGTTGAGCATTGGGAAAAGGGAGAGGCTCCAACCGGAACGTGCCTGGTTGTTTGCTTCGCTGGGGGTCGCGGCAGTGTTCTGGGCCGTTTCGCGGGTGCTGTTCCTCTCCGTGCGTACGATGCTTTTTCTTCTGCCTGCTGTGGCCATCGGAGTCGGAGCGCTGCTTGCACGCCTGGCTGCGCGTGGCCGGCCGGGGAAGGCGGTTGCGCTGCTCGTCGCTGCCTACGTCTGCGTCCTTGGTGTGAGCATCTGGTTGGGTGTCTGTTTTGCTGGGCTGCGCCCTCCGCACGTCTATTGAACCGAAGGCGTTAGCGTGGCGCGACACGTCGTGCAAGGAGCAGTATCCCCAGTGCGATCAGGGCGATCCCGATGAGGAAGCCGGAGAACCAGCCGGGCCCGGCAGCAAGCTGGACGAAAAGCCCTGCGGCCAACGTGGCTCCGGCCACCCACAGACTCCAGCGCATACGGGTGACCAGGTGGACAGCGAAGAAGACCAGGGCGGTGCCGCAGAAGAGTATTGCAGGGATCCACTGGTGGAGGCCGGCGATTTCGCCCAGGATGGGGAGTGCTGCAAGCACGAGCAGAAGGCCGCCAGGGAGGATGGGCCACCAGATATCGCGGCGGAGCACGGCGACCAGGAGGAAGCCCACACCGAGCCCTGCCAGGAAAATGCTGCCGCCGAGGGCTCCTTGCCACTGTTGCGGAATGAAGGGAAGCGCCGCGAGGAGACCACTGAAAGCCAACAGGGTCAGGAGCCCCGCGGGGATGAGCGCCCATCGATGAAAGGGCCGCGCCAGATACACGGCAAAAAAGGTGCCGCCGAGACCAAACAGGAACAGGGAACCAGCGTACCGCGACGCGTCGGTGGATAGCCCGGCGAGCAGGGTTGTGCCTGCGAGGGAGAGGAGCGTGCCTGCAGGGATGATGGCCCACCAGCGTGCACGGTCGGTGCCCCAAGCCCACAGGAAGGGGATCGCGGCGAGTGCCAGGAGGGCGGTCCAGATCCAGGTGCCCGGGAGGGGGAACGGGGCGATGTTGTGAACAAGCAACAGGAGTCCCGCGACGAGCAGGAACGAGCCGACGAACGCGTTCCAGGACCAACGGGTGCTTGGCATCACGACCTCCTTCTAGACCGGTTTTGTGCCACTGATTGGACGGGAAAGCGGGCCTAACTGTTGCGGCAATGCTCGAGTTTCCAACGAACTGTCCCCTGGCAGCGAGAGGAGCGCAGAGGCTTTCTTTCGAAGGGGGCTGAGTAGACAAGGGCAACGCTATTGCCTACCCAGCCGGCACGAGGAGTTTCCGACCTGTGCCAGCAGGAGTTTTCGCGAAGTCCAAAGGATGGTGGCTGCAGTCGCGGGCACCAAATGGTCCCGGGCTTGGGTATGCGGCACAACTCTTTCTTCCCTGGACCTGGTTGGAAAGTGGAAGCGACGTCTTTGCTCGCCTAGAAGGTTCGTGCTACAATTGTTCCATACGATTTGAACGGTAACCCTGGAGGTGCGGGTTGAAGGACGGGCTCGAGCAGATTGCTGCGAAGGGTGTGGGTGGCAAGGCGATGGGCTGGAAATGGTTGTTGCGTGCGGTGACCTGGTTGCGAGCGAACTGGCGTTTCGCCGCTTCGCTGATAGGTTCCGTTGCGCTAACGGTATTGCTCCTTACCTTGCCCGTGGACTATGCGCGGTTGGGCAGTTACGGTTATCTCGGGGTATTCTTGCTGACCCTGCTTCCCAGCGCGACGGTGGTGTTTCCGAGCCCGACGCTGGCAGTCTCCTGGATCGCGGGAGGGTTCCTGAGTCCGCCGCTCGTGGGGCTGGCAGCGGGTGCCGGTGCGACACTGGGTGAACTGAGCGGGTACCTGGCAGGATATGGCGGAAGTGTGATCGTTTCGCAGACTCGGTCCTACGAACGGATCCGCAAGGCGGTGAACCGGTACGGGTGGCTCGCGATTGCGGTGCTGGCTTTCATTCCGAACCCGCTTTTCGATCTAGGCGGGATTGCGGCAGGAGCGGCGCGGATGCCGCTGGAGCGCTTCCTTGCGGCTTGTTTTGCGGGAAAAACTCTTCGCTTCATGCTGATCGCATATCTCGGGCGGCTGTGAGGCGCCCGTTCTTGAGGAGGTAGGCGATGAAGCTCGTCACGACAGAAGAGATGCGACGGGCCGAGCAAGCAGCGGTGGAAGCTGGAACGACGTGGGAAGAGCTGATGGAGCGCGCAGGTCGGGCGGTTGCCTACGAGGTACTGACGCGGCTCGGGGAGAAGGGGGGAGCGCAAGGGAGGCACGTGCTGGCGCTGGTCGGCCCGGGAAATAACGGTGGGGACGCTCTGGTAGCTGGGCGATACGTGGCGGAGAGCGGGTTGGTGGTGCACGCGTATCTCTGGAACCGGAAGGCAGAGGGAGATCTACTGGTAGCTGCTTTGGAGCAGCGGGGAGGCAAAGTCCTTCTTGCGGCGGACGATGATAAGGATCTGTCGGTTTTGCAGAGGGAGCTAGGAGCAGTGGATGCGGTCATCGATGGGCTGCTTGGGATGGGGATTCAACGTCCGCTCGAGGGGCAGCTGAAGGAGATCGTCGAGCAGGTGAACCGTGCGCACGTGCCGCTGCTTGTGGCTGTAGACCTGCCTACGGGTGTGCACGCGGACACCGGGCAAGTGATGGGTGCGGCCGTAGCCGCGCATGTGACGGTGA
Organism: Chloroflexia bacterium; assembly: GCA_041082245.1. Lineage (GTDB taxonomy): Bacteria > Chloroflexota > Chloroflexia > DTKN01 > DTKN01 > DAOTVY01. The sequence continues at coordinate 143,640 of JBDOIE010000015.1, forward strand.
CGATGGGTTTCCCGAAGCGTGGCCTCTACCAGTTCCCGGGTGCGGGGTATGCGGGCGAGGTTGTGGTTGCGGACATCGGGATCGATGAGCGCATGTTGGGCGGGGCGCGGGTTGAGCTGCTCGACCTGGGAAAAGTGCGAGAGTTGCTTCCTCGGCGGCCGCGGGATTCACACAAGGGGACATTCGGGCGGCTGCTGGTAGTTGCGGGCTCATCGGCATACGTGGGCGCGCCGTCGCTTGCGGCGATGGGAGCGTACCGTGTAGGTGCGGGGCTTGTGACGCTGGCGGCGCCGCGTGGGATAGTGCCGATCCTGGCGGCGCGCTGTTTAGAGACGACGTTCCTCGGGTTGCCGGAGGGAGATGGTGGAGGTGTGGGGATCGGGGCGCTGAAGGTGGTTGTGGAAGCGCTAGAAGGGTACGAAGCGCTGGTGGTTGGCTGTGGGCTGGGGCGGGAAAGTGAAACGCAGGCGTTTGTACGTCGGCTGCTGGGGGTTCAGGAGGCACGCACGCCGGGCGGACTGGGCTTCCTGGCGAAGGGGGAAGAGGACCGGCGGACGTGGGAGATTCCGCCGATGGTGCTGGATGCGGATGGGTTGAACGCTTTGGTAGGCATTCCGGAATGGTGGCGTACCTTGCCTCGGGGGCGGGTGGTGCTAACGCCGCATCCCGGCGAGATGTCCCGGTTGCTTGGAGCGACGAAAGAAGAAGTGCAGGGTGCACGGATCGCGGTGGCGCAGAGGGCTGCAGCAGCCTGGGGGCAGGTGGTGGTGTTGAAGGGTGCGCATACGGTGGTTGCGCACCCGGATGGGGACGTTGCGGTGAGCCCGGTTGCGACGCCGGCGCTGGCGACGGCAGGCACAGGGGACGTCCTTGCGGGGGCGATCGGGGGGCTCCTTGCGCAGGGCTTGGACCCGTTTGCGGCAGCGCTGCTTGGGGTATACGTGCATGCGCGGGCCGGCGAGCTGGTGGAGCGAGAGGTCGGTCAGGCAGGCGGGATGGCGGGGGACTTGTTGGAACGACTCCCGCGGGTGCTTTGTGAGCTGGCCCAAGCAAAGATTTTCCTATGAGCATTGAGGGAAATTCCCTGCTTTTGTTGTTGGCTATCCTTCAAAGGTTGTGACGTCTTTCTATTGCTCATAGGAACTACGTGGCGCAGGGCACGATCCTTTCTGCAGGAGGTAGACTCGATGCCCTACTCTGGAACCATGGTCGACATCATCCTCAAGAAAAAGGCCGGGGAGCGCTTGACAGAGGAGGAAATCGCCTGGGTCGTCCAAGGGTACACCCGCGGTGACATACCCGACTACCAGATCGCCGCATGGCTTATGGCCATCTGCTGGCGGGGAATGGACGATCACGAGACGACCGCACTTACCCTCGCTATCGCCCGCTCTGGCCAGACCCTGGATCTGCACGACATCGCACCCATCACCGTCGACAAACATAGCAGCGGCGGGGTTGGCGACAAGACCTCCCTCGTCCTGGGCCCCCTCGTGGCTTCCTGCGGCCTGACGTTCGCCAAGATGAGCGGACGGGCCCTCGGCTTCTCCGGAGGCACTATGGACAAGCTCGAGTCGATCCCCGGCTTCCGCGCCGAGCTCTCGCTCCAGGAGTTCCGCGAAGCAGCTCGACGCGTCGGCCTCGTCATCACCGCGCAATCGCTCGACCTCGCACCGGCCGACAAGAAGCTCTACGCACTGCGCGACGCCAC
>JBDOIE010000017.1:0-3576 GCA_041082245.1 Chloroflexia bacterium
AGAAGCCGCCCCTACGGGACCGGCCCCACGCGCCCGCCCCTACCGGCGCCGCCCCAGGAGGAGGCCGGCCGCGACGGCCAGCCCGGCCACTCCGGCCAGCAGGAGCACCATCACGCTCGCCGGGAGCTCGCGCGGCGGAGTCTGGCCCGGGGCGACGGAGCCGCCGGTGTAGGGCGTCGGCGTAGGGCCGGCCGGCGGGGTGATCGGCGGTACTTCCTCGGGCACAACTTCGTAGGCGATCCCATCCAGCACCACGATCACCCGCTCGCCCAGGGAGAGGTAGCGCGCCCACTGCGGATGGTGTGCAGCCAGGGCAAAGTAACTCTCGCTGCCGAAGGTGATCTTCGTGGTCGGGGTGCCCTGGCGGTAAGTGGTGTCGGTCCACACGCCGTTGACCCGCAGGAAAGCGCGATCTCCCACCTGGCGCAAGCCCGCGGGCATCGCGCCGCTGTAGGCGGTATCGCTTTCGCTCAGGCGCTGGCGCTCCAGGCTGTAGGTCACGCCGTCCGCTCCGGTGGCCGGGGCAGCGGCAGGGAGTGCGGTGCCCAGGAAGGTCTTGCTTTCCTCCAGGCCGCGGTCGGTCAACACGCGCCCGCTCTCGTCGACCAGGAAGGAGGTGTAGGGGGTGATGATGCCGTAGCGGAGGCTCAGTTCGACGATCTCGTCGATCACCTCGCGGTTCTCCCCGTGCAGGCGGATCTCGTTCAGGAGGTAGCCGATCTTACGTATGGCCCACAGGCGTGGGATAAAGTCGTGGCGCGTGTCCTCTTCAGGGAAGGTCAGGTCCTCGTAGCGGTAGGTGCGCTCCTGTCCGTTGACCTGGCCGCGGAGCACCAGGGTGGCCGATCCGGCTTCCTTGTACCGGCCCACCCACACGAGCTGGCTCCCCAGGAAAAGGTCCGGCAAGGGCCGCGGATAGGTGTCCCACACCGGGATCTCCAGCTCGAGCGCGAGGTCCGTCAGCACCGGGGACTCGATCTTGCTGTAGAAAGCGGAAATGCGTTCCTCGAGGTTTTCCCCAGGGAGGATGTAGGCGCTTGCACCGTGGTTCTCCTGGGCCAGAGCATCCAGGAGGGCGCTGTTCACGTCGTACCCCACGCCGAAAGCGAAGAGGCGGACGTTCGGGTTGCTGCGTCCACGCACGTTCCGCAGGATGCGTTCCGGGTCCTGTTCCCCAACCGTGGGCAGTCCGTCGGTGAGAAAGAGGATCACCTGCGGCCGGCCACTTTCTCGGTCGGCCAGCTCCAGAGCCCGCGCCAGCGCGCCATCGATATCCGTGGAACCGCCGGCCGCCAGGCCCTCGACGTACTGCAACGCACCTGCCCGCTCGGACGCGGGAAGGAGGCGATCCGCGTAGGTCGAAACAGCCGAGTGGAACGCGATCACGGCGAAGCGGTCGTCCGGGTTCAGGCGGTTCAGCACGAAGGCGAGCGCGGCTTTGGCCTGCTCGATCTTTTCTCCCTCCATGCTGCCGGAGGTATCCAGCACGAGAAGGACATCTTTCGCTACAACCTGCCGGTCGGCCGCTTCCGCCGGCGGGGCGACCAAGAGGAGGAAGAAGCCGTCCTCGCCCGGCGCACGGTAGGTGAGGAGGTTTGCGCCCACCTCAGCGGTGGAAACCGTGTAGTAGAGGACAAAGTCTCGGTCGGGCAGCACGTCCCGCTCCTCGTAGCCGATCGTCGCGCGGTAGTTGCCTTCGCGCGTTACGGTGACCTCGTGGCTGGGGGAGTAGACCGCCATCAGGGGGTCCTTCGAGTGCAGGCGCACGGTGATGGCGACGTCTTCGATCGGCTGGGGGGAGAAGCGCTCGGTGCTCAGCGGGTAGACGTACTCGACCAGCCCCTGGTCCATGGGGAGCACCTGGGAGTACTCGATCTGCACGCGCTTTTCTTCGTGCGGGGCGATCGGGAAGATGCTCGCCTGGAAGGCGTTGCGGCCGACGTATTCCAGCAGGGCCGGGTCGCGGTTGCGACGCACGATCGACTCGTAGATTGCCCGGGCTTCCTCGCGGCTCAGGACCTTGCCTTCGAGCGGCTTTCCATCGACGTACATCGCAAAGCGCTGGATGGAAGCGCCTTCCGGTAGCGGGAAAATGTACGTCCCTTCGACGGTGGTTTCACCTTCGTTCCGGAACATCTGGTCGATGCGCGTGGTCGCCACCTGGTCCTCGATCGTGACCTCGACGTGGTGGTAGACCACGGTGAGGTAGGCCGGCCGGCCCGGGGATACGGGATCGATGATGATCACACCATCGCCGCGCGCGGCCGGCGGGAAGAAAAAGGCCGCAAGAAGAGCGGTCAACGCGATGAGCCAACAACGCTTCATCTGTCCACCTCCTGGGTATGCGTCCCCGCTGTGTGCATATGGACGCGCCGGCCGGACGCGGGGTTTCCCCGACGCCCGGCGCGGAAGGGCCGATGGCGAAGCGAAGGCAGCTCCGGAGGTGCGGATCGGACCATTTCTCGCTGCGCCGGAGATGGACACCCTGCCCGGGTCCTCCAGGCGCACAGCAAAAGCCGGGACGAAGAACTGCCGGCCCAATCTCTCGTTCGGCCGGGCCGGGAGCAGGACTTTTCTCCACAGGCTTCAGGGCGAAAGAGTGCGCGACGGGGTAGAGGTACGCGTGGGCGTCGGCGTACGGGTAGCCGTGGGCGTCCGGGTGGGCGTGCGCGTGGGAGTAGGTGTGCGTGTAACGGTGGGGCTACGCGTGGGACTAGGCGTCGGCGTGCGCGTGGGCGTACGGGTAGGAGTTGGTGTACGCGTAGCCGTCGGCGTAGGGGTAGAGGTAGGCGTACGCGTGGGCGTCGGCGTACGGGTAGGGGTGGGGGTCGATGTCGGCGTTGGCGCGATCGGGGTTGCGGAAAGGCTCAGCGTATAGGGGCGATCTGAAGTTTGCGCCGAACTGTACGGACTGACCCGGATATAATAGGTCGCGTTTCCTTTCACCGTAGCCTCAAGCAGAAGCGACTTTCCAAAGAAGGAACCGTACACGGACGCCACCGGATAGTGCCCGCTGTCGTAGAGCACGAGGTTGGGCCGGACGTTCGCGGGGACATCCTCGAGACGGATGGTCAGGAGCGCGCCGAACATATCGGCCGGAATCTGGATGCGGTAGTAATCGCTGGGGCCGCTGACCTGGTCCCAGAAGTAGCCCTGGATCGGGCCGGACGTCCAGTCCCAGGGGGTCGCCGTAGCAAAGGTGTCGTTCGGCTCGTACGGGTCGGGGAGGGCCGTGGCCGAAAGCGTATAGGGCTGGTCCGAAACCTGGGAACGGGAGTCCGGCACAACCCGCACGTAAAAGACCTCGCCGGGGTTCACGTCGATCGTGAGGCTCAGGGGCGCACCGGGGCTGCCGGAGTAGTCCGACGCCACCGGGTAGTGCCCGCTGTCGTAGAGCACGAGGTTGGGCCGGACGTTCGCAGGGACATCCTCGAGACGGATGGTCAGGAGAGCACTGGGCATACCCTCCGGGATCTGGATGCGATAGTAGTCGCTGGGGCCGCTGACCTGGTCCCAGAAGTAGCCCTGGATCGGGCCGGACGTCCAGTCCCAGGGGGTCGCCGTAGCAAAGGTGTC
>JBDOIE010000033.1:0-67184 GCA_041082245.1 Chloroflexia bacterium
CGTGGAGCACCTGGCCCCCCAGGAGCTCGTCCGCCTCGTTGCCCTCGCGCAGGCGAAACTGGAACCGGGCGCCTATCTGATCTTCGAAACCCCGAACCCCCTCTGCCTCTGGGCGCTCGTGAACTACTTCTACCTGGACCTCTCCCACGTCAAGCCGCTCCACCCGCAAGCCTTGTCCTTCCTGCTCGAGATGCACGGCTTCCACGAGATCGAGGTACGCTACCTGCACCCCGTTCCCGAAGGCGTGCGCCTCGTCCGTCTTCCGGAGGCACAGGGCACGGAATGGGAAGGCATCGCTGCACTGCTGAACCGGAACCTGGACCGGCTGAACGACCTCCTCTACGGCTACGCCGACTATGCCATCATCGCCCGCAGGTGAGGAGGAACCCCTTGCGTATCGCGTTCTTTGGCCCGCTGCGGCCGGTGGCCTCTGGCATCTCGGACTACTGTGAGGAAATCCTTCCTTGCCTGGCCCAAGAAGCTGAGATTTCCCTCTTTGTGGACGGCTACGAGCCCACCAACCTCTTCCTCCGCCGCCGGTTTCCGATCCACGACTACCGGGAATTCCCGGAACAGCACCGTGTCCACCCGTTCGACCTCTGCCTCTACCATATGGGCAACCACATCTGCCACGCATACATCTACGAGACGCTCCGCAGGCACCCGGGGGTGGTCGTGCTGCACGACACCGTCCTGCACCATTTCCTGGCCGAATACCTGGCGCGTGAGGAAGGTGCGGCAGCCTACGCGGCAGCTTTTCCCGATGAGGAGGGGCGTGCCCTCCTGCGGCGGCGCCGGATGGGCTTCTGGAGCCACCTCGACTACTTCCTTTACCCGGGGATCCGTCCCGTGGTAGAGGCGAGCCGGGGCATCATTGTACACAGCGACACCGCGCGCCAGGCGGTGCTCCGTGTCGTCCCTACGGCCCGCGTTGCCGTCGTGCGGCACCACTTCGGGCCCCAACGTTCCCCTTATGCTCATCTCCCGCCGGAGGAGGTCAAGCGCCGGCTCGGTTACCGCCCGGACCACTGGCTCATCGTCTCGCCGGGCATCGTGACCCCCTCCCGGCGCATCGAGACGCTCCTGCGGGTGTTCGCGGCCCTCCTGCGCGAGTTTCCCCAGGCACGATGTGCCATCGTGGGACCGGATCATCCGTCCCTGCGCATCGTGGACCGGGTGCACGAGGCGCATCTGGACGGGCTCGTGCGGATCACGGGCTTTGTGGACGTGCCGACTTTCCAGTCCTACATCCTCGCCTCCGACGTGGTGGTGAACCTGCGCTACCCGCTCGCCGGGGAAACCTCCGGAGGATTGGTCCGCGCGCTGGGGATGGGCAAGCCGGTTATCGTCTCCAACATCGGCCAGTACGCCGAGTTTCCGGACGATGTCTGCCTCAAGGTGGACGTGGGGCGCAACGAGGAGGGGATGCTATCGGCTTTCCTGCACGCACTTGCCCGTGACCCTGGCCTCGGCCAGCGCATCGGCGATCAGGCACGCCGCTATATCCAGACCTTTCACTCCCTGGAAGGGTCGGCGCGCGCCTATCTCGATTTCTGCCGAGAGGTGGTTTCGACGCCCGCGCCGCCTGCGCCGGAGCCGCCGCTCGGGCCGGAAGGGGACGTCGGCGCGGTGATGGAACGCATCCGCCGACCGATCGCCTCACAGACGGGCGGGGAAACGGCCGGCTGATCCGCGGCCCTGGGGGCGCTGAACGGAGGACCGTATGCGACGGCTGATCTTCGTGACAACCTGGTACGGTCCGGACACCGTCGGCGGCGCAGAGAACCTCTGCCGGCGCCTGGCTGAGGAACTGCATCGTAGGGGGTATCCCCTCGAGATCTGGAGCACGACCTCCCGCGGCTATACGTTTCCCTGGTTCGACCCCTACTATCCGCCCGGCCTCCAGGAGTGGAACGGCGTTCCGATCCGGCGCTTTCCGATCGCGCGCTGGGACGACTGTGCCTTCTGGGGAGAACGGCTCGACCTCCTGTGCCGATTGCCTGTCTTCCCGCCGGAGGAGGTGAAGCACCTCCTGGAGATGCCCCAGAGCGATGCCCTTTTCCGGGCGATCGCGGAAGAACCGGACGCGCTCTTTGTCTTCTTCATCTATTCCCACAACCTGACCTTCTGGGGAGCCCAGATCGCGCCCGAGCGTTCCCTCCTTCTGCCCTGCCTGCACGACGAACCGTACGCCTACCACGCCGCGACCGCATGGCTGATGGCGCAGGTACCATGGCTCCTGTGCCTCTCGGAGCCGGAGCGCGCGCTGGCGCTGCGTCTCTATCCGGTTCCGCCCGATCAGGCGTTCCTCATCGGCGTGGGGATCGATGCGGACGCGGTCGGGGATGGCGCGCGTTTCCGTGCCCGCTACGGGATCGAGGAGTCCTTTCTCCTCTACCTCGGACGGCGCGACACGCCGAAAGGGGTCCCGCGGCTCGTGGAATACTTCCGCAGGTACCTGAAGCGGCGCGCCGTTCCGCTGAAGCTCCTCCTCGCGGGCCCGGGCAGCGTCGAGCTGGCCCCGGAGGATACGGGGATGATCGTCGACCTGGGGCTGCTGAGCGAGACGGACAAGCACGACGCGTGTGCGGCGGCAACCCTCCTCGTCCAGCCTTCGCCGATCGAGAGTTTTTCCATCGTCCTGATGGAAGCGTGGCTCCAGGGAACGCCGGTGCTCGTGAACGCCGACTGCGCGGTAACCGTCCACCATTGCCGGGAAAGCAACGGAGGGCTCTACTACCGGGATTACGCCGAGTTCGAGGCGTGCCTGGATTATCTCCTGGAGCGGCCGGCCCTCCGGGAGCGAATGGGGGCCTGCGGGCGCGCTTATGTCCTGCGGCACCATACCTGGCCCGCAGTGATCGAACGTCTGCTTGCGGCGGTGGAAGCGAAGGAGCGCTTCCTCCGCTCCGGCGCGAGGTGAGGCCATGCCGGCGGCCGGCATCCTCGGCCTGGGCCTCCTGGTGGCGCTCGTCGGTTACCTCTTCTGCCGCGCCTTCGGCCCGCCAGAACGGGAGAGCATGCCCGGCGAAGTCGCTTTTCAGCAGCTCCTTGTGGGGCTGGTGGTGTGCGGCTGGCCGGCGCTTCTCCTGGCCGAACTGGGCCGTTTCTCGCTCCTGGGGTGGGGCGGGCTCCTCCTCTTGTGCACCGCAGTTCTCCTGGTTGCGCGGTGGAAAGCCGTCCGCTCCTGGCGCGGGCCTGCCTTGCGGCTGCGAGGAGGGGGCTTCCTGAACCTCGCGGTCTTCTTGCTCCTCGGCTTCTTCCTCTGCTTTCCCGGGGAATGGATCCTCGGAGGGCAGGACCCGGGCGTGTATCTGGCCACCGGGGCTTCGATCGCCCGGAGCGGGGGGCTCCTGCGCTACGACCCGGAGATCGCGCGGATGCCGGCCGCGGCCCGTTCGCTTCTCCTTTCCCATTACATCGGTCAGTGGTGGCAACTTCCCGGGTTTTACGTCACCGATTTCGCTTCCGGGCAGGTCACCCCCCAGTTCCTTCACCTGTATCCCACCTGGCTTGCACTCGGCTACGCCGCTGGGGGGATTTCGGGTGTCCTGCTGCTCACCCCGCTTTTCTCTCTTCTGGGGCTTGTGGCCGGTTTCTTCCTCGTGCGCCGCCTCTTTGGCGAGTGGCCGGCCCGCCTGGCACTGGTGCTCCTTGCCCTGAATCCTGCTCAGGTGTGGTTCGCCCGGCAGCCGGTGGCAGAATCGCTGACCCTGCTGCTCCTCTTGGGCGGGTGGTACCTGCTCTTGCGGGCCGCGCAGGAGCCGGGGCGGTGGGATCTCGCCTGCTTCGCGGGATTGGCGCTGGGGGAACTGGCCCTTACGAAAATCGAGTTTCTGTTCCTCCCGGTGCTGCTTTGCCTCTGGTTCTTGCTGCGGGCATGGGCCGGCCGCCCCGCCCCGAACGGACGCGTCTTCCTGGTCGCATGCGGCGCGCCGACGGTCCATGGCATCCTGCATCTCGTGTTCATCGCTCGACCCTATCTCCACACCTTCCGCACCTCCCTGGAGCGACAACGCCTTCCGGTCGACCTTCGCGCGCTTGGAGCCTTGGCGCTTGCCCTGGGGGTGGTCGGGGCGGTGGCGATGCTCCTCTTTCGCCCGCGGTGGATCCGGACGCTCGCGCGGCTGGAGGCAGGCGGGGACGCGGTGCGGCGTGCCGTCGCCCTGTTCTGGATCTTCCTCGTGGTGGTATTCGGCCCCGTGCGGATGGCGCTCTCCCCGGCGCGCGTCCAGGTCGGTGGAGAGTGGTTCCCCAACTACCACCGGCTCAGTTTCCTCCGACTGAGCTGGTACCTATCCGCGCCGGGATTGGTGCTGGGGTTTGCCGGGGTGTGGTGGTGGATACGCCGCCGCCTGGACAGTATCTCCTTTCCTTTCCTCCTCGCCTTCTTCTTCCAGTTCGCCTCCTATGCCTACCGCACGCTGGCTGACCCCTACCATTTCTGGATGATGCGCCGCTACATCCCGCTGGTCTTTCCGGTATGCCTTGTGGGGGTCGCGGTGGCCATCTGGCGCGTGCGAATGGCTCCGCTGAGCCGTTCCGTGCGGCGCGGCGGTGCCTTGCTGCTCGTCGGGCTGCTCCTGTTTCTTCTGGTGCGTGCGGATGCGCCGTTCGCCTCGCGCCGGGAGATGGCGGGGACGACGAAGGCGCTCTCGGAGTTGGCTGCCCGGGTCCCCGACGGTGCGCCGCTGCTGATCGAGCATTTCGGGGCAGCGCTGGCGACTCCTCTGCGATACCTCTACGGAAAAGCAGCCTACACGCTGCTCCCCCCGGCACCATTCGAGGGTCGCAACACAGAGGCGCTGCCTTGGGAAACGCTCTGGCCGGTGCTGCGGGAGTGGCCGACGACCGATACCCTGTACTTGCTCCTGGAACAGGTCCCTTCCCTGTACTACGCGGGCTTTTCTCTGGAGGAGATCGGGCACTTTCGTCTGGAGACGTGGACGACGGAAACGAGCTACGACCACCTGCCAAGCACGCAGGTGCAGGTACGGTCGCAGCAGGGGCTGTTCCGCCTGCAGCGTCAGCCCGACGCGCCGACGCTTTTCCGGTTGCGCCTTTCGACGCCCGTCTGGACCGGGGTTTGCACGTCGCTCGAGCTGCCAGCGATCGATCGGCCGGTGCGCCTGAGGGTCGAAGCGGCCGGCTTTCGCCCGCAAGGGTTGCCCCCGGCCCATCTGACCGTCTTCTGGCAGGGACGGGCAATCGCCCAGGAAAGGCTCGAGCCTTCATGGGAGCCAAAGGAGCTTGCCTTCGAGCTGCGCCTTTCGGGGGGAGCAGGGCGCCTGGAGCTGTGCAGCGACACCTGGAACCCGGAAGCGTTCGGCTTTGGTGGAACGCCGCGGCAGGTGGGGATCCAGTTATACGCATTGCAGCTGGAGGAGGGAAAGTAGGCCAAACCGGAGACCGACGCAGGTTTCTCATCCCGGTCTCATCTTCAGGGGCTAGAGTAACGAATTGGCTTTCCGGACGACCGCATCCCAGTCCAGGAGGTGGCGACTTTGATCCAGGTCGAAGGGTTGACCAAGCGTTTCGGACCCATCACGGCCATCCAGGATGTGACCTTCTCGGTGCGGAAAGGGGAGATCCTGGGCTTCCTGGGTCCGAACGCTGCGGGCAAGACGACCACCATGCGCATCCTGACCGGCTACCTCACCCCCACGGCCGGCCGGGCGACGGTGGCCGGATACGACGTGATGGAGGAGTCCCTGGAGGTGCGCCGGCACGTGGGGTACCTCCCCGAAGATGTGCCGCTCTATCCCGAGATGACCGTGCGCGATTACCTGCGCTTCTGGGCCCGGCTGCGGGGGTTGGACCGGGCGGAGGTGCGCATCCGGGCGGTGATCGAACGGTGCGCGCTCGTAGGATGGGAGAACGCGCTGGTTGGACGCCTGTCCAAGGGCTACCGGCAACGACTGGGCCTGGCGCAGGCGCTGCTCCACGAGCCGGAGGTGCTCATTCTGGACGAGCCGACCGGTGGGCTCGATCCGCGGCAGATCATCGAGGTGCGGGAGTTGATCCGCAGCCTGGCCGGCGACCATACCGTGATCCTGAGCACGCACATTCTCCCCGAGGTGAGCCAGACCTGCCAGCGGGTCGTGATCATCCATCAGGGGCGCATCGTGGCCGAGGGCACGCCGGAGGAGCTGAACGCCCGCCTGAAGGGGAGCGACCAGGTGCTCCTGGAGGTAGGCCGGCCGGCTCCCGATGCTGCGGAGCAGATCCAGCGTATCCCGGGGGTAGTGCGGGTGCGGGAGAAGGCGCCGGGGCAGTACGAAGTGACCTGTGCCCTCGGGCGGGACCTGCGCCCCGAGCTCGCCGCGCTGGCCGTGCATCGGGGGTGGGATCTGCTCCAGCTACGCCCCCTGGACCTGAGCCTGGAGGAGATCTTCCTCCAGTTGACCCGGGAATAGCGGAGGAAGGCCGTGCGGAACATCTGGACGATCGCCCGTCGCGAGTTTGCCGCCTACTTCGTCTCACCGATCGCGTATGCGGTGGCGGTGATCTTTTTCCTCATCCTGGGCTTTTTCTTCAACTTTGTGGACCTGCCTCAACAGGCCTACTACGCTTCGGTGGCCGATGTCTTCAGCCGCGTGACGACGATCTCTTTTTTCATCGCCCCGGCCCTCACCATGCGGCTGATCGCGGAAGAACGCCGTTCCCGCACCCTGGAGCTGCTGCTCACGGCGCCCATCCGGGATAGCGAGCTGATCCTGGGGAAATTCTTCGCTGGCCTGGGGTTCTACCTGGTGCTTGTCGCCCTGGCCTCTATCTACCCTCTGATCCTGCTCGCCTTCGGCAACCCGGACCCGCGCCTGCTGATCACGGGATACCTCGGGGTCGTGCTGTTCGGAGCGGCGCTTATTGCGCTGGGCACGCTCGCCTCGACGTTCACGCAGAACCAGATCCTGGCCTTTTTCGCCGGATTTGGGATGGTCCTGGCGCTGATGCTGATCGGCGCACCGGCCCAGATCGCTGGCCCTCGCGCGGGGGAGGTGTTCCGGGCCCTGGCGATCACGAGCCACCTGGCCGATTTTCAGATGGGCATCCTCGATACCCGACATATCGTTTACTTCCTCAGCCTGACGGTGGCAGCGCTCTTCCTGGCCACGCGGGTGCTCGAGGGACGGAGGTGGAGCGGATGAACCGGCGTCTTGCCCAACGGATCGCTTCCTGGAACGGATATCTCGCGTTGGCCGGAGGGCTTGTGCTCCTCGGAGGGGTAGCCGCACTCCTGATCCGGGGCCGGCGCTCCCCAGCGGGGGACATCGCGCTGATCGTGGGAGTGGTCCTCCTGATCGCTGCCTGGGCGGTCAACCCGGCCGCCGTCCGTCGTGTGCTTACAGCACGGAGCACGCGCTACGGGAGCGTTGTGCTGCTCATGGCCGCCGGACTGATCGGCATCATGGTCGTGCTGAACGTACTATCGTACCGGCACTACCGCCGCTGGGACCTGACGGAGGAACGGTTGCACTCCCTTTCGGCGCAAACCCGGCAGGTGCTCGCGGAGCTGAAGCAACCGGTGCAGGTGACCGGTTTCTTCTACCGCAGCCAGCGCGACGAGCAGTCGGAAGCGCGTTACATGCTGGAGAACTATGCCGCTCTGACGCCGCTTTTCTCGTACCGGCTGGTAGACCCCGAAGTCAGCCGGGTGCTGGCGCAGCAGTACGGCGTGAGCGGCGATGCGTATGTGCTCGTCTTTGAAAGCGGAGAGCAACGCTACAGCGTCTACAGTCTGGAGGAAGCGGACTGGACAGGGGCCATCCTGCGCGTGACGAGCGGCCGGCAGGTGACGGTCTACTTCGTGACCGGCCATGGGGAAGGGGATATCTACAGCACGCAGCGCGATGGGTATGCGGCCATCCGGGGCCTGCTGGAAGAGGCGAACTACCGGGTGGAGACGCTTGCCCTGGCGGCCTATACGGGTACGCTTCCTGTCAGCGACACGGTGGTCGTGCTCCTGGGGCCCCAGGAAGCGCTGACCCCCGATGAACAGCGCCTGCTGGCCGGGTACCTCGCCCGTGGCGGGAAGCTTTTCGCGCTGCTCGACCCTGCCCCGTCCGCCGACATCAACGACATCCTGCGGCTATGGGGCGTTTATGCCCAGGATGATCTGATCATCGATCCGCTGAACGCCGTCGCCGGTTCCGACCCGGCGACGCCTGTGGCCGACAAAGTGCAGCAGAACCACGCGATCACGCGGAACGTATCGCGTCCCTTCTTCCCGGGCGCTCGTTCCCTGGAGGCGACGAACACCATGCTCCCGGGGCTGGATGTGACACCGCTTCTGGGGACGAGCGACGAGGCCTGGGGAGAAACGGACCTGAGCCACCAGCCGCTTACCTTCGACAGCGGCAAGGACTACAAAGGCCCTCTGGTGCTGGCAGCGGCAGTACAGGGGCGGGTTCAGGGGAGCAACCAGACGACCGACACGCGCATCGTGCTCGTGGGGGATTCGGACTTTGGCCGGAACTGGGCAGGTACGGCGGATAACCAGCGCTTTTTCGTGAACGCGGTGAACTGGCTGGCCGAGGAGGAACGGCTGATCGACCTGGCTCCGGTGCAGTACGAGTCCCGGCAGGTCGTGCTGGGCACGGTGCAGTCGCGCGCGATCCGGTACCTCACGCTCGTGGGGATTCCGCTCTTGATCGTGCTGGCGGGCGTGGGGGTCTGGCTGCAGCGAAGGAAGAGGTAGGGCGAGATGCGAAAGATGCGCTGGACGGCCGCGATCCTTTTGGCCGTCTTCCTGGTGCTTGTTGCGGTGGTCTACTGGCTCGAGTTCCAGCGGCCGGCCGCGGAGGAGAGCTCCCCCTACGAACCGCTGTGGCCCGAGCTGACCGTGGGCCAGGTGGTGCGCGTGACGGTGGAGGGCGAGCTGGGGCTGCGGTGCACGGTGGAACTGGACGCGCTGGGCCAGTGGCAGATGGTGGAGCCGACGCCGGGGCCGGCCGACGGGAAGCGGGTGCAGCGGCTGGTGGAGCACTGGGTGGAGATCTCCACCTACCGGCGCTTTGCGCCGGAGGAGGTCGATCTGGAGCAGTTCGGATTGCTTTCCCCAAAGGCCACGATCGTGCTCGGGCTGGCGAACGGCGAGTCGTGGACGATCGCGATCGGGGAAAAGAGCCCGAAGGGAAACACCTACTATGCTCAGTGGCGCGGACAGGTGCATTTGCTTCCGCGCGGCCCGGTGGAGGAAGCGCTCGGCCTGCTGAGCACGCCGCCCTACCCGCCCACGCCCACGCCGGAGCCTACGGGTTAGGTGTCTACCGCACCAGGGAAGGGATCGCACCCCGTTTCCTCTCCGGTGCAAGGGCTGCTCCGGGGCTATGCCTGCTGCAGGGAAGGAGGACCGGGTTGCGGCCGCCGCAACCCGGTCCCTTCCTCCGAGTGCCGGGGGACATCGGGGGATCGATCCGCCGGAGCAGGGCAGAAGCGCACACGCTGCATCCGCAGGAAAGGCAGGATCTCGCCTCTGCCTCGGTGTCGGAGGGCCGTCGCTGGTTCAAGGTGCCAGCGACGCCCCGGGCACCACATCCGCTGAAGATCGTCTCCGCTCCGCAGCCAGATGTGCGGGGCCGGAGACGAGGCCGTTCCTAGAAAAGGCGATCGCCCGGAAAAGGCGGGCGATGTTGGGAAAGTTTTCCTGCTCCTCGAACAAGCCGTGTTGTCAAGTAGCTGTGTCTGAGGTTGGGACATGATCTGGAGCACGGTGGCATTCCCCCGTCCCCCTGCGCTGCGGGCTGGACCGTGAACCCCCTCATCCCCCTTACCCCCTTCTCCCCCACTGCTGCGCGGCGAGGGAGAGGGAGGCGAGGCGAACCCCTATTTCTCGCCCTTCCCTTCTCTGCCGCCGAACGGCGGGCGGGAGGGAGAGCGTCCCTGTCCCAACTCGTGTCCGAACTTCGGGCTGTGTATCGCAACAGGCTCTGCCCTGTTCAGCGCTGCTTTTCGTTACCGCCCCGCTTGAGCGGCTGGGAGGCGAAAAGCCGTGCATTGAACGGTGCGAAACCGTGGGTCGAACCGTAGCGGGGGAACTACCCAGAAGCGACCGTAAGTGCAGCCCGGCTATCCCCACCCGGGCGAAGTACAGGTCAGGCTCCCAGCAGGTGCAGCACCACGGTGAGCGTGAAGAGGCTTGCCACTGTCGTCCCGACCACCACCGTGGAGACAAAGCGGGGAGCCGCATCGAACTCGGTTGACAGGATCACCGAAACCACCGCGGTCGGCATGGCTGCTTCGAGGATCGTCACCTGGGCCGAAAGGCCGCTCAGCCCGAGCAGCCGCACGAGCCCCCAGGCAACCAGCGGCGAGAGCACCAGGCGCGTCACTCCGGCCAGCACCATGCGCCAGGAGAACCGCGTCCGCTCGTCCGCCGCAAGTTGCATTCCCAGTACCAGGGAAAAGACGGGGATCGCGGCCTGCGAGAGGATCTTTACCCCGCGGTAAAGGCTGGTTAACCACCCGATCGGCCGGCCGCCGAGCAAGAGCGCGTCGCCCCCCTGAAAGCCCACCAGGCGCAACACCAGGGCCAAAGCGACCCCGTAGACCAGGGGGACGTGCAACACCTGCCTTATGGCTTCCCTCGCGCCCCCAGCGTGGCCGCGTGCCGCGACGTAGACCCCCAAAGAATTGGCCAGAAGCGCCGCACCGACAGCAAAGACCGTTGCCCGTTCGAGCCCCGCCGTCCCGAAGGCGAGCAACACCACCGGAAAACCGTAGTTTGTCGAGTTGATCAGCAGCGACGAAAGCACGTAGCCGCTGTGCTCCGGCGGCGGTAACCGCAGCAGGCGTCCGATTCCCCAGGAGAGGAATAGCACAATGGCAAACAGGAGCACTACGCTCAGGAAAATCCGGCCGGCTTCCCCGGCGGTGACCTGCGTTTCCATCAGCAGGACGAATACGATCGACGGGGCCAGGAAATAGAGCGCCAGGCGGGAAAAGGGACGGGGATCGAGCCGGAACAGCCGTCGGGCAAGGAACCCGGCTCCCCATACCACGGTCAGCGGAAGGAGCACCCGGAGAAAGATGTCCAGGAGATCGGCCATCATCGCGCCTGCACGTAGTTGAGGATCATCTGGTCGACCACGTGTTCCACCGGGGCACGATCGTCCGTGAAGACGATCCCTTCCCCGCTCCACACCCGCGCGTGGTCCTGCACGTAGGCGATCACGTGGCGCAACACCGGGTGCTCCAGGCGCGCAGCGTTGTGGGCAAAGTCGGCCAGGGAACTCGGCCGCATGGTTGCCACCACGATGCTGTTCGTCACCCCGTATCCGGGCAGGTCGATCACAAAGACGCTGGGGAACACCCGCTGCATCGTCGCCGCGATCGCGTCGACCAGCCGCTCGTCACCTACCACATGCCCGACGTTGATCGCGCACACCCCGTTGCTCTCGAGATGCGCCCGCACCTGTGCAAAAAACTCCTCGGTCGTCAGGTGGAACGGGATGTAAGGCTGCCGGTAGGCGTCGATGGCTACGATGTCATAGCGCCGCGGCACCGTGCTCAAGAAGTATCGGCCATCCTGTACGTAGACGTGGAGGACGCCCAGGGCTTCCTCTTCTCCCATGCGGAAGTACCGACGCCCCACCTCCACGATCTCCGGGTCCAGTTCTACCCCATCGATCTGCACCCGATCCCCGTACACGGCGGCGTACTGCTTCGGGATCGTGCCGGCCGCGGATCCGATCAGGCACATCGAGGAGAATCCCCCCTCGGGTACATCCGGGGCAAAGTATGGGGCGATCAGGAAGATATCCCAGGGTCCGTAGGAAAGGAGGTCGAACGGGTCACGGGTGCGCTCGTAGGTCAGCGAGTGGTACGAATGCACCGCCAGCCCTTCGTTCAGGGCCAGGTAGATACGGTCTCCTTCCCGGTACACCTGAATGTAGTTGTAGACCGATTCGCGCTCGTCCACTAGCACCGTTCCCGGGGGTGGCTCACGCCAGCCGCGCCAGGCGCCGACCAGGAAGAGCACTACCAGTACCCCGATCCCGAGCAGCAAAAGGAGGAACACCAGCCGCGTCGTCCACCGGGACACGCCGATCAGGGCCACGAGCAGCAACAGGAACGAGAAGGCGTAGAAGGTGAGCGAAACGCCCCACAGTGGGATGGTCACGAACGAGGGCAGGAGGGTGCCCAGGATACTTCCGACGGTCGAGAGCGCGTAGATCGATCCGGAGGTGCGGCCGGCGCGGTCGACCGCCATCATCTCCAGGCGTATGGCAAAGGGGGAGACGCACCCGAGCAACACCATCGGGATCGAAAGCAGCACCAGCACGCCCACGAGCGCCCCGATGTAAAGCCCGGCAGCGACGTTCGCCAGGCCCTGCTGTGCCCATCCGAGCAATGGGCGCGAAAGGGGAGGGATCATCCCGGTAGCCGCAGCGGCTACGCCCACAAGCCCGTAAAGAAACGAAGCGTGCGGCCGGCGATCCGCCAGCCGGCCCCCCAGCGTGTACCCCACGGAGAGGTAGATCATCACCATACCGATCAGGATCGCCCAGATCGGCAGCGGGCTTCCGAAGAAGGTCCCGATCAGTCGGGAAGCCGTCATCTCGATCGCCATCGAGGTCATGCCGCACAGGAACACCACGAGCAACAGGAAAAAGCGGGATGTACGCAAGGCTGCCTCCTTTGTGCCCCAACCGGTGCCCGAAAGCGGGTAGTGCGATTGTACACGAGTCCACGGGCGAACGCAAACGGGCGGCACTTCCTCAGGGCACCTGCCGCCGAGGCTGAGGGTGCCCCCAGGTCCGATCTCACTTCCCCGGCACCCCGGTTACCCTCTTGGGTGCGCGCCACTCTTGTGGGGACCAGGCAGCCTGGACCTGGCGCTTTCCGGGTGTGAGGCAGGGCTTCCCAATCCTTTTTCACCTTCTTGCCTTGAAAGCCCGAGTAGGGCAACTCCGGAGGAGTTGCCCTACACCTCTTGTTCCTCTCGAACGCCGATTCCAAACACAGACGAACGACCGGAGGCGCCCTCCCGTTGGAAATCACCTATAGAAATGGCGCGCCCCTTGAGACGCGCGTTTTGTCGCACCGACTCGGCTGTGCTATACTGCATTTGCACAGCAACGGATACGAACCGCTTCCAGACTTCGGGGAGGCAACGATGACCGAATGGATCCGACGGCGACGCAGCATCCGCAAGTATACCGGAGAGCCGCTTACGGAAGCACAGATCCGTGAGCTCCTGGAAGCCGCGATGGCTGCGCCCTCCGCCTCGAACCGGCAGCCCTGGGAATTCATCGTCGTCCGGGGACGCGAGCAGCGGGAGCGCCTGGCCGCGACGCACTCCTGGAGCCGGATGTGCGCCGAGGCCGACACGGTCTTTGTCGTGTGCGGGCACGAGGAACGCTCGCGCCACTGGGTAGAGGATTGCAGCGCGGCGACCGAGAACCTGCTCCTGGCCGCGACCGCGCTAGGACTGGGCGCGGTCTGGGTCGCCGTGTACCCCGATGGACAGGCAGAAAAGCACGTCCGTGACCTGCTCGGTATCCCCTCGGGCGTGCGGGTCCTTTGCCTGGTGCCGGTAGGCCATCCCGCAGAGGAAAAGCCGCCTCACACCAAGTACGATCCGGCACGCGTCCACTACGAGCGCTGGTAACCGGCTGCCTGTGCGGTGTATGCCGGCGCGGCGGGTTGAGGCCGCGGCTCTGCCTGGTTATCCCCTCGGATCCGAAGAGGCGGCTGAACATACCGGCCCGTGACGCGGCGCATTCGAAGCCTGCTTCGGCGGGCCCGGGTGCTATCCCCTGGCGAACTCCATCGAGCATCGCTTGACCCCTCGCCCTGCTGTGGTATCATCGGGACCAAGGAGGGTACGGCACGATGCGTATCGCCATGCTGAGCGTCCATACCTGTCCCCTGGCTACCCTGGGTGGCAAGGACACCGGGGGAATGAACGTCTACGTCCGGGAACTGGCGCGCGAATTGGGCCGTCGGGGGATCGCGGTGGACGTCTTTTCCCGATCGCAGGATCCCTTTGTGCCACGGGTGCGATGGTTCGGGGAAAACGCCCGCGTGGTGCACATCCCGGCCGGCCCCGAAGCGCCTCTGGACAAGAACGACCTCTGGCGCTATACGGATGCGTTCGTCGCCGGCGTCCGCGGCTTCGTCGAGCGCGAAGGCGTACGGTACGACATCCTGCACAGCCACTACTGGCTGTCGGCACTCGTGGCGCTCGGACTCCGGGACGGCGGCTGGGATGCCCCCATCGTCCATATGTTCCACACCCTGGCTGCCGCGAAGGAGGCCGCCGGCCACCCGGAGGACCGCAGGCGCCTGGAAGCAGAACGCGAGATCGCGCGCGCGGTCGATGCGGTCGTCGCCGCGACCCCGGTGGACCGGGAGCAGATCGTCACCTATTACCACGCCCCGCTCGAGCGCATCCACGTGATCCCCCCCGGAGTCAACCTGGAACGCTTCCGTCCCATTCCCGTGCTGGAAGCGCGCGCTCACGTCGGCTCGCCGTGCCAGCCGTGCGAGGAAGCCCATATGCTCCTCTACGTGGGCCGTATGGACCCGCTGAAAGGAGTGGACGACCTCCTGCGCGCCCTCCCGTACGTCGTGCGGGACCTGCCGGACGACTGGCCCTGTCGGATCTGCCTGGCCCTGATCGGTGGGGACGCGGAAAGCAGCGATGAGGCGCTCCGGCAGGAGATGGCGCGCCTCGAGCAGCTGAAGGAGGCGCTCGGTCTGGCCGATTTCGCGATCTTCCTCGGGCGGCGCGATCAGGACGAGCTCCCCTATTACTATTCCGCGGCGGATGTCTGCATCGTGCCTTCGCACTACGAATCGTTCGGCATGGTGGCGCTCGAATCGCTGGCCTGCGGGACGCCCGTGGTGGCCTCCCGGGTGGGCGGCCTGACAACGATCATCGAGGACGGGGTCAACGGGTTCCTTGTCCCGCAGGGCGACCCCGTGGCCATGGCCTACCGGATCCTGCAGCTGGTCGAGGATTGCCAGCTGCGGCGGCAGATGGGGCTGTACGGCCTCGAAACGGCACAGGCATATGCATGGCCCCGGATCGCTGACCGTATCCTGGCGCTCTACACGGCGCTTTCCGGGGCTGCGACAGGTGCGGGTGCACGGTCCACACCGTAAGGTACGCCCCGCCGGAGGGGATATGCGTGTCGCGATGCTCGCGCGGGCAGTTTACCCACTCCACGGCTACGGAGGGGTCGAGCGCCACGTGTACCACCTGAGCACGCACCTGGCGCGTCTGGGGGTCGAGGTCCACCTCTGGGTGCAGGAGATGCCCGGAGGACGATCGGGCTCCCTGGGCCCAGGGGTTTTCCTTCACACGGCGCGCTACGACCGCACTTCCCCCTGGCTGCGCCCGAATTCGATCGCGGGGCGCCAGATCAACTATCCCCTCTACTCCTGGAAGATCGGGCAACAGGCGGCGCGTCTGGTGCGCACGGGGCAGGCGGACCTGGTACACGCTCAAGGGCTGGCAGCCTTCGGCTACGGGTGGCTGCGCGCCCATGATCCTTCCCTGCGGCACGCAGCCCCGATGATCATGAACCCGCACGGTATGGAAGAGTACAAGGCGCCCTCATGGACCAAACGCCTGGCCTATCTTCCCTTCCGAGCCTGCTACTCCTACGGCGCCCGGTGCGCAGACCGGGTGATCGCGACCGACGCCTGTACCCGCGATGAGGTCCCGCGCTACCTCGGTGTGGACCCGGGCCGGGTCGTCGTGTTGCCCAGCGCGATCGACGCTGCGGAATGCCTGGCGCCGCTCGATCCCGCCGTGCAGCGCGCGTTGCGGGAGCGTCTGGGCCTCGAGGAGGCGCCCCTCGTGCTCCTGAGCGTCAGCCGGCTGGAGCGCAACAAGGGCTTTCACCTGCTCGCGGAGGCGCTCGCCGGGGTGAAGGACGAGTTGCCCGTCGGGTGGCGCTGGGTCATCGTAGGGGAAGGGAAAGAGCGGCCGGCGCTGGAGGCACAGGTGGGCCGCCTGGGACTCGGCACAGCCGTCTGCCTTGCCGGTCGGCTGGACGACCGCGAATTGCACAACCTCTACGAGGTTGCCGACCTGCTGATCCACCCCACGCTCTACGAAGGGAGTTCGCTGGTGGTGCTCGAAGGGATGATCCACCGCCGGCCGGTGCTCGCTACGACAGCCGGGGGCATCCCCGACAAGGTGTTCGACGGCCGGAACGGCCGGCTCGTCCCGCCGGGGGATGTCGCCGCGCTGCGCGCAGGGCTCCTCTGGTTGCTCGAACGCCGCTCCCGCTGGCCGGAGATGGGAGCGGAGGGCGAGCGGATCGTCCGCGAGCGTTTCGATTGGCCAGTGGTCGCGCGGGCAACGGTCGAGGTGTACCGGGAGATGCTGGAAGAATCCGGGCGGCCCGCCCCGGGGCCGGTGCCGCACAGCTAGCGTGCGGACCTGGGCCCGGCCGGCCCTATGCCGTGGTATAATTTCCCTCAGGAAGCAGCCGGTCTCCAGATGCACCACAGCCGTTTGGGAATGCCGATCGCGCGCCCGAAGGTCGTCCGATGGCCCGACAGAACGAGGAAGCGATTGCTTCCACTGTGCTTTCCGCCATCGTTGAGCAGCGCCTCTGGACACCCGGCGAGCGGGTGGTGGTCGCCGTCTCGGGCGGATGCGACTCGCTCTGCCTCCTGCATCTGCTACAGGCCCTGCAGCCGCAACACGGTGGCCTGCTGCACGTCGCCCACCTCGACCACCGGTTGCGTCCGGAATCGCGGACAGAGGCAATGTACGTCGCTGAAACGGCCCGGCGGTGGGGCCTTCCCGCCACAGTCGAAAGCGAGGATGTGCGGGCGCTCATCGCTCGGGAGGGGCTTTCCCCGGAAGACGCGGCGCGGCGCGCGCGCTACCGTTTTCTGCTCCGCGTCGCGGCGAACGTCGGGGCCTCGGCGGTCGCTCTGGGACACACCCGCGACGACCAGGTGGAGACCGTGCTAATGCACCTACTGCGCGGGGCCGGCCTTTCCGGCCTGCGCGGGATGCGCTTGAGCGTTCCGCCTGCTCCCTGGATGGTCGAAGGACTCTCCCTATCGCACCCCATCCGGCTGGTGCGCCCTCTGCTGGAGGTTTCGCGGACCGAGACCCACGCTTACTGCGTGGCGCACGGCCTTTCCCCGGTCCACGACGCCTGGAACGAGGACGAACGTTTCCTGCGCGTGCGCCTGCGTCGGCAGGTGTTGCCGGTACTGCGTACCCTGAACCCGCACCTGGATGAAGCGCTCCTCCGGCTTGCCCGGCTCGCCGCGTGGCTGGAAAGCGATCTGGAGGCGATGCTCGACGCGCGCTGGTGCGAACTGGCCCAAGAAGCGTCGGGCTGCATTCGCCTCAGGCTGAAACCTTACCGCGATCTCCCCTGGACACTGCGACTGGAAGCCGTCCGGCGGGCTGTGGAACGCCTTCGGGGGCATCTGGAGGGTGTAGGGTGGGACGCGACCGTCGCGGCCGCGCGCCTCGACGAGGCGGGCGTGGGGAGCGAAGTTGCGCTCGTGGAGGGGATCGTCGCGCGGCGGGAGTACGAGGCGCTGGCTGTGGGGGACAGGGGCGCGCTCGAGGTTGCGCCCTGGCCCGATCTGGGTCCTCACCCGGTTCCGCTGGCGATCCCTGGCCGCACCCTGCTCCCCGAGGGACACAGCCTGATCGCGACACTGCACGGCCCGGAGGAGCTCCCGTCCTGGGAAGACGTGCAGCCACGGGAGGCCTGGCTGGACGCAGACGCTTGTGGGAACCGGCTCTGGTTGCGTCCGCCTCAACCAGGAGATCGCTTCCGGCCGCTCGGCCTCGGAGGGACGAAAAAACTGCACGACTGGATGACCGATCAGAAGATCCCGCGTGCGGCGCGCCGTCGGGTTCCCCTGGTGGTTTCCCCAAGAGGGATCGTCTGGGTCGTGGGGCACCGCATCGACGAGCGGTTCGCGGTCCGGCCGACTTCTTCCCGACTCCTTCGCCTCCGCTGGGAGTGACGCTTCAATGCTGCTATAACGCTCCTCCAACGTTCCTCTTATGCCCTGCGCTTATGGTAACGCGCGGAAAACCACCGCGAGCGCCGGCGAGCGCTCGCGATGGCATAGGAGGAACGACAGATGGACCTGAACCGGTTTACCGAAAAAGCCGCCCAGGCGGTTCTGGATGCCCAGCGCGAAGCACAGGAGCGCCACCATAGCCAGATCGAACCGCTCCACCTGCTGGCTGCGCTGCTCGCACAATCGGACGGGGTGGTGCCGCAGATCGTGCAAAAGATCGGCGTACACCCCGGACAGCTGCTGGCCGCGGTGCAGGACGAGCTGGACCGTCTGCCGCAGGCCTACGGTGCGACCCAGGTCTACCTGGCGCCTCAGATGCAGCAGGTCGCCCAGGCTGCGGAAGAGGAAGCCCGCCGGATGCGGGACGAATACGTCTCCACCGAGCATCTGCTGCTTGCGCTGGCGGACGAGCGGGTGCGGGGGCCGGCCGCGGAGATTCTCCGTCGCTTCGGCATCCGCCGGGATGCCATCTTGCAGGCGCTGACCTCCATCCGCGGCCGACAGCGCGTGACCAGCCCGACGCCCGAAACCACCTACCAGGCGCTGGAACGCTACGGCCGGGACATCACCCGGCTGGCGCGCGAGAACAAGCTGGACCCGGTGATCGGCCGGGACGATGAGATCCGCCGGGTCATCCAGGTGCTCTCCCGGCGCACGAAGAACAACCCGGTGCTGATCGGCGAGCCGGGTGTGGGCAAGACGGCCATCGTCGAGGGGCTGGCGCAGCGGATCGTGCGCGGGGATGTGCCTGAGGGGCTGAAGGACAAGCGACTGGTACAGCTCGACCTGGGGGCGATGATCGCCGGTGCGAAGTATCGGGGCGAGTTCGAGGAACGGCTGAAGGCGGTGCTCAAGGAGGTCACCGAAAGCGAAGGGCAGGTGATCCTGTTCATCGACGAACTGCACACCGTGGTAGGCGCCGGCGCCGCCGAGGGCGCGATGGATGCTTCGAACATGCTCAAGCCGATGCTCGCCCGCGGGGAACTGCACTGTATCGGAGCGACCACGCTGGACGAGTACCGGAAGCACATCGAGAAGGATGCGGCCCTGGAGCGACGCTTCCAGCCGATCTATGTCGGCGAGCCGACGGTGGAGGACACGATCTCCATCCTGCGTGGCCTGAAGGAGCGGTACGAGGTGCACCATGGCGTACGCATCAAGGATGCGGCGCTCGTGGCGGCCGCTGTCCTGGCCCATCGCTACATCAGCGACCGCTTCCTTCCGGACAAGGCGATCGACCTGATCGATGAGGCAGCTTCCCGCCTGCGCATCGAGATCGACTCGATGCCGGCAGAGCTGGACGAGATCGAACGGCGCATCATGCAGCTCGAGATCGAGCGCACGGCACTGCGTAAGGAGCAGGACCCGGCCTCGCGCGAACGGCTGGAGCGGCTGGAAAAGGAACTGGCCGACCTCGAGGAGCGGCGCAAGGGCTTGCGCGCGCGCTGGCAGCAGGAGAAAGAAGCCATCCAGGCGCTGCGTCAGACCAAGGCCCGAATCGACGAGGTGCGCGGCGAGATCGAGCGCGCGCAGCGGGAACTGGACTATAACCGCGCGGCGCAGCTCCAGTACGGCACGCTGGTCGAGCTCGAAAAACAGCTGCGGGAGCAGGAGGCACGTCTGGCCGAACTGCAGCGGGACGGCGCGCTGTTGAAGGAAGAAGTCGACGAGGAAGATGTTGCGGAAGTTGTGGCCAAGTGGACGGGCATCCCGGTAAGCCGCCTCCTGGAAGGAGAGCTACAGAAGCTCCTCCACATGGAAGAACGGCTGAAGACACGTGTGGTGGGACAGGATCAGGCGATTGCGGCGGTGGCCAACGCCGTGCGGCGGGCACGCGCCGGCCTGCAGGATCCCAATCGGCCCCTCGGCTCTTTCCTCTTCCTCGGGCCGACGGGGGTAGGTAAGACGGAGCTCGCCCGCGCGCTGGCGGAATTCCTGTTCGACAACGAGGCGGCGATGGTGCGTATCGACATGAGCGAGTATCAGGAAAAGCACACCGTCTCCCGCCTGATCGGCGCCCCGCCCGGTTACGTGGGTTATGAGGAAGGCGGCCAGCTGACCGAAGCGGTGCGGCGACGGCCTTACAGCGTCGTGCTCTTTGACGAGGTCGAGAAGGCACACCCTGAGGTCTTTAACGTGCTGCTTCAGGTGCTGGACGATGGACGCTTGACCGACGGGCAGGGCCGTACAGTCGATTTCAAGAACACGGTGATCATCATGACCTCGAACGTCGGCAGCACTTACCTCCAGGACCTGCGGAAGGGACAGGAGGCGGAAGTCCGCCGGCGGGTGACCGAGGCACTGCGGGCGCAGTTCCGGCCCGAGTTCCTGAACCGTATCGACGAGATCGTCATCTTTAACCCGCTTGGGCAGGAAGAGATCCTGCAGATCGTGGACATCCAGATGCGCCGCGTGCAGCAACGGCTCAAGGAGCGCCAGCTGGACCTGGTATGGACAGAAGCCGCGCGCCGCCATCTGGCCGAGGTGGGGTTCGACCCTGCCTACGGAGCCCGTCCCCTCAAGCGGGCGATCCAGCGGGAAGTGCTCGATCCGCTGGCGTTGAAGGTGCTGGAGGGCGAATTCCGCGAGGGGGCAACGGTAACGGTCGACGCTCAGGACGGGCGTATTGTGTTCCGGTAGCGTTCGTGTACCGCGCCCTGGACCGCGGAGAAATCCGCGGCCCAGGGCTTTTCGGTGTTCCAGGAGAACACCAAAACGTCGGTCGATTTCCACCCCGAAGCCTCCCTGCTACCGGCGCCTTCGGCGGTCGAGAACGCCGCGCACAGGGGGCAAGGGGGGTCCTCGGCCCCGTATCGAGGCCCCAGGGTACCGGCCGGCTTCGCTGGTTGAGCGGTTCCCTGAGTAACCCGGCGAAGCCAGGCATATCGAAGGGTAGGCGCGCGCAGCGGATCGCGTATCGAAAGCCAGGAGCCGGTGGGGCCCCTTCCCTGAGCTCTACGCAGCGCGCTCGGGATCTCGATAGATCGATGTCCAACTTTTCCGGTGGAAAACAGGAAAGCCCTGCTCCGCGGCCCCGAGCCCCGGTTTCTAACAAAGACAGGCTTATGCCGGGTGTACAAGCCCGTGTCCATTAGAGGCCCGCGTACCCCCCGCCTTCGGAGGAAAGTTGCTATGCTCGGCTCGCTCCCGTGGGACAGTTCGTTGGGAACTGGAGCCCCGTGTGCTTGACGGGCAGTCGGCGGACGTCTATAATGCTCGATAGGGACGGCCGTGTACGGTTGGGCGAAATTCGTAGAAAGGGGCAGCCTTGGCCGGCGAGTGCATCCTGATCATCGACGATAACGCCGATGTCTGCACCCTCCTTGGGGAACGCGTCCTCCCCAGTTACGGTTACCGCACCCTGACGGCGCGGGATGGCGCCTCGGGCCTCTGGCAGATCCGTACCCAGCGCCCGGACCTCATCCTCCTCGACCTGCGGCTTCCGGATATGACCGGCCTCGATCTCCTCCATATCCTGGCTTCCGAAGGGTACGACATCCCGGTTATCCTGGTCACGGCCTACGGGTCGGAGTTGATCGCGGCCCAGGCGTTGCGGCTCGGGGTGCGCGATTATATCATCAAACCCTTCACTCTAGACGAGATCGTGGAGAGCATCGAGCGGGCGCTGGCTGAGCAACGCCTGCGCGACGAACGGAACGTGCTGAACGAGGACCTGCGCTTCTGCACAGATGCCTTGCGGGTGCTGGGCGAGGCCGGGGTCGAATTCACAGCGTCCGCCGACGGGCCGTCGCGCCTGTGTGCTTTGCTGGACCTTGCCGTCGAAGCCACCCACGCGCGGGCGGCGCGCCTTTGGGTGCAGGCCCCCACCGGAGATGGACTGTTTCTGTGGGTGCTGCGGGAAGAAACGGAACCGCATGCGTACCTCGTGCGGCAGGCCGAGACGGTGCCCGTTCCGGTCACCCAAGCGTGGCTCTCGGGCACCCCGGAGCGGTGGAGCGACAATAGCGACCCACCGGAAACGGGCCTGGCGGTTCCCGTGACGCTGGGTGGCCGGCCGGTGGGCATACTCGAGGTGCACCTGGGAGAAAGCACCGGCACACGCACCGAACTCGCGCTCTTGGTCATCGGCGCTCTGGCCGGATGGCTCGGGCTTGCGCTCGAGCCACTGCTCCGCGCCTAGCGTCCTCTGGAAAGCACGCCTCTCCTGGGGCAATGGGATCGATGCTGCGTCGCTTGTGGCGAGCGGCGGCGCCGCAGGGGTGAGAGGAGCTCTGCATGGCCCGGGCCATCCACGGGCAAGCACCGCCACATCGGTGGCTCCAGCAGATGTTCCGCCCGGTGCATCCGGAGGAACTGACAGAGCACGAGAAGATCGCCTACCAGCATTTCCTCGTGCGGGTACAACATTTCGTACCGCTCAAAGGGCTCGTAGGCGGCCTGCTCACGGTGCTCTGCCTGTTGTCTTTCCCCCACAACCCCTGGCCGGCCGGAATCTTTTTGCTGGACGCCCTGCTCCTCCTTCCTTACCCGAGACTGGCACGCCGATGGCCAGCCCTTTCTACGGTGGTGCTCCTCACTGCAAGCGCGCTGGCCATCACGGCGGCCGATCGGTTCGCCGGCCGTCCCACGGCGACCACCGGTGCCCTCTACGCCCTGCTCATCGTGACCGGCGCGGTGTTGCTTGTCTACCCGCGCCATATCGCCCTTCTCGCTGCTCTCATTTCCCTCACGTACCTCCTTCCGCTTCTGGCTTTGAGTACGTCGGGCGCGTGGCCCGATGGGGAAACCCTCCAGACCGCGGGCATCCATACCCTCGCATTCCTGGGGCTGGGAGGAATCACGGGGATACTTACCCGCCTCTACCAGCGGCTGCTGGAAACCCGTACGCACCAGGACCTCCTGACCACGTTGCTTGCAGGGTTGCAAGAGATCACAAGCGACACGGATCTCCCGTCACGGCTGCAGCACATCGCCGAGCGCGCTGCACGGGCCACTGCCGTCGCCGAGCGTGCCCTCCTGCTTGTCGAAGAAGGAGGACGACTCATCGTGCGCGGTTGTGCGGGTTACGCCGGAGTGCCCCTGCTCGGGCTCTCGTTTCCCGCGGATTGCCTCAAGGAGCACGACAGGCCGGTTTCCATCCGCGATATCCTGGGAGAGCGTCGGAAGAACCTTCCCGCGGAGACGCTCGCGGCTCTGGACAACCTTCCTCCAACCCAATCGAGCATCCTCGTGCCGCTGATCGGCCGGGAAGGCCCCCTGGGCCTCTTGATCCTTTCGAGCTCGCGGCATCCGGACGCCTTCGACGAGGACACCCGCCAGCGGCTCAGCCTGTTTGCCCAGCAAGCCGCGATCGCGCTGGAGAACGCACGCCTGGTCGACCGGCTCCAGGAAAGCCTGAAGGAGCTCGAGCAGAAAACGCAGGAGCTCCAGCTGCGGCAGGAAGAGCTCCGGGGCCTTATCGCGGCCATCTCCCAGCGCTTACAGGGGCCGGTCGAAGCTCTGAGCGGTTTTGTCCGTTTGCTTCGCGATTCGGCCGCATCCCGGCTTGCCCCCGAGGAACGCGAGTACCTGCAGCGGATCGAACGGAACAGCCGCTGGGTCGAGGACCTCGTGCGGGACATGCTGTTCCTCTCCCGGATCGACGTGGTTAACGAGGAACGTGAACCGATCTCCCTGACCACGCTGGTGCAGGGGGTTTCGACCCATCTCCAGATGGAACGGCGCGGGGTGACAGTGAACGTCCAGGAAGGGATGCCCAGCTTCCAGGCAGATCCGGTCCTCTTCTGGCATCTCTTCAGCAACCTGCTCCAGAACGCGGTTCGGCTGCTTCCCCCGGACGGCCGGCCCAGGCTCGATGTCCGCTGCGACCGGCTGCCGGGAGCGTTCCGGATCGTGGTTCAAATCCCCGGTAGGGAGCTTGCTCCGGACGAGCGGAAAGGCCTTTTCGATCTTTTTCCCCCTGAAGGAAAGGGACGGACGGACGGACTGCACCTCGGCCTGGGGATTGCCCGCCGGATTGCCCAGCGGTACCGTGGCCAGCTCTGGGTCGAATCCTTGCCAGGGGAGGGCACATCCCTGTGCCTGCTGTTGCCTGAAGCTGTAAGGGAGGACCAGGAATGAACCGGAACAAGAGGGCGCGCATCCTGGTTGCAGAGGACAACGAGGACAACCGCCGGTTGCTGTCGATCTATCTGAGCCGCGAAGGGTACGAGGTGATCGAGGCGTGCGACGGTACGGAAGCGATGGAAAAGGCGTTGGCCGAGACACCCGACCTGGTCCTTTCCGATGTCCAGATGCCCGGCTTGGATGGCTATTCCCTCTGTCATCAGCTGAAGCAGAATCCCGAGACGGAGCGCATCCCGGTGATCCTGATCACGGCCGTCCACACCTCGCTCGAGGACACCCTGCACGGCCTGCGTCTGGGGGCGAACGATTTCATCAGCCGCCCGTTCCGACAGAGCGAGCTCCTGGCCCGGGTACAGACCCAGCTCCGGATCAAGGAGTTGCAGGATCGCCTGGTGCAAGCGGAACGGGTATCCACCGTCGCCCGGATGGCGGTCACCCTGGCGCACGAGATCAGCAATCCGCTCTCGGGGATCCTCGGTTACGCCGAAGTGCTGTTACGGGAACTGGAACAGGACGCCCTGACTTCAGAGCGGCTTCGGACTTCCCTGGAGCGCATACGGGAGGCCGCGACCCAGATCCGCAGCGTACTGGAGCAGCTGCGGAACCTGCCACAGCCCGAAGTGTACGAGTATGCACCGGGACTGGAAGGGATCTCGCTGGAGGAGACCTAGTGCTCCTTCTCAGCGGTGAGGAGCGCTGAAGTGGAAGGTGCAGACATCGCCGTCCTGCAGGATATAGTCGCGCCCCTCCAGGCGCAGCGTGCCGCGCCGGCGGGCTTCGGCCAGGCTCCCTGCCGCGATCAGTTCCTCGAATGCGATCACCTCGGCACGGATGAACCCGCGCGCCATATCGGTGTGTACCGTACCGGCGGCATCCAGCGCTGTGCTTCCCCGGCGTAGCGGCCAAGCGCGCACCTCGTCGGATACGAACGTGAAGAAGGTGAGGAGCCCGAGAAGGTCGTAGGCCATGCGGACGATGCGTTCACGTGCCGGTTCAGCCAGCCCGAGGCTTCGGCGGAACTCTTCCGCTTCCTCCGGGGCAAGTTGCCCGAGCTCCATCTCCCATTGGGCGCACAACTCGGCCATCGCGCTTTGTCGATGCTGGTAACGGGGTTCCAGCGCCGCAAGCAGCCGGCCGGGTTGCTCCAGGCCCTCCTCCCCAACGTTCAGCAGCACCAGTACAGGCTTCAGTGTAAGCAGATTGAACCCCCGGAGCATACGGAGTTCCTCCGCATCCAGCTCTAGATCCCGCAGCGGGGTCCCTTCCTCCAGGGTAGCGCGCAGACGCTCGAGAAGCGCCTGTTCGCGTTCCCGCTCTTCTCGCTCGCTCCGCGGCAACTTGGGGATCTCGTGGGCCAGACGCTCCAGACGCCGCTCCACGATCCCCAGATCTCCAAGCAGCAATTCGGTATCCAGCCACTCCAGGTCGCGTGCGGGGTCCACAGACCCGGCTGGATGGGGAGCCTGAGGATTCTCGAAGGCACGGACGACGTGGAGCAGGGCATCGGCTTCGGAGAGGGCGGAAAGGAGCGGTCCGGGGAGACCCTGGCGCGCCGTACCACGGGGGATGCCGACCACGTCCGCGAAGCGTACCTCGGCCGGGGTGACCTTTCGCGGCTGAAAGATCGCCGCCAGCCGCTCGAGGCGCGTGTCCGGGACCTTGACCGCCGCCAGATGGGTTTCTGTGCGCCCTGCACCGGGCCCGGTTGCTGCCTTCTGGCCGGTCAGGGCGTTAAAGACGGTTGTCTTGCCGCTGAGCGGAAGCCCAACCAGGGTCACATGCACGGTATCCTCCTCGACGCTGTGCCTCGGGCTGGATCAGGCTGGCTGGCTCTGCAGGGCACGGTACAACCGGTCCCGCTCGATCGCTCCCCCGAGCAGGATGGCGATCGTGGTGAGGAGGCGCTGATCCCAGGGGGTAAACGGTGTACGATCGGCCTTGTCCAGTAGCTCGATGACCCCGACCGTGCGTCCGAGCGCCCGGATGGGTACACAGAGCACGGATCGTACCTCCAGGCCCTGCAGGCGCTCGGCCTCGACCTGGAAGCGGGGATCCTGCTGGGCTTCGGCCACGAGCAACGGTTGCCCCTTTTCCGCCACCCATCCGCAGATTCCTTCGCCCAATGGGATGCGCTGCAGGCGAAGTGGTGAAATCTGGCTGCCTGCCATAACCTCGTAGCGCAGCTCTCCGGACGCTTCGTCCACCATCAGCAGCCAGCCGGCCTGGCTCCCGAAGATGTCCACGGTACGGAACATGGCCTGGGTGAGCGCCTCGGCCAGATCGTCGGCGGCAGCCAGGCGCGTGCCAAGCTCGGTCAGCAGCGCGAGCTCCTGGCCGCGCAGTTCGGTCTGCTCACGGAGCTGCCGGTTCTCCAGGCGCAGGCGGCGATCCTCAAGCGCCCGGTCGAGCATGAGCAACAGCTCGTCTTGTTCGAAGGGGATCAAGAGGTAGTACGGCGTAGCCGCTAACAGCCCGCGACGGCTGCTCCGGAAAATCGCGGGATCGACGACTGCCACAGTGACCAGTTCGGGAACAAGCTGACGGGCCATGATCGGAACGCGAAGCATCTCCGGCCCGCTGATCTCCATCAGCAAGAGAGCATAGGAATGCTGCTGGAGCTGCTGGAGCACAGCTTCGGTGGAGGATACCTGGTCGGGCAGGTAGCCCTCGAGCTGCAGGAGCCCGCCCCAGCGGTTTCCCTCGTCGCGATCCTGAAAGAAAACGAGGAGGCGATCCCGCTCCGGCTGCGGACGTGGCGGTACAGGACGAGGCCCCTCGAGGCGTGCCAGCACTTCTTCCGCCATGCGGCGCTGTACTTCCAGTGCCTCGTTCAGCCCTGCCTGGCTGACGTAGCCCAGGTCCAGCAGGACGTCTCCCAGTTTGCGCCATCCCCCTTCCCGTTCTTGCACCTGGAGTCCCAGCGCCAGCTGTTCCTCGGTCACCAGGCCGCGATGCACCAGGATCGCGCCCAGGAGGTTGTCGCGCAAGAGGCGTTCCATCGACATCCGATTCCTCCCTCATCTCAACCTGTGACGAGCCCCGCGTCCACCTTCTTCCTGGAACGAATTGTACCAGGAGAACGCCCGTCGGTCAAAAGGTTGACACGCGATCTCTCTCGCCATGGAATGGGCTCGAAAGCCAGAGGTACTTGCTGAGGAGGGATGCATGGTCCCAGGTACTCCCCCCTCGCAGGCCGTAAGACTCTGAGGAAGTGGCTGGATTCGGCCTTCGTGTTGCTCGGATTCCTGTCGTGCGCGGGCGTCTTCGTGCACGGGGCAATCGAGCGCGGCCTCGAGCCCTCTGCCTGGCTCGACGTCCGCCTGCAACGCAGCGGTTGTATCCGGGTCCCGCAGGTCTCTTCAGCGCTGGAAGGGTACGGCTTCAACTCCGGCCTGGCCTTTTCCCCGGACGGATCGCCCCTGGCGATCGCGGTCGACAAATGCGCGATCTATTTGTGGGATGTGGAAGGGCAGTAGTCGCCAAGATCCTCCTTTCCCTTCTCTAAGAAGCCAGACCTGCTGGACAAGCCCGCGGGTTTTTGCCGCCCTGTACCAGTTATGGTACAATATCTTGCACATATGCGCCATCAGCCTTCGGGCAGGAGGAAGCGATGCCCCGAGACGTTTTCGATCGCCAGCTTCAGGAACTGGAGCAGGACCTTCTCCGTATGGGCGAGATGGTGGACGAGGCCATCGCCCGTTCTGTGGAGGCACTCAAGCAGCAGGACCTGACGCTCGCGCAGCAGGTGATCGCGGAGGACGAGCGGATCGACAACTTTCAGTACGATCTGGAGGAACGCGCGTTGATCCTGATCGCCACGCAGCAGCCGCTCGCGAGCGACCTTCGCACGATCGCGTCCATCATCAGCATCGCCAACGAGCTGGAACGCATCGGCGACTATGCGGAGGGCATCGCGACGATCACCCTGCGCATCGGGAACCAGCCACATATCAAGCCGCTGATCGATATCCCGCGGATGGCCGAGCTTGCCCGGCATATGCTGCGCGGCAGTATGGAGGGCTTTGTCAAGCGCGATGTCGTATGGGCCCAGGGGATCGGCCCCCTGGACGATGAGGTAGACCACCTGTACGACCAGGTGTACCGCGAATTGCTTACCTATATGCTGGAGGACCCGCGGACGATTACCCAGGCGACGTACCTCCTCTGGGTCGCGCACAAGCTGGAGCGCATCGCCGACCGCACGACCAACATCTGCGAGCGGATCCTGTTTACCGTCACCGGCCGGCAGCAGACTCTGAACGAACCAGGGGACTCCGCTATGCCGGTTCCCAGGATCGAATCTTAGGGGCCACAATGCAGGCCGTCCGTTCCGGGTTGCGGCGCATCCGCTGGATCGAGATGCTCCTGCTCCTCCCGTCGCCGGTGCTCCTTGCGCTTGGGCTTGCACAGCTTGCGCTCGCCCGCACGGGCCAGGCCACAGCGGCGGCCTGGCGGCCTGCGCTCTATCTTGTGTTGCTCCTTCTGGGGAGCAGCCTCCTCCTGGGGCTGAGCGGCTTTCGCGGCGATCAGGTCCTCTTCCCGCTGGCCTGCTTCCTGGGTACGATCGGGGTCCTGTTCGTTCGGCGCCTGGAACCGGCGCTCGTCGAGCGGTATGGGGAGGTCGGTCGTCGACAGGGACTTTGGGGAGTGCTTGGGGTCGCCATCCTGCTCCTCACGCTGCTCGCGACACGCCGCTGGACCTGGCGCGGGCGCGTCATTTCCTGGGACCTGTTGTTGAAACGTTACCGCTACCTGGTGCTCCTGGCCGGCCTCGTGCCGGTGCTGGGCGCTATGCTGTTCGGTGTAGAGGTCAACGGAGCGCGCCTGTGGCTCCGGTTAGGGCCGCTTCAGTTCCAGCCATCGGAACTGCTGAAGCTCGCGCTGGTTGCCTTCCTGGCTGCCTATCTGGAAGACAAGCGCGACCTGGTCGCCTTTCGTGGCTTCCGGCTCGGGCGCATTCCGCTCCCGCCGATTCCCTACCTCTTTCCGCTGTTGCTGATGCTCGGCCTATCGGTCGCCGTGCTGTCGTTCCAGCGGGATCTCGGTGCGGCGATGCTCACCTTCGGCATCTTCCTTGGCATGCTCTACATCGCGAGCTCGCGGCTGAGCTACCTGGTTACCGGCAGCCTGGCCTTTGTGGGGGCTGTGGCCTGGGTCTACCGCCTGGCCGGCCGTCTTCAGCCGCTCGCCCACGTGCGCACGCGGATCGCCGTCTGGCTTTCGCCGTGGACGAGCGAAGGCGCCTACCAGGTGTTGCAGGGCCTGTACGCCCTGGCGCACGGCGGGATCTTCGGCAGCGGGCTCGGGCAGGGGCGGCCAGCCCTGGTGCCGGAGAGCCACACCGATTTCATCTTTGCCGCGATCGGCGAGGAATGGGGGCTGCTGGGGACCCTAGGCGTCCTGCTGCTGTTTGCGCTCTTTGTCGGGCGAGGGCTGGCGGTATCGCTCCGCGCACCGGACGGCTTTCTGCAACTGCTGGGCATCGGGCTGACGCTGACGGTTGCGCTACAGACGGCCATCATCCTCGGGGGGAACCTGGCCTTGATCCCGCTCACCGGCATCCCGTTGCCGTTCGTCTCCTACGGCGGAACAAGCCTGATGCTACACGCGGTGCTGGTGGCCCTGCTCCTGCGCATCTCGGCGTCGCGGCAGGGCGGGACGTGAGGAGGCACAACGATGTCGCCCAAGGCCAAAGCCTACCTGGTGCTCCTCCTGGGCATCTGCATCATCCCCTGGGGAGCGATTCTCATCCGATGGGCGCGCGAAGCCCCGGCGCTCGTTATCGCGGCCGGCCGTGTGACGATCGCGGCTGTGCTGTGCACGCCGTTTGCCCTTGCACGTGGTGCCCCGGGGGAAATCCGCGCTTTGGGGCGTCGCGCCTGGGTGCTCGCGCTCGCGTCCGGCGTCGCCCTGGCGCTCCATTTTGCCGCCTGGGTCTCCTCGGTACAGATGACCACGATCGCGAGCTCCACGGTACTCGTTTCGACCTACCCGTTCTTCGTCGGGCTCTTCCAGCACTTTTTCCTGCGCGAGCGTGTGTCCCGGCTCACCGCGGTGGGGATCGGGCTGGCCTTCGTGGGGAGTGTGCTGATCGGCTACGGCGATTTCGGCCTGAGTCGCCGGGCGCTGCTCGGCGATCTCCTCGCGCTCACCGGCGCGCTGATGGCATCGGTCTACTTCGTCCTGGGCCGCGCGTTGCGCCGGCGCCTTTCCCTGCTGGCCTATATCTGGCCGGTCTACAGCGTGGCCTCTCTGGCCCTGATCGCCGTGGGGCTGGGAGCCGGCCAGCCGTTCTGGGGCTACAGCGGGTTGACCTACGGGATGCTCGTGTTGCTGGCCGTGGGGCCGCAACTTCTTGGCCACTCTTCGCTGAACTATGCACTGGGGCAGCTCTCTGCGGTGTTTGTGACGGTGGCCGCGCTCGCCGAACCGATCGGAGCTGCGGTGCTCGCTTACTTCCTGATGCACGAGGCGCCCGGACAGCTCGCTCTGCTCGGGGCGCTCCTCATCCTCGGGGGGATCGTGCTGGCCGGCCGCGAAGAACAGCGCACGGCGCGGCCGGCAGCACCCTCGACGGCACCTGCTCCCGACAGCCGGAGCTAAGCGCTCGAGCTCCCGAACTGCAACCACAAAGCAAGCCCTGGGACGCCTGTCTGGCGTCCCAGGGCTTCAAGAGTCGGCTCTAGGCGGTTTCGCCACACCGTTCGAGCAGCCGTTGCCACTCCCGGTCCACGCGTGCCTGCACCTCGGCAATCACATGCTCGAAGGCCGGGGTGAAGAGATGCCGGAAGCGGCCCTGCATCCGGAACCATTCCTCGACCGGCTTTTTCTCCTTCGGCTTGTAGTTCAGCTTCCAGACCCCGTTTTCGACCTCGTACAGGGGCCAGATGCAGGTCTCGGTCGCCATGCGCGCCGTCTGGATGGTCTCGGAAGGCTCGTGCCGCCACCCGCGCGGGCAGGGGGAGATCACGTTGATAAAGGCCGGGCCGTCGGCTGCAACGGCCTTGCGGGCCTTTTCCATCAGGTCCTGCCAGCGCCAGGGGTTCGCCTGCGCCACATAAGGAATGCCGTGAGCGGCCATGATCTCGGTCAACGGTTTGGCCCATTGCACCTTGCCCGGGATAACCGAGCCGGCAGGGGAAGTGGTCGTGTGCGCGCCGAGCGTTGTGGCGCTGGAGCGTTGGATGCCGGTGTTCATATAGGCTTCGTTGTTCAGGCAGATGTAGACGATGCGGTGGCCCCGCTCGAACGCACCGGAGATCCACTGCAGTCCGATGTCGTAGGTAGCGCCATCTCCTCCGAAGGCCAGGAACTTGATGTTCCGGTCGGGGATGCGTCCTTTGCGCACGAGCGCCTTGTACATCGCTTCGATGCCGGCGGCCGTCGTAGCCGCGTTTTCGAAAGCGTTGTGGATCCAGGGCACGCGCCAGGCAGTTGTCGGATACATCGAGGTGGCAATTTCCAGACAGCCGGTGGCGGTGGCGATGACCACCGGGTCTTCGATGGCGTGCAGGATCTGGCGCACGATGATCGATTCCGCGCAGCCGGCGCACAGGCGATGCCCGGGAGCCAGTTTCTCCTCGCGGCCGGCGATTTCCTTCAATCGAATGGCCATGGTTTCCTCCTGTCTTCCGGACGGCCCGGCACTATTCCCGCAGCCCCAGGTACCGCACGAGCGGGCCCCGCTGCCCGGTACGCACGATCTCCTGGAGGTCGCGGATGACCTGCTCGATGTGCTCGGGCAAGATGTCGCGCCCGCCCAGGCCGAAGATATAGTCGATAATCTCGGTCTGGCAGGCCTTATGGGCGAAGAAAGCGCTGCACAGTTCCAGGAAAAGTGGGCCCGCGCCTTCCATCGCCCCGAAGGAAATGGAGCGATCCAGCACCGCGACTGCCCGGCAACCGGAGAGGGCTTCCACAAGGTGCCGATCCGGGAAGGGACGGAAGACGCGCGGCTTCACCAGCCCAACCTTGACCCCCTCCGCGCGGGCCCGGCGGACGACGCTGCGTGCCGTCCCCGCGGTAGAGGCGAGCACCACGATCGCGATCTCGGCATCCTCCATCCCAAAGCTCTCCAGGATGCCGTAGCGCCGGCCGGTGAGTTCTCCGTACTCCTGTCCCACGGCCTCGATGATCGGCAGCGCACGGGAGATGGCGTCGCTCTGCTGGCGCTTGTGCTCGAAGTAGTAGTCGTAAAAGTCCCAGGCGCCCATCGTGATCGGGTGGTCCACATCGAGGATGGAAAAGGCTGGCCGGTATTCGCCCACGAAGCGTTTGGCGACCTCGTCGGGCAAGATCTCGACCCGCTCCACGCCGTGGCCGGTGATAAAGCCGTCCTGCATGCTCATGACCGGCAGGAGCAGGTCTGGATGCTCGGCGATGCGCACCGCCTGGAGCGTGTTGTCGTAGGCCTCCTGGGCGTTTTCCGCAAAGATGTGGATCCACCCGGCGTCCCGCGCCCCCATCGAGTCCGAGTGGTCGCAGTGGATGTTCAGCGGGGCCGAAAGGGCCCGGTTCACCGTGGTCATCACGATGGGGAGGCGCAGCGAGGCCGCGATGTAGAGCACTTCCCACATCAGCGCCAGGCCGTTGGCGGAGGTCGCGGTCATCACGCGGCCTCCGGCGGCCGCGGCGCCCACGCAGGCGCTCATCGCCGCGTGTTCGCTTTCCACGGCCACGAACTCGGTCCCCACCAGCCCGTCGGCGACAAATTCGGAAAAGGTCTGCACGACAGCCGTCTGAGGGGTGATCGGGTAGGCGGCGACCACATCCGGATCGATCTGGCGCATGGCCTCGGCCACCGCGTGGGCCCCATCCAGCGCCCGAATCAGCATGTTGACCATTCCGTCCTCCTTATATCCAGGGGGAACCGCCGCACCTCGTGCGGTCCTCCCCGCTTCAGGCCTCGGGCACCATCTGGATTACCTTGCCCATCTGGCCAGTCACCGGGTGCGGACGCTTCGTGCTCACCGGGCAGACGTCCGCACAGATGCCGCACCCCTTGCAGTGGTCGTAATCGAAGCGGGTCCAGCGCCCGTTTTCGACCACGATCGCCGCATCGGGGCAGTAAACCCAGCAGATCATACAGTGTGTGCACGATTCCATATCGTGCACGGGGCGGCTGGAGCGCCAGGTCCCGGTGGGGTATTCCACCGAGCTGCCTGGTTCCGTTACCGTGCCGCCCATCGTGACTTCTTTCCAGCTCAACAGTCGCTCAGGCATCCGATTCTCCTCGTCTTGCTTTGCCTGGCCTGCGCCAGGGCTTCGCCCCTTATCCTTCCCGCGCTTCTTCGTACGCGCGCCGCAGTCCCGCGATGTTCGCTTCCACGACCCGCTGCTGGAGCTTTTCCCCCAGTTTGGACCGCACGAGCTCCACCAGGCTCTCCAGGCGAACCAACCCCGTCGCCCGCACGAGCGCACCCAGCATGATCGTGCTCGGGATGTCCCGGCCGAGGGTTTCCATCCCGATCCGCGTCGCATCCACCGTCCAAACCTTCACGTTCCGGCCTTCCAGGCCCAGTTGCTTGCGGATCTCTTCTGGCGAAAGGGGGGTGTTGATGAGCACCATGCCGCCTTCCGCCAGTCCCTCCGTCAGATCCACGACCCCGATCAGGTTCGGGTTGACCACCACCACAACGTCGGGATTGAGGATCTGACAGTGTAGTTCGATCGGTTGGTCGCTGATACGGGTGTACGACTTGACCGGGGCTCCCATCCGTTCCGGGCCATAGTCGGGGAAGGCCTGGAAGTACTTCCCCTCCTCCATCGCCGCCTCGGCCAGCAACTCCCCGGCTGTCACCACTCCCTGGCCGGCCCGGCCATGCCAGCGAATCTCGAGCGGTTTTTCCATCCTGTCGCCTCCTTGCGATCCGATCTTTGCACCCCGTCGTTACACACAAGATCCCCCGCCGGCTCGCACCGGGTGCGCCGCTCTGTTACGGCGTGGGGGTCATCTGCGGTTCGGGAGCCGGCAGGGGCGTCACAGGGATGCGTAGCTCCTGCCCGACCTGTAGCTGGTTGGGGTCCTTCAAGCGGTCCTTGTTCGCCTCGATCAAGGCATCCAGGGACACCCCGAACTCCTCAGCGATCGCCGAAAGGGTGTCCCCTTCGCGCACGATGTAGGTCGCCATCCCCGCGGTGGGGGCCTGGGCACGCGGGGTCAGTGGAGTCCCCGGTGTGGGCATCAGGAAACGCACCCCTGGTGTCGGCGTAGGGCCTTCCTCCTGGGGAAAGGACGCGCCACACCCCCACAGGAGCGGCCAGACGACAAGAAGGAACAAGAATATAGCCATCCGCCGACCGGCGGGCCTCTTGGGTTCCACGGGTTCCTCCCAGAGTAAACCCCATTGGACCCAGGCCTGCGCTGAGCCCGGGCCCGGACGCATTATACCGCAACGTGATGCATTGCGCAAACGCCCTCCGTCCTTGACAACCGGGGCTCCGGTGTGGTATGTACCGTGTACCGTTGGGGCTACAAGGAGAACGTCCGATGAGCAAGAGATGGACCAAGCGGGAACGGCTCGAAGCCACGATCGCCGGCGAAGCAGTCGACCGGCCGGCCGTGGCCCTGTGGCGGCACTGGCCGGTAGACGACCAGCGGGCCGAATCCCTGGTGCGCGCCACGCTCGACTTTCAGCGCGCGTACGACTGGGATTTCATCAAGGTCATGCCGTCCAGCAACTACTGTCTTGCGGACTGGGGCGCGGAATCGCGCTGGGTGGGGAACCAGGAGGGCACGCGGGAGTGGGGCGCGCGGGTTATCCGGGAGCCCGAGGACTGGTTGCGGCTGCCGGTGCTCGACCCAGCCCGCGGCATGCTGGGGGAAATGGGGCGAGCACTGGTCGAGATCGGTCGGGCCGTGGGCGAGGAGATCCCATTCATCATGACGATCTTTAACCCGCTCGCCCAGGCGAAGAACCTCGCCGGGGAAGCGTTGCTCCCCCATCTCAGGCAATACCCGGATGCCCTGCGGGCCGGGCTGGAGACGATCACGGAGACGACCCTGCGTACGATCGAAGCCTACCGCCGGAGCGGCATCGCGGGCATCTTCCTTGCCCTGCAGCACGCGACCTACGACCTGTTGAGCGAGGCGGAATACCGCACCTTCGGCCGGCCGTTCGACCTGCGCATCCTGGAGGCGGCCCGAACGTTCTGGTTCAACGTGCTCCACCTGCACGGGAACCACGTGATGTTCGACCTGGTCACCGATTACCCCGTGCAGGCGATCAACTGGCACGACCGCGAGACGCCGCCCTCGCTCCGGGAAGCGCTCGCCCGTTTCCCCGGTGCCCTGATCGGGGGCATCCGCCAGTGGGAAACGCTCCTGCGGGGTACACCGGAGCAGGTCCGAAGCGAGGTTCAGGACGCCGTGGCTCAAACGGGGGGTCGGCGCCTGATCGTCGGCACCGGGTGCGTCACCCCGATCACCGCTCCCCTGGGAAACCTCCGTGCGGTGCGCGAAGCGGTAGAGGAAGTCGCCAAAGGTTAGCCCCGGGCGATAAACAAGCGGGGCGCCCTACCTTCCGGGGCGCCCCGCAGATACTCCCGCCGCACCCTACTCAGGGGTCGGCTCGATCAACCCGTACTGGCCGTCCTTCCGCCGGTAGAGGACGCTCAGCTTGCCCGTTTCCGCATTCTGAAAGATGAAAAAGTCGTGCCCCAAGAGTTCCATCTGCGCGATCGCTTCGTCGCTGAACATCGGCTTGACCATGAACTGCTTGACCTTGACGATCTGCGGCTCCGCTCCTTCCTCGATCTCCACACCGGTCTCTTCGGAAACCACCGGGAGTTCGGACAAGGAGGCCGGCTGGCCGGCCCGCCGGCGCAATCCCCGCTGGTAGAACCGCTCCTTGAAACGGGCGATCTGCCGCTCCATCGTGTCCAGGACGGCATCGAGCGAGGTATACGGGTCGCCGGAGCGCTCTTCCGCGCGGAGGATCACCCCGTTCGCCAACGTGACGGTAAGCTGGGCGACAACCTGTGCCCCCTGGGAGCGGGTATTCGTGCGCGAGATTTCGACCTTGGTCTCGGCGATGTCGTCCAGGTAGCGATTGAGGCGGGGGACCTTCTTCTCGATGTAGGCCCGCAGGTTCGGCGTCATCCGGTAGTTCTTGGTGCGCAGCTGCATTTCCATCGCCTTGATCCTCCTGAAGCGTTTTTCCGGGGAGCCCCATCCGTGGTCTCGGTCGAAGAGGCCATCCCGGAACAGATCCCTAAAGGTTACGGAACGGCGCTTCACTCCCTACCACGATAAGTCCACAATGCCAGCACACACTACCTGCCCCTGATCGATACGCGGTGAGCCCACGGGGTGCTTGTTTTTCATCATTATAGCAACTCCTCCCGGCCACGTCAACAGGCGTGGCATCCTCGAGTCCACTTTGTGTTGGGGCGACAGCTGAACTTGAATCGATACACCCCCTTTGGTAAAATCAGGTAGCCTACGGTCCCCGCAGGTACAGCCCATAGGCAGACAACCTCGGCGACCCGGAGCGGGTTCCGGGTAAAGCCTCTTGCGGACGGGAGGGTACAATCGGCTGTCCGTACTCCTGGGGAAACCAGAAGGAGGTGCCTCCATGGG
The DNA here is from genome assembly GCA_041082245.1 of Chloroflexia bacterium. Lineage (GTDB taxonomy): Bacteria > Chloroflexota > Chloroflexia > DTKN01 > DTKN01 > DAOTVY01. The sequence continues at coordinate 36,692 of JBDOIE010000033.1, forward strand.
GAAGCGTACACTGCTCGGCCTCGTAGCCCTCTTGCCGCTCTTCTTCGGCGGATGCGGTGCGCCGCGCACATACCCGCCGGCGCCGGCTACACCCACCCCGACCGCGACCCCCACACCCATGCCGGTCGTGCGAAGCCCCACGCCCACCGTGCCTTCACTCCCCACGCAGGCCGCCCTGTGCCCAGAGTATGCACTGGAAATCGAACTGCACGTCTCCCAGTCATACGAGGACTTTCGGGCAGAGTTCGGCGGAAAAGGGCGTATACCTCTGAGCGCCGATCTATCTGCTGACCCGCCACAATTGAGCGGTACCGGCGGAGTGCCGATCGCCGGTAGCGGGATGGCCGGCGAGTGCGCACTGGTCTACTCGGGCTCCTTTGCCTACACGATCTCCGGCGAGATCACCTACAACGAACAGGGAGAGCCGCAAGTTCATCTGGTGGGTCAAACCGTAGGGCAAATTACAGCATCTTCTCCCTGTAGTTGGGGCGGAGGAGGCCCCTCCGCACCGGAAAAGTGGGAGATGTGGCTGCCCTACCAGGACGGCGCGACCCAGACCAGCACGGCCACCGCGCCCGGCACCACCGCTCAAAGCACCTGGATGCTCGACATCCTGTGCGAACCATAGGCGATCGGGGTCATCGCGAGCGACGCTCCGTCAGGCGGCCGGCCGCCAGGAACCCGGCGCCGCCGATCAAGCAGGCATAGGCCAGCAAGTCGCCCAGCCGCGTGTACGGCGTCCCGCTTGCAGGAAGGATCGGGACATCGGCCACCAGCACGGACTCGACAGTACGGTCGAACGGAGCTGCGGCTACCAGCCGGCCCCACGGGTCACACACGAGCGAACCGACTTCCCAGTCCGCCTTGACCACCGCTACCCGGTTCTCGACCGCACGGAGACAGGCCTGAACGCCGTGCGCCTCGGACATCTCCGTCCAGTCGTGGCTGGAAACGGTCAGAAGCTGCGCCCGTTGCCCGGCAAGCCGCCGTGCGACGTCGGGAAAGGCCGAATCGTACCCCTGCATGCTTCCGACCCGGGCGAAGGGGAGCGCGTGGACCGGCGTAAGCCCACGCGTGGTGCTGACCTCTCCCAGGAAAGGGCTGGGGTGGGTCTTGGCGGAGGGACCCAGGAAACGCCCGTCCGGCGTTACCACCACGATTTCGTTGCGTTGGCCGGGGGCAAAGTCGAGCCACCAGGAGAGGGGGGCTTCCAGCGGAAGGATAAAGTACGGGACGACCAGGAAAGCGCCCGTTTCGCGCGCGAGCCGGAAGAGTTGCTCACGCGTCCAGGGGTGGACCCACGGATCGAGCCAGAGCGTCGCTTCTGGCCACACCACGAGGCGTGCTCCCGCGGCGGCAGCACGGCGTGTGAGGGCCGCCAGGTCCGGAAGCACCTCACGCGAGAGCCCCTCCCAATCGCGCTCGAGCCATTCGGCTACATAGCGGGAGACGTCGCCCAGCTCGGCCCCCGGCTGGATGGCTGCAACGCGCGCCACCGTCACGCTCGCATCCTCGCGCCGCAGGCCCCAGGCGTGCGCTCCGGCGAGCAGGAGTGCCACCACCAGGAGCGAGAGCAGGGCCGGCCGACGGGCTGCAGCCCGTTCCCGCGGGGAGAGGAACGCAATGATCCCAAGGGCCAGTGCATAGTTCGCTGCGGCAACGAGGAGGCTCGTAGCCCAGGGGCCGCAGGCGGCCGCGACCTGCCAGAGCGCATACCACGTGCGCTGTGTGGTCACCAGCCAGCCCCAGATGTGGCCTAGGTGGAGCACCTGACGCAGCCATTCCAGCCCCACCCACGCTATGGCAGGCCCTGCTACAAAGAAACGGTAGCGCGTACGCCGATGGAAGGAAGCCAACCCGCTGGGAAAGCCGGCCACGTAGAGAACCGCTCCAACCAGGAGCAACGCGAGCGCGATCGGTAGGTGCAGCGGGAGGGGCACCGGCAGCAGTGAGGCCGGAATCCCTTTGCACACACTGATACCGAGCCCCAAAGTGTAGGATAGCGCCCCGTACAGCCGCGCCGCTCGGTCGTCCGGAGCCAGGAGAAACTGAGCGCAGATGCTCGGAACCAGCGCGATCCACGCGAGAAAACCCCACGGAGCCGGGGGAAACGCCAGGAACAGGAGCAGTCCCGAGAGGACCGCGAGAAGCAGTCCCCCCAGGAATCGCCAACGGGCTGCGTTTCGGCCCATCTTGAACGTCACGCAGGCAGGGGCCTAACGCCGCAGCCACTCGCGCACCGCCTCGGGGATGGAAGAAAGGTGCAGACGGCGCATGGTGCACCGGGGCAGTGACCGCAGGAACATCGCCCCGTACTTGCGGCTGAGCATACGGCCGTCGAGAAGCAGGACAACCCCACGGTCCGTCTGGCTGCGGATCAGGCGTCCGAACCCCTGCTTCAGGCGGAGAACCGCCTGCGGCACGGCGTATCGGTAGAATGAATCCTCGACGAGTTCGCAACGGGCAGCAAACACCGGGTCGGTGGGAACGGAGAAAGGCAGTTTAGCGATCACGAGCACGGAGAGCGCGTCGCCCACCACGTCGATCCCCTCCCAGAAGCTGCTCGTGCCGAGGAGCACGCTGCGCGGGTTTCGCCGGAACTTTTCCAGCAACACGTGGCGCGAGCCGTCGATGCCCTGGCCGAGGACGGCGATCTGCTCTCGTTCTAGCGCGCGCCGGATGGCGACGTAAGTCTGGCGCAATGCATAGTGGGAGGTAAAGAGCACGAGCATCCGGCCCTCGCTCGCCCGGCAGGTTTCGATCAGGATGCGCGCCAGCGCTCGGCCGTACTGAGGATCGCGCGGATCGGGCATATCCTCTGGGATGAGGAGGAGAGCGGCACGGGCGTAGTCGAACGGCGAGTCGAGCAGCATCTCCTCGGCTTCGGGCAGGTTCAGCCGTTCGCGCAGGAACACCGTGTTCCCCTCCGTGCTCAGCGTGGCCGAGGTGAGCACGATCGCATCCTTGTTCCGGTAGAGCCCTTGCTGGAGCAGTTCCCCCACGTGAAGCGGGGCGGCGTGCAGCCCGATCGTGCCGGTCTGGGCTTCGATGTTGATCCAGTAGATGCCGTTCCTTTTGGCCTCGCTCACGATGTGGGTCACCTGCTGCAGGATCTCCAGTGTCCGCCCGCCCAGGAGGAGTATCTCCTGGAGCACATCTTTCTCCTCGTCCTTGTCTTCCTGCACGAGGTCCGAGCAGATCTGGTAAATCCGTTCCAGCCGGTCGGCGATACGGGTGAGTTCCTCGGCCACCGGTTCCCAGGCACACTCGATGTCGCTCCAGTCCGGCTGCACGCGCACAGCAGAGGTGATACGGAGCTGGCGGTCATAGGCATCGGAACCGCCGATCTCTTCCCGATGGAGATCCACGAACTCCTGGAGGGCGGCGAAGAAGGCGCTCCCGGACGTCCGGGCGGCGGCCACCGCATCGCGCACCTCTCGCCGCAGCGCCTCCAGCGCCTGGCGCACGGTTTCTGGCACCCCCTTCTTGTGGAAAAGGAGCGGGACGATCGCCAGGAGGCCTTCCTCGCGGTCGCCGGAAAACGGCTGGCTGATCGCATCCAGGTGTGCCTGGAACTCCTCGGCGGTGACGTGGAACCCGAGCTGGTCCGTCGCAACCGCTTCCAGGTTGTGCGCCTCGTCGATGACGAGCACGCGGTAGGGTGGAAGCACACGGTTCTCCGTCGCGACGTCCGAAAGGAGGAGGGAATGGTTCGCGATCACGATATGGGCGGCTTCCGCGCGCCAGCGCGCCCGGAAGAAGAAGCAGCGGTTTTCCCGGTAGTAGCGACATTCCGGTCCCTGGCAGGAGCCCGGGAGCGAAGCGATGTCGTTCCAGACCGCGTGCTCCTTGCCCGTCAGCGCGAGTTCCGCCCGATCGCCTGTCTGGGTGTGGGGAAGCCAGAGGAGCGTCTTGACGAGTGTACTCACTGCCTCCGGGGTGAGGCTGGATCCCCGGCGAAGGAGATCCCACCGGCGCAGGCAGAGGTAATTGTTGCGCCCTTTCAACAGGGCCGCGCGGAAGCCCGCCAGGGCTTTCCACTGCGCTTCGTCCGGTTCCGCCTGCAGGAGCACACGCTTCAAGTCCGGGATGTCCTTGTGGAACAGCTGGTCCTGCAAGTTGATCGTGTTCGTGGAAATGACCACTGGCCGGCCGCGCTTCACCGCCAGGGCAACCGCGGGGATCAGGTAGGCCATCGACTTGCCGGTACCGGTACCCGCCTCCACGACCAGCTGGCCCCCCTCGTTGAACGTCCGGGCTACGGCGCGGAGCATCTCGACCTGCTGGGGCCGGTACTCGTAGTGTGGAAAGGCCCGGGCAAAGAGCCCGCCGGGCTCCAGCAAGCGCGCGAGCGATTCTACATCCAGGGGCTCCTCGTCCTCGGTTTCCTCGAGGGCGGGCGGACGCTTTTCCGGAGCCACCAGCTGCTTGGCGAGCGGAGAGGGTGGAGCACGCAACACCGGTGCTGCGCGTTCGACCTCCTCCAGCGCTTCGCGGAACAGTTTCCCCAGCGGCCAGTTGCTGTGCGCGGACAAGTGGTCGATTTCCTCGAGGATTTCCCTCTCCAGACCGAGGATCCTCTCCCAAAAGGCCAGGAAGACCTGCATCGCCACCTGCGCATCGGGAAGGGCGCGGTGTTGTTCCGGGTAAGGGATTCCCAGGGCGGCGGCAACCGTGCTCAGGGAGCGGTCCGGCAGCTCCGGGAGCAGGAGTGTGCTCAATTCGTAGGTGTCCACGAAAGCGTTCGCGAGCTGGAGGCCCTGGGCCTCCAGGAAAGCGCGGTCGAATGCGATCGAGTGGCCGACGATGGGGTCGCTCCCCAGGAAGCGGGCCAGGTCGGGCAGGATGGTATGGAAGAAAGGCGCACGCTCGACATCGGCAGGGGTGATACCGGTCAGGCGGACGATCGCCTCTGGGATAGGGCCGGCCGGTTTCACCAGGCTGTGCCAGTTGCCCAGCACTTCCCTGCCCCGGAAGCGGATCGCGGCCACCTCGATGATCTCGTCTTTGCCGGGCTCTGTGCCGGTCGTCTCGATGTCGAGGGCGACGTAGCAGCGCTCCACAGCACCTCCCTGACGGACCTGCTCCCTCCTGCGCGCCGGTCAGGCTCCCGCGGGGACAGATGCCTGCCCGGTGCGGACGGCGCATTCCTGCAGCCGTCGGCGCACGATCTCCCCGAGGCGACGGATCCCCTCGTCGATCTGCTCCACGGTGGCGTTGGAAAAGTTCAGGCGCATCGTGCTGTGCCGACGGCCGTCGACGTAGAAGGGGGATCCCGGAACGAAGGCGACCTTGTTCGCTACCGCTTCCTTCAGCATATCCTCCACATCGATCTCTTCAGGGAGCGTAACCCACAGGAACATCCCACCGTCCGGATGCGTCCAGGAGACCCCCTCTTTCGGGAAGTACCGCTCCAGCGCGTCGAGCATCGCTTCCATACGTTCTTTGTACAGCGCCCGGATCTTCTGGATCTGTTCCTCCATCACGCCGCTCTGGCAGTACTCGTAGGCCGCGTACTGGATGAAGGTGGACGTGCACAGGTCCGTCGCCTGTTTCAGCAGCACCAGCTTCCGGATGAATTCCTCCGAGGCAACCACCCAGGCGAGCCGGATCCCCGGGGAAAGGATCTTCGAGAAGGTGCCGAGGTAGATGACCCGGCCCGTGGTGTCGAACGCCTTGATCGGCGGCACCGGCTCTCCCCGGTACCGCAGCTCGCCGTAGGGGTCGTCTTCGACGATGATGACATCGTACCGTTCGGCGAGCGCGACCAGCTGCTTGCGACGCTCCGCGGAAAGCGTCCGCCCGGAGGGGTTCTGGAACGTCGGAACGGTGTAGATGAACTTTGGGGTCACGATGCGCAAGATGCGCTCCAGTTCCTCGATGATCATCCCCTCCTCGTCCATCGGCACGGTGATATACCGGGGAGCAAAGAGATCGAACGCCTGGATCGCGCCCAGATAGCTCGGGCTTTCCAGCACGATGATGTCGCCGTAGTCGATGAACATCTTGCCGATCATCTCCAGCGCCTGCTGGGAGCCGCTCGTGAGGAGGATGTTGTCGCTCCCGCACGCGATCCCTTTCGTGTTGCGCAACCGCTCCGCCAGGCAGCGGCGGAGCGGCTTGTACCCCTCGGTTGTGCCGTACTGCAGCGCCTGTGCCCCCACTTCATCGAGCACAGTGTTGCACGCCGCTCGGAAGGCTTCGACAGGAAACGACTCGGGGGCCGGCAGGCCCCCAGCGAGATAGATCATCCCGGGCAAGGTGGCGTAGTGCAAGAGGTCCCGGATGGCGCTGCTCTTGATCGAGTTCATCCGCTGTGCAAAGCGGTTCGGGGTCACCGTCGACCTCCTTTTCTTGTGTCATCCGGCAAGCCGTCTGGCAAGTTCATTATATCATCGGTTGAAACCTGTTGCAAAGGTTTTCGCACGTTTCGCTACCCCTTGACGTCGCGCCAGGAAGGTATTACAATCCCTGCCGAGCATGGGTTGCAAGGAAGGGAGGGATTTTCGATGAATTGGGTGCTCTGTCTGCTATATGCGCTCGGGGGCCTGTGCGTCGCGGCGGTATGCAGTTTCGTCCCAGGGCTCCATGCCGCGAATGTGGCGGCGTTCCTGCTTCCCCTGGCTGGCAGCGGCCAGCGGATGCTTCCTTCCGAGGGGATGCTGTTTGTGCTGGTCGGCATGGCTTCCGGGTATGCCATGCTGCATACCGTGTCCGGCATCATCTATGCCCTTCCCGACGAGGAGAGCCTCCTGGTCGTCTTGCCGGGACAGAAGTACCTTCTGGCCGGAAGAGGACCTGAAGCGGTTGCCCTGTGCGCTCTGGGCGGGCTCGGAGGAGCCTCGGTGATGCTTCTTCTCGTTCCGCTCGCGCCGCGTTTCCTCCCCCGCTTCTATGCCCTCCTGCTTCCCCACTTCCACTGGGTGCTCTGGGCGATCATCGCCTACTTGCTGCTTTCGGAGTGGCCGAGAGATGCGGGCCGGGTGCCGGCCGGCCCGCCGCGCCTCTGGGCGGCCTGGAAGCCGCTCCTGGCCGGCCTCCTCACTTTCGTGCTGGCCGGCCTCCTGGGGCTTGTGCTATCGTACCGTTCTTTCTTTCCCTTGTGGGGCGGACCGACCAGGCTTGCCCCGGCCTTCATCGGGCTGTTCGGGGTGCCGTGGTTGCTTCAGGGCCTCGTCAGCCGGTACCCCCTTCCGCCGCAGCACGCCGTCGACGCCCTCGAGGTTCGCCTGAAGGAATGGATATGGGGAACGGTTGTCGGTGCCGCGGGAGGCCTCTTCGCGGCACTCTTTCCAGCGGTCACCGGAGGTGTGGGCGCGCTGCTCGCTGGGCAGAGTGCAGGGCAGCGCCATCCGCGCGTTTCCCTCGTCTCACAGGGTGCGTGCCGAGTGGCCTATACCCTCGGTAGCTTGCTCCTATTTTTCGTCCCTGGGATGTGGAGGGTCAAAGGGGTATGGGGTGGAATTCTGAACAGCGTGTACGCAGAGCCGTCCCCGCGCGTCGGGTACCTGGCGGTCGGCGCGGCGGTGCTCTGCACCACTCTCGCTTTCCTGCTCGCGCTGGAGATGGGGCGTCTCATCGCGCGGATGCCGGTCCGTCGGATGCAGGTCGTGTCGCTGGGGCTTCTGCTCGCGATCCTGGGGGCGACAAGCGGGCCGGGCGGGCTCTTGATCTGTGCGGTCGCTACCGCTATCGGCCTCATCCCCGCGCTCTGGGGCTCCCGCCGGTTGAACACCCTGGGGATCGTGCTGCTTCCTGTCGCACTGAACCTGAGCGGGATCGGAGAACATCTGGCTGCATGGCTGGGCCTGCTCTGAACAGCGTCCTGCTGCCGCGAGCGTGGCCACCCGCAGAAGAGCGATCCGTTGTGTTACGCGGAGTACCGGGAACCGCTTGCGTGGCCTTACCTCGGCGCAACCTGGGGGAATAACGGGCAGCGCCCACGGCCGCTACAGCCTCCGAAAGCAGTCGGTGGCACAGGAGCTGCCCAAAGGCTCCGTGTGAAGGCGCCGTTGTTCACCGTGCCGCGCGGCGTTTCACCAGGCGCCCCTCGGCGTCGACGGTCACACGCACGATGAGCGGCAGGGGCACGCCGTCCTCCGCGAGCACCTCTTTGCGGAGCGTGACCGTATAGAGCTCCGTTTCCGTGTCGCGGGTCAGCGGGATGCCGACCTTGGCAGCAACCTCGGTCGATCCGCGGCACGCCTTCCGCACAGACACCGTCACCTCGGCGCCTTCCATCTCCGGGTGTTCCTGCAGCACCTGCTGCCGGATCGCTTCCAGCACTTCGGGGCTCAAGGGACTCTCACCCACCACATCCCTCCAGAAAGAGCGCTACCGCTCCAAGCAAGCCCGCGTCCCCCCGTAGCGCGGCGGGCAGGATCGGTACATCGCGATAGGGAGGCATCACGCGCTCCCGTGCCACCCGCCGGATCGGCCCGAAGAGGCGCTCCCCGAGCCGGGAAACGCCTCCCCCGATGAGGACAATCTCGGGGCTGTACAGGTGCAGAAGGTTGGCCACACCGACACCGGAGTATTCCGCCGCACGACGGATGATCTCCGCGGCGGCTTCATCCCCCTGCGCATCCGCTTCGCCCACCAGTTTGGCGTCTACCCGCTCGGCAACGCCCTCCACCAGCCGGGACAGGATCGGGGCGCGTCCGGACCGCACCGCCTCGGCACCTTCCCGTGCGATCGCTGTCCCCGAGGCAAGCGCTTCCCAGCAGCCATAGTTGCCACAGTTGCAGCGCGGCCCCTCCGGCCACAGCGTCATATGGCCCACCTCGCCCGCCAACCCCCGGTGGCCCAGGAGGAGCCGCCCGTCGGTGATGATGCCTCCCCCGATCCCGGTACTGATGGTCACATAGGCGATATTCCGATAGTTCCGTCCCGCCCCGAACGCCCACTCCCCAAGCGCGGCCGCGTTCGCGTCGTTCGCCAGGCGGACCGGTAACCCGAGCCGCTCTTCCAGCAGCGAGCGCAACGGGACCTCGTACCACCCCGGCAGGTTCGGCGGCGAGATGATCACGCCTGCAAGTGGATCGACCGGCCCCGGGGAACCGACCCCGACCCCCAGCACGCGATCCTTTGGAAGTCCGGCTCGCACCTCCTCTACCAGGCCGACGATGCGCACAAGGACGGCCTCTAACCCTTCCTCCGCCTTCGTCGGGTGCTCAGCCCGGCGCAGGAAACGTCCCTGCAGATCACAGGTCGCCGCACGTATCTGGGTGCCACCCAGGTCGACGGCGATCACAAGCGACCGCGGGTCCATGGTTATCCCTTCCCGCAGGTCGCGCAGCTCGTCGCCGCACATGACGCGCACCCGCTGCTGCCGCCGATCGCGCGCGTTTCACCTCCGGAGCGGCTGAAGGAGGCAAAGCGCGACAAGCAGCGATCGATCTCGGTCGACCCGCATCGCGGGCAGGGCCCGGCATCGTCGGCGCGATCCATCGGGCGCAGCCGCTCGAACTCGGTCCCACAATGCCGGCAACGGTATTCGTAGATCGGCATAGGCCACCCTCAACGGTGTCTTTCTTTCATTCTAACCCACATCGCCGAGCGGGTCAACTGGCCCCATCTGGGGTTGGGACGTGAGTTAGGACACGGTGGCATTACCCCGTCCCCCGGCGCTGCGGGCCGGGCTGTCCCCCCTCACCCCCTTTATCCCCCTTTCCCGCTACCGAACGGCGAGCCGGAAAAAGGAAGGAGCTGGGATAGAGTAAGGGTTGGGGGAGAGACGCCTTGTCCCAACTCGTGTCCGAACCTCAGGCCCCATAGGCAGCCGGCGTGCCCTCACAGCGGTAGCCAGGTTCCGACACCGAGTTCCAGAGCACGGCGGTATACCTCCACGGCCGTCGCCATATCTTCCAGCGCCAGCCCCAGGTTCATCGCCATCGTGCGCTCCCGAGGCGTCTGTCGCCCCGGTTGCTTGCCGGCCACAAGATCCCCGAGGTCCGCGTACGGCGTGGGGGCATGCTGGAAATAGCCCTGCTTGCGGTAGTAGGCGTATTGCTCCAGATCGTCCGTGACGTAGCGATCTACCTGCGCGAGCGCCTCCGGCTTCCAGTAGGAATCAAAGTCCACGGGGCAGGCGAACGCTCCCTCGGCCAGCCATCCCGCCTCGATCGTTGGATTAGGTTCCTTCAGGATGGGGCCGGCGGTGACCACGATATCGCTCGCCTCGACGGCCTGTCGAGGAAAGGAAACCCCCACAACGTCGATGCCGTGCTGGGCACGTATCTCCTCCACATAGGCAGCCTGTGCCTCCGGCCGGATGTCGTATGCGTACACGCGCTCGATCGGAAAGAGCGCCCGCAACGCCTCGACGTGCGCCCGTCCTTGCACCCCGCAACCGAGGATGCCCAGCGTGCGGCTGTCCGGCCGCGCGAGATATTTCGCCGCGAGGGCAGTCGCGGCCGCTGTCCGTTTTGCGGTGATCCAGGCCCCATCCATCACGGCGATCGGCATACCGGTCTCGGGATCGTTCAGGATGATCAGGGCGTTGATGTAGGGCAGGTTGCGACGGTAGTTTTCGGGATAACCGCTCACCCACTTGATCCCAGCCGCTCGCATAGCGGGGATATAAGCGGGCATCGCGTGGATGAAAGCGTCCTTCACGGGATGGATCCCCGGCTTGGGGGGAACCTCCACGCGTCCTTCGCCCTTTTCGCGGAACGCCTGCTCCAGGCGCTCGATGATGGTCGTCATATCGAGCCCCACGGCTTCGACATCCGCACGCGAAAGGTACAGCAGGTTCCCTGCATGCATCGCATTCCTCCTTGTCTGAAGGCTTCCCGGAAGCAGACCACCGCAATTATCCTAGCCGAAAAGGCCCGCGGGCGCAAGGGAAAGCAGAACAGGCGGTCCCTACTTGACGACACCGCTGCTTCGTGCTATGTTTGCAGCGGTGGGACCCGTTCACGAAAGGGCCACACGGCTATGGCCTATTACGCGATCGTCGTCTTCCTCTCGGCTTTCCTCCTATTTCAGGTGGAGCCGCTGATCGGCAAGATCGTCCTGCCGTGGTTCGGGGGGACGTCCTCCGTATGGTCCGCCTCCCTGCTGTTTTTCCAGGTGCTCCTTACCTCCGGCTACGCCTATGCCTATTGGCTGGCCGGCCGGCCACGATGGCGCAAGCAGGGTATGGTGCACGGCGCCTTACTGCTCCTTTCGCTCTTCCTCTTGCTTCTACTCGCGTTCTCCTGGGATACGCCCATCACCCCACCGGGGATCCTGCGCCCAACCGATCCCACCCGCCCGATCGGCCGCCTCTTTCTCGTCCTGCTCTCCTCGGTCGGTCTGCCCTTTTTTCTTCTGTCCACGAACAGCCCGCTCATGCAAGCATGGTTCTCGCGGGATTGCCCTGAGTGCTCGCCATACCCCCTGTACGCTGTGTCGAACGCGGGTTCCCTCGCCGGCCTGTTGAGCTATCCGTTCCTGATCGAACCACTGCTCACGCTGCGGACCCAAGCATGGGCCTGGTCGCTCGGGTACCTGACTTTCATCCTGTGTGCCGGTGCCGCTGTGGTGCGCACGCTGCGGCGTAGAGCCGCCGATCGGGCAAGTGCTCTGGAAGAAATGACCCCTGTTTCCCAGCCAGGCCCGGCAGTACGCCTGCTGTGGGTCGCCCTGCCTGCCGTGGCGTCCGCGTTGCTGCTTGCCACGACGAGCCACATCACGCAGGAGGTCGCGCCGGTTCCCCTCCTGTGGGTGCTCCCGCTGGCGCTCTACCTGCTTTCGTTCATCCTGTGTTTCTCGGGGAAAAGGTGGTACTCCCGTCCCGTGTTCGTGTTGGGGCTCGCGGTGGGAAGCGCTTTCTTCGTGTGGACGCTTGCGCGGCCCCCGGCTTTGGGCCTGATCGCCCAGGTGGCCGTCTATTGCCTCTTGCTCTGGATCGCCTGTATGTTCTGCCACGGAGAACTGGCGCGGCTGCAACCCCATCCCCGTTACCTCACTGCCTACTACCTCCTGATGTCGGTCGGCGGGGCTCTAGGGGGCATCGCGGTTTCGCTGCTCGCCCCGCTCCTCTTCCGGGGCTACTGGGAGCTGCACCTGGGATTGCTCGCCTGCTGGATGCTCCTGTGGATCGTGATCGCTCGGGAACGGCCCACGGGTCCGGCGCGCCTCCGGTGGTCGTTCCGGCTGGCCGCTGTCGGCACGCTCACGGCGCTTCTGGGCTCCATCCTCCTTACTCACATCGATGAAGCGTCCCGTATCCCACGCTACGCCGTGCGTAATTTCTACGGAGTGCTCCGGGTGCTGGAAATGCGTTCCCAATCCCCGTCGGTGCGGGGATACCAGCTCACCCACGGGAGCACAGTGCACGGGTTCCAGCTGCTGGATCCGGGTCAGCAGGACCTCCCCACAGCCTACTTTACCGAGCGGAGCGGGATCGGTCTTGCGCTAAGGTATTACCCGCGGCACGGCGGCGGGCTTCGGATCGGCATCCTGGGCCTGGGGATCGGTGTCCTTGCTGCCTACGCCCAGCCGGAGGATACGATCCGCTTCTACGAGATCAACCCCGCCGTGATCGCTCTGGCACGCGGGGAAGGGGGCTTTTTCTCCTATCTTGCCCGTTGTCGCGGCCGGGTCGAGATCGTGGAAGGGGACGCGCGCATTTCGCTCGAGCGAGAGCTGCGGGAAGGACAACCGCAGCAGTACGACATCCTGGTGCTGGACGTCTTTAGCGGAGACGCAATCCCGGTGCACCTGCTCACGCGGGAAGCCTTCCAGGTCTACCTCCAGCATCTGCGTCCCCACGGGGTGCTGGCCCTCCATATCACGAACCGGTACCTGGACCTGAGGCCGGTCGTGTGGGGCCTTGCGGATCATTTCGGGTTGCATGCTGCCCTGATCGAATCACAGGGGGACGAGGAGCGCGCCTACCACGCCACATGGATGCTTCTGACGGACGATCCGGCTTTCCTGCAACAGCCGGAGATCGCCTCCCGGGCTACGCCGCGTCCGGACGACCTCCGTCGCGTGCCGTTGTGGACGGACGACTACAGCAACCTCTTCCGCATCCTGAAGTAGCCACGCTTGACGGGAGCGAAAAAAGCGTGTATCCTAAGGATCGCGGGAGTGCATGGGTCCCGGTGGGCCTCGCGGTCTTCAAAACCGTTGTGGGGCGCTGGGAGCGTCCCGGGTCGGTTCGACTCCGACGCACTCCCGCCTATCGTCCCTCCGCCACAAAGTGGGGGCTCTACCGTACGCGCAATCTCTCTACCAGCTCAGAAGCCACAAGGCGGTAGGCCGGTTGCTCCACTATGGCGTAAGCCGGCGAGTGATGCACAGACGGGAACCGTTCCCTTGCCAGTTGCTCCCCAAAGGCTTGCGCTTCTTCCCAGGCCCACCCGCTCCAGCGCCCAGCGCGGCACAGTTCCAGGAAGGTGTGCCAAACATGCCGCAGCTCCGCGGGTGTTCCCCAACGGTACTCGGCCGTCCTCAGACAGGCCATGATCAGTTGTTCCAGGTTCCCACCCTGCTGCCGGAAGGCGCGAAGGTGGAGCCGGCCGAGGCGTCCGTCCGGCCGGATCGGCTCCCAGAGCAGCGCTTCTGGCCCTGGAACGAGCGCCATGTACTCCTCTCGAAGGCGTGCGGCGAACGTCTCAGGATCGACGATGAGGTGCTCCGGGCCCAGCACGGCCTGATAAAGGAGCTTGTAAGCATCCCGGATCCCCATGGCCGGGTGCCGGCTCAGATGGGCGTCCAGGAGGCGACCGATCGCACCCGGTGTCCAGACCGGCAAGTCCACGCCTGCTTACCCGCAGCAGCCTCCGGAGCTCCCCCCGCAGCCGCACGAAGGGGGTGCGGCGACCGGGGCCTCCTCCCACGCGTCTTCGCCCCCGCAGCAAGGAGAGCCTCCCGGTAATGGGGCGACTTCCCGCGCGTTTCCGCCTGCGCAGCAGGATGCGCTTTCCGGGAGCGGTTCCACCTCCTGTACGTTCCCGCCACCGCAGCAGGCTGTCGGTCCGCCGACGCCGCAGCATTCCTCCTGTGGACGCTCGCCGAACAGGACCGAGCGCATCAGCGCCACTGCGCATCCCACCCCGCTGTCCACCCAGATGGCTCCTGTGGGACAGTTGCGTTGACAGGCCCCGCATTCCATGCAGGCTTCGGGGTCCACGAGCTCGGCAACGGGCTCGGAGGCCCGGAAGACCCCGTGGGGGCAGACGACACTGCACAGGCCGCAGTTGATGCATCGCTCCGGGTCGTAGCGCAACGTATTCGAGATCGCCCCAAGCACCATCGCTAACCTCCAGCCAGGCGAAATCCGATCGAGACCAACAGCAGCGCCAGCCCTGCGGCGAACAGGCCCGCCATCGGGCGGACATAGCGCAGGATCTCCCGCCGCACCCCGCTACGCGAGGTAAAGGGTGTGGAGCCGGTAAAGTTCAGCGCCAGGAACGCCGTTACAGGCGGCAAGCCGAGCAGGAAGGTACCCGAGCCGAGCAGGCGGGACACGAGCGTCCCCTCCGGGTCTCCCAGCCACGGTTTCAGAGCAAAGGGAAGCGCGACCAGCCCACCCAGCAGGAACCCCTTGGAGGAGAACTCGCGCGTCGGGATCCAGGGCAACAGGATCGGGAACGCCACGACGCCTGCCAGGACGGCGGCGAGAGCCCCGAAGGCTGCCAGCCGGCCGGCCAGGAACCAGAGCACCAGAGCCGCGATGGCGGTCGGCCAGAAGACGTGCACGACCTCGACTGGGATCAGCACCAGGCGGTCCACCAGGCGGAAGCGCACCCGCCGCATCTCCGGCGTGGCCTGGCCCGTGCGGAGGAAAGCCGGGAGGTCCGCCGCGCGCACAGGGCCGTACTCCACCCGGAAGCCGGAGCGCTGCTTGACCTCGTGCGCGCACACCCCGGCCGCTCCCAGCTGCGGCAGGATCAGGGTGCGGTGACGCACAACTTCGCGCAAGCGGCTCGCTTCGATCCGCCGCACGAGTTCGTCGGTCCCGAACGTCCCCTTCCCGGCCGCGCACCAGACGTTGATCCCCTCGGTGTCCAGCACCAGGATGTACCCGTCGAATCCGGCCAGGGCCGAACGCAGCGCGTCGAAGGAAAGCGAATAGTTCGCCGTGACGAACACCGGCGAATCCGGCGTGGGATTCCCGAGGGCGTAGAGACCGGGGCGCACCCGGTGATGCCCACGCCGCCATCCGAGACGGGCCAGGACGTGGTCCCAGCGGTCCTTCCAGGTCAGGTGGCTCGTCGTGCGGTAGATCTCCAACCCGCATCCTCCTGGAATCGACGTAACTTGTAACACCATCACCCACCGTCCGAGTGGTGGCTCTACAGGCTCCGCATCTGGTGTTACGCCCGAAACGGTCGAACGTATGCCGGAGCAAGGTATGCTACGCTGCGGCGGTATCCTCCGCCAGGAGCATCCGCAGCTGCCGCGCAGTGGTCACCGCCTGGCCCTGCCAGTGGTTGTTGGCAAAGACAAAGACCGTCTCCGCGCTCTGCGCGAGTTTGCGGATCTTGGGCACCCACTCGCGGAGTTCTTCCTCGCGGTAGGTGTAATCGTAGCGCTCCCAGGCGTGCTCGTGCTGCCACCACTTGGCGGCGTTTCTCCCGTGGAAGCGCACGTAAGCGACGGACGCCGTCGCCTCGGCTACCGGTGGAAGGAGCCCTTTCAGGCGCGGTTCGTCCACGCAACAGAAGCCCAGGCCCAGGCTGCGAAGCAAGGAAAAGGTCTCCGCCCGCACCCACGCCGCGTTGCGGAACTCGACCACCACCGGCAGGTCCCCAAACTGCTCGCGCAGGTACTCCAGGTAGCTCCGATTTTCTGGCGATGGCCGAAACGACCAGGGGAACTGGGCCAGGATGCAACCGAACTTGCCCGCTTCCTGCAAGGGTTGGAGCGCCTCTATGAACTGCCGGAACGCCTCGCGGTTTTCTTCCCGTGCGTGTGTCAGCTCCTGGCTCGCCTTGACGGTAAAGAGAAACCCTTCCGGCACTTTGCGCGCGATTGCGCCCATCGTATAGGCGTCCGGGAGACGGTAGTAGGTAAAGTTGATCTCGGTGGTGTCGAACTCCCGGGCGTAGTACGCCAGCATATCGCGCTCCGCGATGCCCTCCGGATAGAACGGGCCCACCCAATCGGCGTAGCTGTAGCCGCTCGTACCGATCCGGATCATGCTTCGCCTCGCCCGGCGCAACAGCGCCGCACTCGTCGCCCGATGCCGCTCCGTGCAGCAGGGCACCCCTATTCTACCACACAGGCCAGCACGGGCAAGTCCGCCGCATTCGGCCGAGGCGGGTTGCACGATTCCGACGACTGTGCTATAATATGATTGCACGGGCGACTAGCTCAGCGGGAGAGCGCTTCCTTCACACGGAAGAGGTCAGTGGTTCAAACCCACTGTCGCCCACAAAACAAGCGAGGGGCCGCACCCGGCCCCTCGCTCTGTTTCGAAGGCGTTACCGGCTTCCTTCGGAAGAGTCGGGGTCCGGTGGTGAACCACCCCCGGCCGGAAGTTGTACCTCAAGCCCCTGTGTCGTCGGGAGGACTTCCTGGTCGGCACCGAAGCCGATCTCCTTCTTGCTGTAGAAGATGGCTCCGATCACCACCACCAGCCCGACCGCGGCCACCGCATAGACGTACGGCCGAGCGGTCGGGTTCTGCCCCACGCGGACGATCAGCGGGGCCACAAGGAGCGAGACCAGGTTGATCACTTTGATCATCGGGTTCAGAGCAGGACCGGCCGTATCCTTCAGGGGATCGCCCACCGTATCCCCCACGACCGCTGCGCGGTGCGGTTCGGAGCGCTTCCCCCCGTACCAGCCATCCTCGATCACCTTCTTTGCGTTGTCCCAGGCGCCGCCGGCGTTCGCCATAAACACCGCGAGCAGCTGTCCCGTAAGGATTACCCCCGCCAGGAACCCACCGAGCGCTGCTTCCTTCAGCAGAAACCCAACGATGATTGGGGTCAAGACCGCAAGCAACCCCAGGCTCACCAGCTCCTTCTGCGCCGCCGCGGTGCAGATGGTCACCGCCCGGGCGTAGTCCGGCTTGACCTTCCATTCGAGCACTCCGGGAATGCGGAACTGCCGCCTGACCTCTTCCACGATCAGGCCGGCTGCCCGCCCCACCGCCCGGATGGTGAGGGAACTGAAGAGGAATGGGAGTGCCCCACCGATCAGTAGCCCGATAAAGACCATGGGGTCGGCGACGTCGATCACGTTCAGCGCCGGGACGTTCAATTCCCGTGCCACCTTTGCGATGTCCGTGATAAAGGCCCCGAAGAGCGATACTGCAGCGATCACCGCCGAAGCGATGGCGATGCCTTTTGTAATCGCCTTGGTCGTGTTCCCGACAGCGTCCAGATCGGCCATGATCTGGCGCGCCTCGGGCTCCAGATCGGCCATCTCCCCGATGCCGTTGGCGTTATCCGCGATCGGACCGAAGGCATCCATCGAGACGTTGTTGCCGGTGTGGGAAAGCATCCCGATGCCCGCCAGGGAGACACTGTACAGGATGAAGGTCACCCGCTGGGCACCGCTCTCGGCACGGAAGGTGCTCAGGATCAGCGCCACCACGAACACCCCGAGAGCCGAGAAGATCCCCAGGTCGATCTGGCGCGTACGCCGATAGGTCCAGATCCCCGCCAGGGCCCCGACAATCGCCCCGCCGATCAGCAGCCCCTGCGCGATCGGTTGCTGCATCTGTACCGTGTAGATAAAGACCGAGACCAGGATCGTCGCAGCGATGATCAGGATCGCCCAGACGGTGCTCTCATACCCTACCGAAAGCCCCGTCAGGATGTTCGTCGCCGCACCGGTGCGGCTGGAACGCGCGATCTCCTTCACCGGGGGGTGCTTGGGGTGGGTAAAGTACGCGGTGAACTTGTTGAACCCGACCGCAAGGAGGATGCCTGCGGCGGTAGCGGCAAACACGCGCAGGTCCTTCACGTAGTAGTGCGCCAGGAGGAAGAAACTGGCCGTCGAAATGAAGGAGGAAAGGTCGTAGGAAAGGTCCATGGCCTTGAAGGCATCCCCCTTCGTCGGCCACCAGGAAACCGCGTAAGTACCGATGATCGAGGAGATGACCCCGATGGCCCGCACGAGCAGAGGGAAGACGATCCACTTCAAGTTGAACGGCTGGATCGCAAGCCCCAGGATCATCGCGGAAACGATCGTCACCTCGTACGATTCGAAGATGTCGGCGGCCATCCCCGCGCAGTCCCCGACGTTATCCCCCACCAGGTCCGCGATGACCGCCGGGTTCCGGGGATCGTCCTCCGGGATGCCCACCTCGACCTTGCCCACGAGGTCCGCTCCGACGTCCGCCGCCTTGGTGTAGATCCCGCCGCCCACGCGCATAAAGAGCGCGAGCAACGTGCCACCGAACCCGAAGCCCAGGAGTACCTCCGGGGCCATCTTCCCATAGATCATAAAGATCGCGGTACCGCCCAGGAGCCCCAGGCCGTCGGTCAGCATCCCGGTGATCGTACCGGTGCGATACGCGATGCGCAGCGCGTCCTGGAACGAGCGACGGGAAGCGGAGGCCACGCGGATGTTCCCCTGTACGGCCATATTCATCCCGATGTAGCCCACGGTCGCGGAAAAGAGGGAACCCATCAGGAAGGCCGCCGCACGTCCGATGGAGATGAACTGGCTCTGTCCTGCGAGGAAAGCGGTCAGATAGAGCCCTACGACCAGGAGCACGATCAGGAGCAGGATGCTCCGGAACTGCCGCCGAAGGTAGGCGTTTGCCCCATCCCGGATCGCCTTGGCAACGTCCTGCATACGCGGCGTGCCGGTGTCCTCCCGCAGGATCTGGCGCGCGAGCCAGAAGGCGTAGAGCAACGCCAATACCGCGGTAACAAGGACTCCCCATAGCCCGCCCCGTTCGAACGGAGTAGCGTTTTCCAGCCCCATGGAACCTCCTCTTGTCTGCCAGCGGTGTTCGCAATTTTACAACACACCCCCGAATCGCGCAAACGCTTGACAGGAAAGGGCAATCGGGATATGCTGGAAGCAGGCCGGTGGCGGCCAGGTTGCGGGGTCGAAGGTAGATCGGTCGAGGAGGGCGGCGATGCCGATTATGCAGTGGATCCCCTGGCTGGATCTCTTCCTCGCGGTGCTTTTTCTTGGGCTCATTGCGCTCGGTTTCGCCCTGGGCCTGCTGAAAGAGCTGTGGTTGATCATCGCCGCTTACCTGGGGGCGCTGATCGCTTCGCTCTACGGGGACCTGGTGGGCGGGTGGCTCCAGGCCGGAGTGCACCGGGGACCGCAGGTTGGCTTGACACCGGTGGCCAGTGTTTGGGGCTTCTTTCTGGTGTTCGTCACAGTCACCGTGCTCTTTTACTCGATCCTCTACAGCCTGACAAAGGGCGTGCGGCTGCCTGCCACGCTCCTCCTGCTGGACAAGATCGGCGGAGTCTTGCTCGGCGCGGTCTCGTCCTTTTTTCTGACTTCTTTCGGTGCTCTGATCCTGAACACGCTGCTCTTGAACGCACCCACCCTGCGCGAGTGGGCATTCCTGGTCGTGTTGAAAGCACAGCGCCCCACCTCGCCCCTATTGCAAATATTCCTTGGCGCGCGGGGCGTCCTGCTCGCGCTCCTTCAGCCTCTCCTGCCGGCCGGCCTCCCCTACTTCCTGACCCTCTAGCCGCGCCGGATGCAGGACGGAGAACACTCGCGATGCACGAAGCTTCCCTGACCGCACTCGAGTACCCGAAAATCCTGGAGCGTCTGGCGCGGCATACTTCCTTTTCTGCCGGACGGGAACGTGCACTGGCCCTCCGGCCGGCGGACAACCCCGAGGAAGTGCGGAGGCGCCTTCGGGAGACCACCGAGGCGGTCCGGCTCATCGAGGCCCGTGCCCCCCTGAGCCTGGGAGGAGCCCGGGATGTCCGTCCCCTTG
Organism: Chloroflexia bacterium; assembly: GCA_041082245.1. GTDB lineage: Bacteria > Chloroflexota > Chloroflexia > DTKN01 > DTKN01 > DAOTVY01. The sequence goes on from JBDOIE010000033.1 coordinate 56,561, forward strand.
TGGAGCGCGCGGAACGCGAGGGCATACTGGAGGGGCACCAGCTGCTCGAGATCCTCGGCACCCTGCAGGCCGCGTCCCGCCTGCGCCAGCTGCTGGAACGCCTCGACCCCACATACCCCCACCTGCGGGGCCTGGCCTCGGGGCTTTTTCCTCTGCCGGCGCTCCAGGAGACGATCTCCCGGTGCATTGGCCCTCAGGGAGAAGTGCTGGACAGCGCAAGCCCGCGCCTGGCTGCCATCCGTTCTGAGATGCTCGGGCTGCAGAACCGCATCGCGGAGCGGATGCAGGCGCTCCTCACACGCTACCGCGCATTCCTGCAGGAGCCGATCGTTACCCAGCGGCAGGGACGCTACGTGCTCGCTGTTCGCGCCGAGCAGAAAAAAGCCGTCCGCGGCCTGGTGCACGACCACTCGGCCAGCGGCGCCACGCTTTACGTGGAGCCGATCGAGGTCGTCGAGCTCGGCAACGAATTGCGCGAGCTCCAGCTGGCCGAGCAGGAGGAGGTCCGGCGCATCCTGATGGAGCTCTCGGACGCGGTGGCCCGTGAAGCCTCTCCCATCCGTCAGACGGTGGAAACACTGGCGGAGCTCGATCTCATCGTCGCCCGTGCTCGGTACAGCCTGGAACTGCAGGGGAGCGAACCCGCCCTCGTTGTCCGGGAGGATGGCGGCGCGCTGCTACTGCCAGTTGCGGCTCCCGGGGAAGAACCCGGGCCGGTCTCCCTCCCCCCAGGAGAACCGCCGCTGCGCCTCTTGCGCGCCCGACACCCGCTGCTCGACCCGGCCACGGTGGTCCCGATCGACATCCACCTGGGCGGGGAGTTCCGGGTGCTCGTGATCACCGGGCCGAACACCGGCGGCAAGACGGTCGCCCTGAAGACGGTCGGCCTCCTCGCAGCTATGGCCCAGTCCGGCCTGCACATCCCCGCTGCGCCGGGCTCACGCCTTCCGGTGGTACGCCGGATCTTTGCCGATATCGGGGATGAGCAATCGATCGAGCAGAGCCTTTCCACCTTCTCCGCGCATATGACGCGCATCATCGAGGTGCTCCGTGAGGCGCAAGCCGATTCGCTCGTCCTGCTCGATGAACTCGGGGCGGGTACCGATCCGGTCGAGGGATCGGCACTCGCCCGGGCCCTGATCGAGGCGCTCTTGGAGCGCGGCTGCCTCACCGTGGCAACGACCCACCACTCGGAGCTGAAGGCGTACGCCTACGCGACCCCGGGGGTGGAGAACGCCTGTGTCGAGTTCGACGTAGAGACGCTTTCCCCGACCTACGTCCTGACCATAGGGCTGCCCGGGCGGTCGAACGCGCTGGCCATCGCGAGCCGTCTCGGACTGGACCCTCAGATCATCGAGCGCGCGCGCCGATGGCTGAGCGAAGAGGAGGTGCGCACGGAGACGCTCCTCCAGCAGATCCAGGAGGAGCGGGAGGCGATGCGGCGGTCGCTGGAAGAGGCACGAAAGGCAGAGGAACATGCCCGGGACCTGGAACGGCGCTTCGAACGCGAGGTACTTGACCTCGAACGCCAGCGGCGCGAGATCCTGGCCCGCACGCGGGAAGAGGCCGAGGAAGCGCTGCGCGCGCTGCGCAACCGCCTGCAAGCCCTCGAGCGCGACCTCTCTACGGTGCGGGTGACGCGCGAATGGCTCGCTCAGGCGCGCGAGCAACTCAAAGAAGCGGAAGACGCCATCCCCAAGGTTCCTGCCGAACCGCCCGTCGCTGCACCGCAGGAACAGGAGCCGCTGCAGGTTGGCGACCCGGTCTGGATCGAGAGCATGAACGCGTATGGTGAGGTGCTTTCCCCACCCGATGCGTCCGGCCTGATCGAGGTGCAGGTAGGCAGCTTCAAGATGCGCCGTCCGCGCGAGGACCTGCGCCGCGCTGCGCGGCGCGAAGAGGGCGGTGTACGGATCGTGCGCACCAAGCCCGCTGCCCACCAGGTGCCGATGGAGATCGAGGTCCGCGGCTGGCGGGTGGCCGAGGTGGAGGAGGTGCTTGACCCCTACCTCAACGATGCCTACCTGGCCGGCCTTCCGTTCGTGCGCATCATCCACGGCAAGGGGACAGGCACGCTCCGCCGGGTCGTGCGCGAATTCCTGGCGAACCATCCGCTTGTGGCCTCCTTCGAGGGGGCACGTGACCGCGACGGGGGAGAAGGGGTCACCATCGCCCATCTGATCGGCCACTGAACGTTGCGCAGCACGGCCATTTGACTCCTCAGACCGCTGAGACTTTTGTCACAGACCTTCATCCTTCCGTTCGGTATCTTCTCTTGTAGAAACCTGACCTTGGGACCGCGGGCACCTTTGTGGGCTTGCCCCTTTCTTTGGCCCAGGTGAGTGCTTGCGGAAGACGAACTGGGACAGGCGATGGACGTAGGCACGCTCCGTGAGCAGACCTGGCTGCGACGGCTGGCCGACTACTGGGCCCTCACCAAGGCGAAGCAGACCGCCCTGCTCCTCCTCACAGGGATTGCAGGGTACGTCATGCCGCTCGGCCGCAGCGCAAGCCCAGCCAAGGCTGGCGCTATGGCCGCAGGGCTCTTCCTTTCGCTGGCCGGCTGTACAGCGCTCAACATGCTGCTCGATCGCGAGGTCGATGCGCGGATGGCCCGCACAGCTCATAGGCCGCTCCCCCAGGGGCGCCTCCGGCCGCTCGAAGCTGGGCTGTTCGGGGGTTTCCTTTCCCTGGCCGGGCTGGTACTCTCCTTTCGGCTGCACCGGGTCTTCGGAACGGTGGTCGCGGCCGGCTTTTTCTTCGACCTGCTTGTCTACACGGCGTGGCTGAAGCGACGCACGGCGCTCTCGATCCTGTTCGGGGGCGTCGCCGGGGGAATGCCCATCCTGGCCGGCCGTACCCTGGCCATCGGCCGCATCGATGCCCTGGGCCTGCTGCTGGCCGCATCGGTCCTCCTCTGGATCCCCACCCATATTCTGACGCTTGCCCTGCACTACGCGGAGGATTACCGGCGGGCGGGAATTCCGGTGTGGCCGAACCGTTATGGGGTGCGTTCGTCACGACTGGTGGTTGCCTGGGCTACCGCACTGAACGCGGTCGCTCTGGCGCTCGCCGCCTGGCTTGCCCAGGTCCGTGCTCTGGCGCTCGGCCTGGAGCTGGCTGCGGGGGCGCTTATGCTGGTCCTGGCCCTGCACCAGTTGTTGCACCCAAGCGAACGCGGGAACTGGCGGCTCTTCAAGGCCGCCTCGGTCTATATGCTCGGCTCGTCGCTGCTCCTGATGCTGGGCAGCCTCTAGAGGCAGGAGGTACGAGTCGCAAGAACGCGGAAAAGGCGAAAAGTGACAGGAGGTAGCGATGTACATCACGGATGTGATCTGGTGGAGCTATACGGTTTTCCTGGTGCTCGTGGCCCTCTTCATGCTCGCTTTCGCCAGCCAGGTGCGGCGGAAAGGAGGGTAGCGATGGACCGGGCGGAGAAGGTCTGGCTGGGCGTGCTCTTCTCGGTCGCGATCCTGGTGAACGTCCTTACCCTCTCGCCGCTCGTCCCGTGGCAGAAATGGCTGCTCTGGTCGCGGCCGAGTCCTTCGAGAAGCTACACGATCGAGATCAAGGACTATCGTTTTCAGCTGCCTCCGCAGGGCATCGAAGTGCGGGCCGGCGAGTTCGTAGAGTTTATCGTCACCTCGGGCGATGTGACCTACGGATTCGGGGTCTTCCGGCCGGACGGCCGAATGGTGTTCCAGATGCAGGTGCTGCCCGGCTACCGAAACCGTATCGTCTGGCAGTTCGATGAGCCAGGAAGATACGACATCCGATCCACAGAGTACTCCGGGCCCAGGCACTCGAGCATGTTCGTCCGGGATGCGATCCACGTCCTTCCGGCACAGGAGGTCGCACGATGAGCGCTGTGGTCAGCACGGTCCAGGAGCAGCCGGCTCCTCTGGGCCGGCAGGAAAAGTGGACGCTGCGCTACGCGGTCCTCGGGCTCCTTTTCCTCGCGCTCTCCGGCTTCGAGGGCATACTGATGCGGACACACCTCTTTGCCCCGGAGGCGCTCCGCAGCATGGAGGAGATCCTCAACCACCTGCGCCCGGGGAACCCCTCCTCCGAGGAGCTCTACTACGCGATGCTCACCGCCCACCCCGTCGTAGGCATCTACGGGTTTGCTTATATGTGCGTGATGGGCGCCTTCTACTTCCTCGTGCCCTTCCTCCTCAAGCGGCCCATCCGTCATCCCCGGCTGGTCGTCGTCAACTTCTGGCTGCAGGCCATCGGCGTCCTCACCTGCTGGAGCGCCGGGTTCTTCGGCCTCTTCAACTCCCTGTACACGCTCTACTGGCCGCTTCCGGTATCCTACGACCGCGTGCCGCTTGTGGGCAGCATCGCCTTTGTGACCGGTGCAGCTGTCATCATGGTGAACATCCTGCTTTTCTCCTACAACATCTTCAGCACGGTGCTGAGCAAGAGCAACCCGGAGCGCTATCGCCTCGGGCAATTCCTGCGCGCGGCCTTTGGTATCTCCCGGCTGATGAAGTGGCTGGGGAAGGAGGACCGGGACGCCCCGAACCTGGACTATAACGGGCTCCCCGTCTTTATCGTGGCTGTCGCCCGTGGTTCCATCGACACCGTGATCAACGCGGTGGTCCTGCTGACCGCCGGAGCGCTTATCCTCGTCTACGGATTGGCCGCGCTCTTCCGGAGCCCCCTCAACCCGATGGCCGTCGACCCCCTGGTGTACAAGAACTGGTTCTGGTGGGGGCTGGATATGGTCGCAGATGGCAACGTGCTCATGTACACCGCCGGGACCTGGTACCTGCTCATCCCGCTGCTCGTGAACCGCCGGCTGTACGGCGAAGCCGTCGTGCGGACGGTGATCATGGTCGACCTGCTCGTCTCGATGGGCGTCTGGAGCCACCACCTCCTGGGCGACCGCGCGCAACCGTTCGCTATGCGGCTCCTCTCCGGGCAGTTCATCACCTGGGGCGAGTTCATCACGATGGGGCTCACCATCTTTGCTTCCCTGATGACGATCTGGCTCGCCCGGCCGGTGCGGATGACCCCCGCGCTCCGCTGCATCCTGGGCTCGCTCTTTGGTTTCATTATGGGAGGCACCGCCGGGTTGATCCAGGCGAACGTCGGATTGAACCTGGTCCTGCACAACACACAGTGGGTCGTGGCGCTGCATGCGCATACGCTGCTGCTGACCGGCTTGGCGATGCTTCTCTTTGCTGTGATCTATACGCTGGTGCCGATGCTGACGCAGCGGGAGATCCGCATCCAGTGGCTCGTGCAGGCGCATTTCTGGCTCTGGATGGTCGGGTCGGTCACGATGGCGTACGGCATGGGGATGGCTGGAGCACGGGGGATGCTGCGGCGCACGCTCTACACGGACGGTACCTACGGGCCGTTCCTCGCCGTCGGCCTGGTGGGAGCGCTGCTTGTGGGGCTCGGCTTCCTGGCTTTCCTTGTGAACATCGTGAACACGGTAGGTTGGCGCAACCTGGTCTCTCTCCTCCTCCCGGACCGCGTATCCCGGAATGTGCTTGCTCCGGCAAAGGCCGAGGCATAGGAAATCGTCCCGTCACGCGGCCGGTCCGGCAGGTTGCCTGCCCGGGCCGGCCCTTTTGCGTTGAGACTTCTGTCGCAGAAAAGAAGCGCACAACCTGCTACAGTATGGACAGGACCTTGCGGAGTCTCCCTGGCAGCCAATAGGGCGGCCGAACACAATAGAGGAGGAACCCGATGAAGCCGACAGAGGAACTGATGACGGAACACCGCGCGATCGAGCGGATGCTGCGCATTCTGGAGCATGTCGCAGATCGCCTGGAGGCTGGCACGGTCACCGACCCTGCCGATCTGGAAGCGATGGTCGAATTCATCCGCGTCTTTGCCGACCGCTGCCACCACGGCAAGGAGGAAGACCTTCTGTTCCAGGCGATGGAGGCGGCCGGCGTTCCCCGCCAGGGCGGTCCCATTGGGGTGATGCTGGCCGAGCATACCCTGGGACGCGACTACGTGCGGGGTATGGCAGAGGCCATTCCGCGCTATGCGGCAGGGGAGGCAGGCGCGGCTGCGCGATTTGCAGAAAACGCACGTGGCTACGTTGCTCTTCTATCGCAGCACATCGTCAAAGAGGACCAGATCCTCTACCCGATTGCCGACCGCGTCCTTTCGCAACAGACCCAGGCCGAGCTTTCCCGGGGCTTTGCCCGGGTGGAGGAAGAGCGCGTGGGACCGGGCAAGCACGAGGCGTTCCACGCCCTCCTGGACCGGCTGGAGGCAACGTATACCCGATCCCGCTAGACCACCTGGGGGACCACGCGCCGGCAGGGGAGCACCATACCCCGCTCCGAGCAGGACAGATGTCGAGGGAACTGGGTCGATGACCGGCGAGCGTTTGGCACGCGAAGAAAAGACGGTTGCGGCGATGGTCCGCCTTTTCTGTCACGCGCACCACAGCGGCGCAGTCGGGCTGTGCCCCGACTGCGCCGCTCTGCTTGGCTATGCCCGCAGCCGCCTCGCGCGCTGTCCCTACGGCGCCGCCAAGCCGACCTGCGCGAAATGCCCCATCCACTGCTACCGGCCGCAGGAACGGGAGCGGATCCGGGCTGTGATGCGCTACGCAGGTCCGCGGATGCTCCTGCGCCACCCGATGCTGGCCTTGCTCCATCTCCTGGACGGCCTCCGGTCGCCCTCGCGTTGCCGCAACAAGGAAACTGCGCTATACTGAAAGGCAGGACCGGCGGGATGCCGAGGACCCAGGAGGCTTGGGGTGATCTTCCGCGACATCATCTTGCGCTGCATCGAGTGCGGGCAGGAGTTCGTGTTCACGGCCGGCGAACAGGCCTTTTACGCCGACAAGGGCCTGCTCAACGAGCCACGCCGTTGCCCCGAGTGCCGCGCCAAGCGAAGGCAAGAGCGCGAGGCCGTGGAGTACCCGATTATCTGTGCCGCCTGCGGGCGCGAGACGACGGTGACCTTCGTGCCGCGGGAGGACCGTCCGATCTACTGCGACGAATGCTACCGGAAGCTCCGTGCACGCAGCGGCGAGGGAAAGGCTAACCCGCAGAAGTGAGCGGCGAGAGCCGGGCGTAGAGCGCGCGGAACCGTGCGGCCACCTCGGACCAGCGGAAAGCCGCGCCCAGCTGCATCGCTCCGGCGGCGATGCGTGCTCGTGCGTCCGGTTGTGCGAGCAGGCGGCCGATCCCCTCTGCGAGTGCGAACCTGTCTTCGCGCGCCACCAGGGCAACGTTCACGCCGTCCTGCAGCTGCCCCTGTCCGGTCCCGAGCGAGACCTCGCCTTCCTCCAGCGGCTCGGTCGTGAGCACCGGACACCCCAGCGAAAGGGCGGCAATCAGGCTACTGCGCCGAAAGGAAGCCCCGTCCCGGTACGGGAGTACCACCAGGTCGCAGGCCCACAGATGGCCCGCCGCTTCCTCTGCACTGCAGGACCCGCTCCACAGCACCACCGACTCCAGGTCGAGCGCGCTGATCCGCCCACGGAGCGCTTCGGCAAAAGCACGTGTCCCCGGATCTGTCGCCCCGGTGCCTCCCCCGACAAACAGCAGGCGCATCCTCGGGCCGAGTTGCCGACGCAGGTGGGCGACCGCCTCCACCAGGAGATCGGCGCCCTTGCTCGGGTGGAGCAGCCCGAAATGGCCGAGGAGCGCTTCGTCGGGCGCGATGCCCAAACGGGCGCGCCAGGCTGCGCGGTCGTACCCGGGGAGCTCGGAAGGCAGGCTGCTTCCCAGTGGGACGAGTTCGGGCGGCCGGCGCAACGTGCCCAGGGGTTGCGGGCGCAGCCAGATGCGCGTAGTCTCCCGGGCGGGAAACCCCTCGCCCTGGAGCCGGGCGAGGTCGGCCGCGTTCGTGACCACCACCGCGTCGGCGTCGCGCAGCAGATGCTCGACGATCGCGTGGCGCAGCCGGCCGGCCTTCGGAAAGAGGTACGGGAGGTGGAGGTCGTGCATCGTGACCACCAGCCGCACCGGCACCCGCAGGCGCTTCAACAGGTCCGGGAGAAAATGGACGGCCGGCCGCATCCCATAGGCACCCGTCTGGTACTGCAGATGGACGATATCCGGACGCAGCTGCTGCACGAGACGGGCGACCACCCGCAGGCAGCCCCATCCCCAGCTCCGAACCTGTGGGAAAACGGGAAGCCCGTCGTCCGCAAACCCGCTCCCCTCCATCGAGGTCAGAAGATACACCTCCACTCCCTGCTCCCGTAGCGCCAGCGTCAGCCGACGCGTGTAGTCTCCCACCCCTCCCTCCATCGGCGGGTATTCGGCGCTGAGCAGGAGCACACGCATGCTATGCATCTACCGCAGGCGTCTGGACGGGAGTCCCCGCCAGCGCTTCCCGCTGGGCCCGGAAGAGCTGCTCCAACCCCACCCGCGCCAACCGCACCATCTCCTCCAGCCGGCTCAGACTGAACGGTTCCTGCTCGGCTGTCCCCTGGATCTCGACCAGCCGGCCCCGCTCGGTCATCACGACGTTCAGGTCGACCTCCGCTGCGGCATCCTCCGTGTAGGTGAGGTCGAGCAGCATTTCCCCTGCCACCACCCCCACGCTGATCGCAGCAACCGCCCAGCGGACAGGCCAGCGCTCGATCCGCCCCTCCCCAAGGAGCCGCTGGAGCGCCTGGTAGAGCGCAACGTAAGCCCCGGTGATCGCCGCAGTTCGGGTGCCCCCATCGGCCTGGATCACGTCGCAATCGAGGAGGATGGTCCGTTCACCCAGCAGCGAGAGGTCCACGGAAGCGCGCAACGCGCGGCCGATGAGGCGCTGGATCTCCTGGGTCCTTCCCCCCAGGATCGTCCCGCGCTCGCGGCGCATCCGCTCCGGGGTCGAACGGGGGAGCATAGCGTATTCCGCTGTCACCCACCCGTGTCCGGGATGGCTCGCCCGCAACCAGGGTGGCACCTGTTCCTCGATCGAAGCGGTACAAAGTACGCGGGTACGCCCGATTTCGATCAGCGCGGACCCTTCGGCAAACTCCGCGTAACCAGGGACAATCCGCACGGGCCGGAGTTCATCCGGACGGCGACCATCAGCCCGGGACATCGGACCTCCTATCTCTCATACAAACGCATCTTACTATAGTTTTGACCGCCGTGCAAATTTCCGCAAAAACAGTACTTTCTTCCCATTGACAAGGCACATCACCGAGGTTAAGATAAAAACGTAATGCAACCCGATAGGCAGGGGAGTATGCCATGAACAGGCTGAAGCGCAGTTCCGAGAAGAGTCGGGGCCAGAGCGTGGTGGAAATGGCCCTGCTGCTGCCCATCCTGTTGCTCGTGGTCATCGGGCTGATCGAGTTCGGCCGCGCCTTCCTTTTCTACACGATGATCTCCAATGCCGCACGCGAAGGGGCACGCTACGGGATGGTGCACCCCGGCCAGGATGCGGCGAGCATCCAGGCGATCCGTCAGGCCGCCTGGAGCCGTGTGGTGTTGGTCCCCACGAGCACCGTTTCCGTCGAGGTCACCTACGATCAACTAGGCGAGGGGGGCATCATCATCCCTGGAAAGAGCCGCGTGATCGTCACCGTGCAGCACGCCTTCTCCATGATGACCCCCCTGATGCGCCCGCTTTTCCCCAACACGACCATCCGTTTCGTCTCGGCACGTACGGTATCCGGGGGCGCAAGAGCCCACAAGCCGACAGCGACACCCGGGCCTCCCCCGCCCATGAACACCCCAACCCCCACGAGCTCGCCCACGCCTACGGAGACCCCGAGCGAAACACCAACACCGACGCCTACGCCACCACCGACCCCGCAGCGATTGCATGTCGTGTTTGCGGCGAACTACCCGTGTAAGCAGAACGGTAACAGTAAGCCGGTGCGGGTCAAGGTCCGTGTGACAGACGAAGGTGGAGCACCGGTGACGAACGCTACGGTAAACGTTTACGTGAATGGCGTCTACATGGCCACGCTGCAGCACATCGGCAATGGCTACTACGGCTCGGGCTCGAACTGTTGGGCCGGAGGGGCATACAACGACCATCAGCCGGTGCGGGTGACGGCGGAGCTGAGCGGGTTCATCGGGGACGAGGTGAACGGCAACACGAGCAGCAACCCGGCCTGTAGCCAGTGTCCATGAGGGGATACCATGGTCGCGCGGCTGTATGAACGCTTGGGGAAACCGGCAAGAGGGCAGGCGATCGTCGAGTTCGCACTCGTGATGGTCTTTTTCCTGTTCCTGTTGCTTGCGGTGATCGATCTCGGCCGGGCCTACTTCGTGATGGTGGCCGTGGAGAACGCTGCTGCCGAAGGGGCCCTTTTCGGCATGGCCAACCCCAACTGCATCCGACCTTCCGATGGGCCGAACTGTGCCAACCCGAACAACGTCGAATACCGCATCCTGAACGAGTCGCAGAGCGCGCTCGTGATCCCCAGCCTGATGCACTACGAGGTGACCTTCGATCCGGTGAACCCCAAGAAACCGGGAACTTCGATCACGATCACCGTGTGGTACGATTTCAAGCCGATCCTACCGTTCCTGAGCGCCTTCGGGAGCAGCACGATCACGATCCGTCGTTCGGCTACACAGCTGATCCCCTGAGGCAGAACAGCAGGAAGGTTCGAGCGGTGGAGGTGAGCGATGCACGATTTTCCGTCCTTCCGGAGCAAGGGCCAGAGCATGGTGCTGGTCGC